>NZ_JBVVOT010000007.1:0-309760 GCF_055807455.1 Bradyrhizobium sp. Kon58
CTCCTCGCACCCGAACGCTGCCGCGTCCACCGCAAGCCCGGCTCGCGAACGTGACGACCACAAGATCGCCCCTCAAGGATGAGCCGGGATGGGCGACACATACGCCAAAACCGAATTTCGGTAAAGTGGAATATTTTTGCACGTATGGATTGACAGACGCGCGACACAGGCGCGGTCCCGTAGCCCGGATGGAGCGCAGCGTAATCCGGGACGGTGCCGAATGCCGGGCGAGCGGCCCCGGATTGCGCTGCGCTCCATCCGGGCTACGGGGCTTAGCCGCCTCACATCATCTGCCTTGCCCAACGAAAAACACCCGGCGGTTTCCCGCCGGGTGTTCGTTCATATGTTCGACAGATCTTACCAGTTGCGCTGAGCGCGGAAGATCATGGCGATCGAGTCCTGGTCCTTCAATTCGTAAACCGCAGCCGGCTTGGCGGTCACGACGTTCGGGACGAGGCCAACCGTTCCAGAATACTTCTGGTCGAGATGGGTCCAGGACACGTCCGCCGAGAATGTCAGGTTCTTGACCGGGGTCCACCGGGTGACGACACCCAGCTGGCCGATCGCGAAGTCCGGGTTGCAACCCGTCACACCCGCCAGGCCGCCGAACACACCGCCGGCGCCACCAGCACCGCAGAGCGTGGTCTTGGCCAGCGTGCCGAACTGGGCCTGCGCGTAGGCACCGTACAGCGAGGAGTTCCAGTACGGATCCCAGTTGTGGGTGTAAGCGCCGCGGAAGCCCCAGGTCTTGACGGTTTCCTGCGAACTGCCGGTCACGAACACCGTATCGGGAGCGCTGGCGAAGCCGATGCTGCCGTAAGAGCCAGCAATGCCCGAATTGCCGTACAGTGCGTAGCTGCTGCCCGACAGGTTCTGGAAGTTGTAGCGGGTCGCACCGTCGGTGTAGACGCCCTGGATGTTGATCGTGTCACCCGCGCCGGTCGGGATGTTCTTGATCGACAGAGCGAGCTGAACCGCCCAACCCCATTTGTCGTCGGGGTGGCCAGTCGGCTCGGTTGCACCGTAGTAACCAACGTGGTTGTCATGTGCAGCCACCGACGCCTGGAACAGACCCCAGGCCTGATCGACACGGACCTGACCGACGAGGTTCGGCGAACGGGTGCCGCCGATGGCGTTGGTGCCGTACGAGCCGCCGATCATGCCGCCCGCGGTCGCGCCGGTCATGTTGACGTTGCCGGCCTGATAGTAGGCCGAGACGTCTTCAGCCGAGAACGAGGCCGTGACGCCCTGACCGAAGTCGGCGGTGTAGGTGAACTGGTTGACACCAGTGACCGTGCCGCTGCCGCCGACGAGGTTGTCGGTGATGTTGCCGGGATAGTTGGTCCAGGGCGCGTCGAACTGCGACACGGCCTTACCCATGGTGAAGCCGGCGAACTGGATGAAGGCATAGTATACGCCAAGCGCGCCACCGGAGGTGTTGCCGTCGGTGCCGTTGACGCTGCCGCTACCATTCGAGCCGACGAGGGCGGTGCCCGCAGCGTTGAGACCGAGCGCACCGCTGTACTGGGTGCCACCCGTTGCCGAACCGGTGCCGGAATAATTGCCGCTCGTCCAGGTGAAGACGCCGTCGAAGAAGGTGCGGACCACGCCGTACTCGGTCGCGGTGCGGGTGTCGATGTTGAGGTCTTCACGAGCGCGGAAGGTGTAGTAGTTCATCAGGCGGTTGCGAGCACCGGCAGTACCGCCCTGGTTCGGATTGAAGTCCGAGTTGGTGTTGAAGTTCGCGTCAGCGCGGACGTAGCCGCCGAGCTTGATGCAGGTGTCGGTGCCCGGGATGTAGTAGAAGCCGGCGCCGTACAGCGAGCAGATCTTCACGTATTCGACCGCCTTGGCCTTCACGGGAAGATCGGCTGCGAACGCCCCGGAGGCGGCCATCAGGCCGGCAGCCGAGCCGAGAAAGAGTGTCTTCGTCAACTTCATTAGTAAACCTCCAGGCCGGTTCAGGGGGCTCGGCTCCTCGGTGGGCGCCGCTTTACCCTCTCAATTTCGCTCAATTCAGATCCGCACGAAGGTCCGGACTGAAACGACAGTGAGGTGCCCCCCCTCCGTCGTGGCTTCACATATAGTTTATAAAAACAACTGCCTCAATTTATTGATTTGATGAATCGACAGTTCGAGCCGCGATGTGTCTTGAGAGCAACAGCGGCGATATCCCCCGGAAAAACCGCGTAGAAAAACAAGTAAAGCCCTCGGGGGGCATCCCGAGGGCTTCTTGGAGGTCTCGCATCGCTGTCCATCGCGTGGGTCAAGAGCAGCGAAATAGAGTGGATAGTCGATAATAAAATTAATTGTTCTTTGCAAGTAATAATTGAGCCTACGATTCCTTCCCCGCGGTATCTCTCTTTTGGATCGGCGCGCGATTTTCGAGACGCTTCCAAGATATCCCACTAAAGATAGGCAAGGGATAAACGGGAGGGAGCCACATGATCGAGAAGAAACTCGACAGGGCGATTACGGATTTCATCTGGAACGTCGTCGAAATTCATTCCCAGCTGGAGGACATCCACACCAGCTGGGCCGGACTGCTGGGCATTACCGAGCCGCAGTGGCTGATCCTGATGGCCATCACCGAACTGGACGAAGGGCGAGGTGTCGCCGGAATCGACATCGCGAACAAGCTGCGCGTCCACCCCGCCTTCGTCACCAACCAGACCAAGAGCCTCGAAAAGGGCGGCTTCCTGTCGCGACGGCCTGCTGCAGACGACGCGCGCTACGTCCTGATGTCGCTGACGGCGAAAGCAACGACGGAGATCGAAAAACTGTCGAAGAGAAAGCTCGCCTTGAACTCGACCATGTTCAACGAGCTCGACGAGAAGACCTTGGCCGATCTGAATGCCGCGCTCGCAACGATTGCCAAGAATGCCCGATTGGCGGCTCGATTGCTGGCGATCGACGTGTCCTGACCCACTGTCGTCAGGCGCGGAGCCCGCGCCTCGATTCATCCCCAATCTCTTCTCGCATTCCCAATCTCGCCTTCCCAATTTCTTGGCGCGTTAGAGGTAGGTCACAGAGTCCAGCTGGCGGGCAATTCCAAGTTTGCTGTCGAGCCATTTGAAAATGAAATCGTCCACCGCGATGAAATTCTCGACCTCGCCCAGAGGGTGTGGAATGCGGTTCGGCACGACGGTCGCGCAATCGGCTCCGGCCTGCCGATAGCCTGCTTGCAGTTCGAGAGCATCCTCCTCCCAAACCATTGAGCGGCTCCCGACCACCATCAGAAGCGGGCAAGGTATCCGACGCGACGGCAGCAACGAGCCCGTCGAGGTCTCGTCACCGACCGCCTGCTCGACGCCGATCATCCAGCGCAGCGATGCCCGGCGCATGACCGACGTCGCAATGCCGCCGTCGCACACGGCGGCAGCCATCCTGCGATCCAGGAGGGCAAGACGGGATGCGTGACCGGCGGCCGCTCCCTCGCCGTAGACCGCGATCTGCTGCGAATCGACGTCCGGACGAGCTTCCAGGTAGTCCAGCCAGCATTGAAGAACATGCGCCGGCTTGAAGGGGTTACGACCGGATGAATCGCCGGCATCAACGAGCAGGAGTGACATGTTCCGTCGCCCTGAGACCGGCAACAGCCTGCTCATCATCGAGCCCAGGGTGATGTCCTCGTCGCTGACACAGATAACCGCTGGTGCGAAAGACCGGTCGGGGAACGCCGGCAGAAAGTAGCCCGCAAGCGAGCCTTGATCAAAGCAGTCGATCTCCACGCGCTCGATCGCCGAACCGGCCTCCTCCTCGAAGCCCCTCAGGCTGAGTCCGACCTTGTCTACGAGGTCGGTACTCCCGGGATCTCCGGGCCAAGACAGGCTCCTCGCGACTTCGAGGGCCGTCAGCGAGCACAGCCACGCTTCCCGCGCGATCTGAGCTGAACCGGCTGCGCGCGCCGATTCGGCGAAGATCCGGTACTCGCCTGAGATCCGCAACCAGTCCGAAATCCACCGATGCCTGTGCGCCTCGCGCCCGAGCTCCGCGACGGACAAGCTTTCGAAAAAATCGGACGCGCGTTTCCGCAAGCACTCCAGGCTTCGACCGGCGCCGTCGCACGCGCAGTGAGGCCAATGATCATCTTCCATGTCAGTCCCCGAACGGCGCGTCGGCGGTTGCTTGGACCAGGCGCAACGCTGTCAGCGCAACGCCCTGCATGTCTGCTCGATGCGACATCACGCTTGCGTGATCACATGTGCGTCTGCTGTCCCGCTTATCGTTCCGTTTTCCCTTCGCGGGCGGGGCACTGGACCAGACGGACTACAGTCCGAACGAACTGGTCGCAAAGCAAGTCTCACGCCGGCTCCAACTCAATCGTCACGTCTCAGCTCCGTTGCTGATACACAGTTTAGGCCCCGCACCATTCTGCCACTTTTTGCCGTCCCGCGTTTGCAGTTTTTTGTTGCGATGGACGACTAAAAATTGGATCGCGTTCGATGGCGAAAAACGCAGGGCCTGTATCGGCTTCCATCATGAATTCCTCATGACGCCGATCCGGCGTGCCATCCATCACGATGGCGATCGAGGGATGCGGCGGATTGCCGTTTATGATGCCAACGGCCTTCGCCACGGGACTTTTCGGCGGTCGGCGTCGCAGGAAAACCCGCGCGACAAAATCCTCGACGTCACTCATCCGCACCCGGCGCGCGCGACGTGACCAGGTATGATCGCGTTCTGGGTGAGCCCGGGCGATCGGGACCTACAACATTCCTTACTTCGGTAAGCCAGTTATTTGAGCAGCTCATGCACCTGCAGAGCCCGTCGCCGATGAGGCGTCCTCTCGCTTTCGGCGGCAAGCAACACGCTGGACCGCCTGCTGAGCCGTCCCTACCCTTGTATCCATTATCCCAGTTGCCATCCCCACGCACTTTGCCTTACATGCCGCCAAACTCGCCCGCGGATGACGGCCGGGGCTCAAAAACAGCACAAATTGTCAAAGGGACGAGACATGGCGCGTAACATCCTGATTCTCGGGGCTTCCTACGGCTCCCTGCTGGGCACGAAGCTGCTGATGGCGGGGCACAACGTGACCCTGGTCTGCCGCGCCAAGACCGCGGAGCTGATCAACCGCGAGGGTACCGAGGTGCGCATCAAGTTGCGTGACGAGGCGGTTCACCGCGCCATCTTCTCGCGCGACCTGCCCGGCAAGCTTGACGCCGTGACACCCGCCAATGTGGACTTGTCGCGCTACGACATGATCGGCCTTGCGATGCAGGAGCCGCAATACACCAACCACACGGTGCGCGTTCTCATGGTCAGGATCGCCGCGGCGAAGCTGCCGTGCCTGTCGATCATGAACATGCCGCCGCTGCCCTATCTGAAGCGGATCCCCTCGCTCGCGGACATGGATCTCGAGGAAGCCTACACCAATGCGCAGGTGTGGGAGCGCTTCGAGCCCGGGCTGGTGACCCTGTGCTCGCCCGACCCGCAGGCGTTCCGTCCGCCGGAAGAGGCTGCGAACGTGCTTCACGTCGGTCTGCCCACGAATTTCAAGGCCTCCGTGTTCGCCGAGGAGAAGCACAACAAGGTGCTGCGCGAGCTCGAAGCCGACATCGACGCGGTGACCCTCGATGGCCACGACGTGCCGGTGAAGCTGAAGGTGTTCGATTCCCTGTTCGTGCCGCTGGCGAAATGGTCGATGCTGCTGACCGGCAACTATCGCTGCATCACGCCGCACGAGCCGCAGTCGATCCGCGACGCCGTGCACGGCGATCTCAATCGGTCGCAGACGATCTACGACCACGTCGACGGAATCGCCCGCCGTCTCGGCGCCGATCCGCAGGACCAGGTGCCGTTCGCGAAATACGCCAAGGCCGCCGAAAGCCTGCTGAAGCCGTCATCGGCCGCGCGCGCGGTGGCGAGCGGCGCCCCCTTCATCGAGCGCGTCGATCTGCTGGTGAAGCTGATCTCGCATCAGCTCGGCGTGCCCAATGCCGAGATCGACCGCACGGTCGAGACCGTGGACCTCAAGCTCAACGAGAAGATCGTGCAGGGCGGATCGGGCGCGCTGTAACAACATTCGGCACGGCCCCCCTTGCTGCCTGCCCGGAATTGGCACATCGATCGCGATCAGGCGCAGTTCGGACCGTCCCCGGGGCGCCATCGATTTGCGCAAACATCGCATCCATGCGAGTTCTAGCCATGCGAGTTACCGAATTATCCGCCGCGCGACAGGCCGGCAGGCAGTTCCGCAACTTCCTGATCGGCGCGCGATCGCCAGTTGGAAGGCAGAAAAACAAGTAGTCGAAGATGGATCAGACGACGTTGCAGGTCGTTCGCGCCGTGGAAGCCGGCGCAACGACGATAAAGGGTGTCATTGACGCGACCGGCTTGTCCCGCCTCAAGATCGAGCGCGCATTGAATGCACTCGAGAAGCAGCGGCTGGTCGTTCGCGATGGCCAGGGTTTCAGGGCAGCCGGTCGAACTGCGCCGCCGCCCACTCGGCAATGCAGCTCGTGCAATGCCTGCTGCGACATCCTCGAAGTGGCCGCCGTCGACAAGCCGGTGAACCAGCTGTGCAAGCATTGGCAGGCCGGCACGGGTTGCACCATCTACGAGCGCCGTCCCCAGATGTGCCGTTCATTCGTCTGCGCCTGGCTGCAAGGCCATCTCGACGACGATTGGTTTCCCGCGAAGTCGGGCATCATCGTGCATTTCAGCCAGGACGCCGTGAACGTGACGGTCGATGACCATTGCCCCGACCGCTGGCGCGAGGAGCCCTATTTCAGCAAGCTCGTCGAATGGTCGCTGAACGGGATCAAGCGAATCGGAAATCGCGGCTACGCGACGCTCGTCGTCTCCGGCGCTGACCGGTTCCTGCTGCTCGGGCGCACCGTCGTTCCTGAGCCGACGCTGTTCGGCACCGCGTTCCTGCCGCTCACCGCCGACACCTTCCGATTCTGGCGGGCGAAATCCCCGGAGCATCTGCAGCGGCTGCACGAGCGCATCGCCGAAATCGAGCGGATCAGGCAGGAATTCGGCTCCTGCGCCATCCCCGAGAACGAGGACGACGATCCACAAGCCCCCTATCGGCCCGCACTTCTACGGCAATCGAATCACGCCTGAACTCCGCCGTGGGCAACAACGCATGATTTCCGCCGTGGCGCTCGACGCGCCGCGGCCGGGTTGATAAGCCCCTGTCCGCGAATGATGGGACTTGAGTCGGGCATGACGGTTGCGATCGAGATGGGGCAGACCACGGCGGGCGCCGCGGCGGCCATGGACCTCGAGGAACTGCTGGCGACCCGCCTCCTGGTGCAGGGCAATTCGGGCTCCGGAAAATCACATCTGCTGCGGCGGTTGCTGGAGCAGAGCGCGCCCTGGGTGCAGCAGGCCATCATCGATCCCGAAGGTGATTTCGTCTCCCTGGCGGAGCATTTCGGCCATCTCGTGATCGAGGCCGAGGATCACACCGAGCGCGGCCTTCAGGTCGCCGGCGAGCGCGCGCGGCTGCATCGCGTCTCCACCGTGCTCAATCTCGAAGGGCTCGACGCCGAGAACCAGATGCGCCGCGCCGCGGCCTTCCTTGGCGGACTCTTCGACGTGGACCGCGACCACTGGTATCCGATGCTGGTGGTGGTCGACGAGGCGCAGCTGTTTGCGCCTGCGGTCGCGGGCGAAGTCTCTGACGAAGCGCGAAAGCTTTCGCTCGGCGCGATGACCAATCTGATGTGCCGCGGCCGCAAGCGCGGGCTTGCCGGGATCATCGCGACCCAGCGGCTGGCGAAGCTCGCCAAGAACGTCGCGGCGGAAGCGTCCAACTTCCTGATGGGCCGCACCTTCCTCGACATCGACATGGCGCGCGCCGCCGACCTGCTCGGCATGGAGCGGCGGCAGGCCGAATCCTTTCGCGATCTCGAACGCGGACAATTCATGGCGCTCGGCCCCGCACTGTCGCGACGCCCCCTGCGTTTGAACATCGGCGCGACCGAAACCCAGCCGCGCAATTCCACGCCGCGGCTGATGCCGATGCCCGAAGCCGCGCTCGAAAATATGCGCGCTGTGATCCTGGCCGCGCCGCCGCCGGATGCCAGCCGGCCGCAGCGCCGGCCCGCGCCCGATCTGCTCGAGCAGCTCCGCGCCGCGAAGGCTGCGGCACCGGAGATCGGCCCCGACATGATCGAGGTCCCGATCAGTGCCGAGGAACTCGCGGAGCGGCGCGAGCGCGTGGATCGAACCCTGCGTGCCGTGCTCGCCGCGCCCGATGCCGGCTTCCGCGCGGTCGGCGTGCTGTACCAGGAGTTCGTGGTCCGCTGCCGCATCGAGGGCCTCGGCTCGGCGGTGCCCGACCTCACCGAATTCCGCCGCATGCTGACACGCGCACGCGCCGGGCTCGGCGCCGAGCATGCCGAGGACGACGCCTGGCAGGATGTGTCGCTGCGCGCCTCGATCCTTCCCGAGGACATGCAGGGCGTGTTCATGATGATCGCGCGCGCGGCTAAAGAAGGCTGGCCCTGCCCCGGCGACGCCGCGATCGCCCGCGCCTACGGCTCGCATTCGCTGCGCCGGGCGCAGCGCCTGCTCGGCTACATGGAGGAGCAGGGCCTGATCGTCTGCCAGCTCGACGGCGCCGGCCGCCGGTTCGTGACGCTGGTGGAGCTCGCCTGGGCCACCGCGCCGGGCGATCCCAATGCCGACGATCTGCCGGCGGAGCAGGTCGCGAGCGCGGCTTCGGCCTAGAACGCTCCCGCCACAGTCACGCGGAACGTCAGCGGCTCGACCGGGTGCAGCACGGTGTCCATCACGCCGTTCTGGCAGACCGCGGCGGGCGCGGTGCCTGAGGTACATAGGGCGTAGAGCGTGTCGGTTTTCAGCAGCGACCCATAGGCGTAGGTGACCTGGTTCGCCTTCATGTTGAGGAGATTGAGCACGTCGAGCTGAAGGCGCCAGCCATTGTCGATGCGGTAGCCGAGGCGTCCGTTGAAGATGCTGGTCGCAGACGAGCGGAACGCATTGTCTTCCGTCAGTGGGCTCGACGCCAGATAGCGCCAGCGCAAGCCCCCGAACCAGCCGGTCTTCTCGCCGAGCGTGATGCCAGCTGATGCCACCATCGCCGGCGCGTTCGGGATGTAATTGCCGGGCGCGTTGCCGGCCTGCGCCTCGGGATAGCCGGTGAGCGAGGCGTAGACCTCGGCCTGAGCGCTGTCATATCCACGGAAGCGCGCATGGGTCATCGCAAGATCGGCGTCGATCTCGATCCATGGTTGCGGGCGGTAATGGTTGGTCCACTCAAAGCCGTAGCGACGGCTGGCGCGGGTCGCCGAGGTGTCGCCGGCATCGCCCGAAAATAGAATCTCGGAATCCTGATCGAGGATGAAGAGGCTGAGCGAGGTGTCGAGACCGGGGACGATCCTGCTGCGAACGCCGATCTCCGCGCCTCTGGTCCGCACCAGCAGCGGCGACGGCGTCAGCCTTGTCGCGGGATCGCTCGGGTCTTCGGTCGTGGTCGCGCCGCGCGCGTCGTTCGAATGCATGCCGTAGCCGGCCCCGAGAAAGAATTCGGTCTGGTTGAACGGACCGAGCACCATCCTGAACTTCGGGCTGCCGAGCGCGGCATCGGCGCGACCGGAATTATTTTGGTTGAACAGGGATGCGACATCAGCGGCATAGTAGTCGCCCCGCAAGCTAATTGTGGTCCGGAGCCAATCGGTCCAGCGCACGGTGTTTTCGGCAAATGCACCGACGCTGCCCTCGCCGACCTTGTCGCTGCGGATGTTGGAGACGAAGCCGCGCCGAAAATTATTGGTCAGCGCCAGATCGATCGAATCATGGCGCGATTGCAGGCCAATCGTGGTCTGCATCGGCAGCCCCGCAAACGAGCCGTCCAGCGTGCGCGAGATGTTGGCGCCGGCCATCAGGCGGTCATCGTGCTGGTAGAACTGGTCGCCAAGCACGGGATCGCCAAGGAAATAGGTGAAGTTGTTGAAGAGGTCGAGTTGGCTCTTCACCACATAGGCGTTGGCTTTCCAAGACCCCACATCGTCACTCTGCGCGATGCGGGCGGAGAGCGCGAAGCGATTGGTGTTGCCGCCGTCGCTTGGATCCTCCGAGCCGAACCGGTCGAGCAGGCCACGCGCGATCGCTCGCTGCGGCACCTGATCAGTCGAATTCCATTTGTTCGCATAGGCCATGCCAGTGACGGATACGCCATCCGTCGCGGTACCCTGGCTGTAGCGAACGAGACCGTTGAGCTTGCGGACATTGTCGGGATTGTCCCACGGCCCATTATAGGTGCCGATCTCGCCGGCGACGAGCAGCGAGCCGTCGCCAACCTTCGTTGAGTCCATGCCGAGCAGGCGGCGATAACCAAAGCTGCCGGCGCTCACCTGCGCGAGCCCCTTGGTGCGGTCGATCAGGCCGATGTGAACGCTACCGACCGAAGCGAAATCGCCCTCGTCGGCGAAATATGGCCCCTTGCGTACGTCGATCGCGGCGATGGTCTCCGGGATCAGCCAATTCAAGTCCGCATAACCCTGGCCATGCGCGTGTGTGCGCATGTTGACGGGCACGCCGTCCACGGCGATGGCGAGATCGGTGCCGTGATCGAGATTGTAGCCGCGTAGAAAATACTGGTTGGCTTTGCCTTCGCCGGAATGCTGGGTCACGATCAACCCCGGCACAGCTTCGAGCGCCTCACCGGGCCGGGTGAAAGGGCGCGCGTTGATGTCCTCGCCGGAGACGGTGATCTCGCTTGCCATGCCGGGCGGGCCTTTTGCGCCCGAGGCGGCGCTGTGCGCATCGGACGCTCGCATGGCTGTCGGGTCAGCAACGATGCGGTCGTTGGACTGGACCGGCATGCTGGACCGTCGAGCTGCGGCCGGTTTCTTGTGAGGTTTCGTCTCGCCGCCGCTGACCTGGACCGGCGGCAGCTCGCGCGATGTGCCTGCGTTCTGCGCGAAGGCGTCGCCGCCATCTGCGAGCAGCACCAAGACCGAAAATGCCGTCAGCGCGCCGCAGCGTCGGTCGGACTCAGACCGTCTCGGTGGCATCGGCGCATTGCAGCAATTTTGGCGTGGCCGCTCGGTGGAGCGCAAACATGCGCCGATAGAGCACGACCGAGACGAGCCAGGCGATCACGAACAGCGCGACCACGGCGAAGCCGACATTGGCGAGCGAATCGTTGAGCGCGTCAACCAGGGCCCACACGCCGCCGGACAGGCCGAGCCGGTCCGCGATCAGCCCGAGCGCCTCGATGCCGCCGATCAACAGCGCCACCGCCACCGAAGCCCCTGTGATCGTGAGGTTGTACCAGAGCTTTCGCAGCGGATCGACGAAGGCCCAGCGATAGGCGCTCACCATCAGCGCGGAGTCGGCGGTATCGACCAGCGCCATGCCAGATGCGAACAGCGCGGGGAAAACGAGAACATCGGCAAACGAAGCGCCGCGCGCGGCTTCGCTGGCGGAGATGCTGAGGAGGCCGATCTCGGTTGCGGTGTCGAAGCCGAGCCCGAACAGGAAGCCGAGCGGATACATGTGCCAGGGTTTTGTCACCAGGCGGAACATCGGGCCGAACAGCCGCGCCAGGAGGCCGCGATTGGCAAGCAGGGCATCGAGGCCCTCGGCGTCGTGAATGCCCTGCTCCCGCGCGGCGCGAAACGTCCGCCACAAGCCGGCGAAGATGAGGAGATTGATGGCCGCGATCACCAGCAAGAACAGCGCAGACACCGACGTGCCGATGAAGCCGCCGATCTCCTTGAGCAGGCTGTCGCCACCGAGGCTGACGACGCCGAGCGCGAGCAGCATGGTCGCGACCACGACGATCGTGGAATGGCCGAGCGCGAAAAAGAGACCGACGCTGCGCGGCGCGCCACCTGCCTGCATCTGCTTGCGCACGACATTGTCGATGGCCGCGATGTGGTCGGCATCGACGGCGTGGCGCAGGCCGAACACCCAGGCGAGCAGCGCGGTCGCCATCACCGTCGGCCGGTCACCAAACGCCGCGAACGTCCAGACCCACGCCGCGATGTTGGCCCCAATCAGCCCGCCGAACAGCAGCACCATTCCGGGCTCGACCGCCCGCAAAGATAATCTCGTCACGTCGTTGATTCCGTCCGCCGCACGCCGATCGCGCCAACGGTATGACCTTTTCATAAGATGGTCATACTGACCAGTGCAATCCCGGAGGGGGCGGCAGGGTTCTGCAGCAGTGCTGGTCGCCATCCTTCGAGACGCCCGCTGCGCGGGCTGCTCAGGATGAGGTCTTGTTTCGCAGCGATTGCCAGAACCTCATGGTGAGGAGCCCGCGCAAGCGGGCGTCTCGAACCATGCAGGCCGAGATGGCGCTATGCAGCCTCGGACCCGCCGAGATAGGCATCGCGGATGCGGGGATCGTCCTTCAGCGCGCGGGCGGACCCGGAGAGAACGATCTTGCCGGTCTGCAGCACATAGGCCTCGTGCGCGATCTCGAGCGCGAGGCTGGCGTTCTGCTCGACCATGAAAACCGACACGCCCTCCTGGTTGATGGTGCGGATCAGCTCCAGCACGCGGTCGACATAAAGCGGCGACAGGCCCATGGTCGGCTCATCCATCACGATCATCCTGGGACGGCTCATCAGCGCGCGCGCCATCGCGACCATCTGCTGCTCGCCGCCGGAGAGCGAGCCGGCGCGCTGCGACAGCCGCTGGCCGAGCTTCGGGAACAGCGTGAGCATCTTGTCGAGATCCTGCGCGATCGCCTCACGGTCGTCGCGCACGAACGCCCCCATCAGGATGTTCTCGCGCACGCTCATGTCGGCGAACAGCCGTCGCGCCTCCGGCACCGAGGCGATGCCGCGGCGGACGATCTGCGGCGTTGTCAATCCGAGCAGCGAGGCACCGTCGAAAGTCACCTCGCCCGAGCGCGGCTTCACCAGACCTAAAATGATCTTCATCGTCGTCGACTTGCCGCTGGCATTGCCGCCGAGCAGGCAGACGATGTGGCCGCGCGGCACTGATATCGACAGGTCGAAATGCACCTGGGCCTGGCCGTAGAAGGTATTGACGTCGGTGAGCGCGAGCAGCGCATCGGGAGGCGAGTTCGTCATGCCGCGCTCTCCTGCTTCGCCGTCAGGCCGTGGCCGAGATAGGCTTCGATCACCTTGGGATCGCCGCGCACCGCTTCGCCCGGGCCTTCCGCGATCTTCTTGCCCTCGTCCATGACGATAACACGGTCGGAGAGGCGCATCACCATTTCGAGCTTGTGCTCGATCAGCAAGATCGTCAGCCCTTCGGCCTTCAACTCGGCGACGAGCCCTTGCATCTCCGTGGTCTCGGTCGGGTTCATGCCGGCGGTCGGCTCATCCAGCAGCAGCAGGCGCGGCTTCAGCGCGAGCGCCCGCGCGATCTCGACGCGGCGACGATTGGCGTAGGAGAGGCTGTAGGCCGGCTGGTCGATGCGCGGCAGCAGCCGCTCGCCGAAGCGCGCAAGAATGAGCTTCACCTCCTCGCGCAAGCGCTCCTCCTCGGCCCTGACGCTGGCGGGGCGCAGCAACGCCAACCCCAATTCCAGCAATGGCCCGATCACCGGCACGGCCGGCTTGACCGCACGCAGCCGCGTATGGGCACCGATCAACACGTTATCCATCACGCTGAGATTGCCGAACACGCGGCCGAGCTGGAACGTGCGCGCGACACCTTCGGCGGCGAGCCGCTCCGGCGAGAGACCCGTGATGTCCAGTCCCTCGAAGCGAACCGTCCCGGCGTCCGGCCGGTCAAGCCCGGTCACGAGATTGAACAACGTCGTCTTGCCGGCCCCGTTCGGGCCGATGATGCTGATCAGCTCGCCCCTGGCGAGATCGAGATCGATGGCATCGACGGCGGTGAGGCCGCCGAAACGCCGCGTCAGCCCGCGCAGGGACAGCATGGTCGTGCTCATCACATCGTCCCCAACAGGCCCTGCGGTCTGAACCGCACCAGCAGCAGCAGCACGATGCCGTAGATCAGGATGCGATACTCCGCCGCGATCCGGAACACTTCCGGCAGCCCGACCAGCGCGACCGCCCCGAGAATCGCCCCGACGACATTGCCGAGGCCGCCGAGGATCACCACGGTCAGCGCCAAAATGGATTGCTGCGTGTTGAAGGTCTCGTGGTTGATGTAGGAATAGAGATGCGCGGCGATGCCGCCGCTAATGCCGGCGGCAAAGCCACCGAAGATGAAGGCGAGCGATTTATAGCGATTCAGGCTAAGCCCATAGGCGCGCGAGGCGATGTCGTCGTCGCGGATGGCGCGAAAGCTGCGGCCGAGATGGGAGCCGAGCAGGCGTCCCTGCAGCAGCGCCAGCACCACCATCGCGATGAAGCTGAACCAGTAGATCGAAATCGGGCTGACCAGCTCATAGCCGAACAGCGCCAGCGGCGGAATGCCGGAGATGCCGATCGGCCCGCGAGTGACGCTCTCCCAGTTCAGGATCACCAGCGAGACGATCTCGCCGATCGCGAGCGTCGCGATCGACACATAGTGTCCGCGCAGCCGGAACGACGGCGAGATCAGCGCCGTGCCCAGCGCAGCACTCATCAGGCCGCCGCCGATGATGGCAAGGACGACCGGGACGGCGAAATTGAGCGACAGCAGCGCGGAGGTGTAGGCCCCGATCGCGAGCAGCGCGGCGTGTCCCAGCGAGACCTGACCGATCGTGCCTGCAACCAGGGTGAGGCTCAGCGCGAGCATGCCGAGCAGCCAGGCGTTGATCAGGGTCTGGAGCACGTAAAACGACACTGGCAACAGCGGCAGGATCGCGAAGACGGCGGCAGCGATCAGCAGAGCCCAGCGCGGAATGCGCACCGGGCGGCTCGGCGCGATGAAGGTGCCGGTGAGCGGCTCGGGCGGCGCCTGCCGGGCGCTGGCGAACAGGCCATTCGGCCGCAGCACGAGCACGACGACCAGCAGCAGGAATGCGAACAGATTGCGGTAGCTGGTGCCGAACACGGCGACACCGTAGCTCTCGACCAGTCCGAGCAGCAGGCTGCCGATCACCGCACCCGGCACATTGCCGGCACCACCGACGACTTCGGCGACGACGCCCTTGAGCGTTGCCTGCAGGCTCATCGCGGTGTCGATCTGGTTGTAGTACATGCCGACCAGCAGGCCGGAGACGCCGCCGAGCGCAGCCGCAATGCCGAACACGGCCTGATTGACACGATTGACGTCGACGCCCATTTGCATCGCGGCGTCGCGATCCTGGGCCGTGGCGCGGATGGCCCAGCCAAGCTTGCTATAGCGCAGGAACACGAACAGCAGCAGCGCGCTGGTGATGCCGACGCCAGCGATCAAGAGATCGAGCGGTCCGATCGTGCCGCCGCCGATCTGGAAGCGGATATCCGGCAACTGGCTCGGCAGCGCGCGCGGATTGGGCGAGAAGGTCAGCATCACGAGCTGATCGAGCACGAAGCTGATGCCGATGGTCGCCAGCAGCGGTGCGATGCGCACCGAGTTCTGCAGCGGACGCAGCCCGAACCGTTCGATGATCAAGCCCACCAGCGCCGCCGCCACCGCGACCACGATGATGGTGAGCGGCAGCGGCGTATGCAGCTGCACCACCGCGACCCAGCCGATATAGGCGCCGACGAGGTAGATCGAGCCTTGCGCAAAATTGATCAGCCGGCTGACGCCGAAGATCAGCGCGAGCCCGACCGCAACGAGAGCGTAGACGTTACCGACGATCAGCCCGTTGATCGTGTAGTCGAGCCAGGAAGACACGCAGAAAATCCCCTCAGGTCGGCTTGCCGTCCCAGAGCGCGAACTGACCCTTGCGCACGACGAGCTCGGCGTTCATGGCGCCCTTGACGCGGCGGCTCTCGACGTCGAACGTCGCCTTGCCGAAGATCACGCTCGAGACATCCTTCACTTTCGTAAAGGCGTCGCGGATCGCGCGCCGGTCGGTGCCGCCAATCTTGACGACGGCGGCCGCCATATTCATCGCGTCGTAGGCGTAGGCGTTGAACGCGTCGGGCTCCACCCCGTTGTACTTCTTCTTGAAGCCCGCGATGAATTTCTGCACCTCGGGGCGCGGGTCTTCCGGGAAGTAGCGCGTGCCGACATGGACGTCCTCGACGGCCTCGCCGCCCAGCTCCAGGAATTTCGGCGAGTAGACCGAGCTCGCGGCGCAGATCACCTGCTTCAGCCCGACCTGACGCGCCTGGCGCGCGATCAGAGCACCGTCGGAATAATAGGAGATCAGGATCAATCCGTCCGGATTGGCGTCGCGGACCCGCACCAGCGTGGAGCGGAAGTCGCGCTCCTCCGCGATGTAGCCTTCGGTGACGGCGATTTCGGCGCCGTGCTCTTTCGCGGCCTTGACGAAATAGTCGCGGCTGGTGCGGCCCCAATCGGTGTTGAGGTGCAGCACGGCGAGCTTCTTCAGGCCGAGACGCTTGACGGCATAGGCCGCCAGCAGCGGCTGCTCGTCGGCCTGGCTGACCGAGGTGCTCCACATGAAGTCGCCGCCCTTGGTGAAGTCGGGATGCGAATTGGTGAAGCCGAACTGCACCAGCCCGCCGCGCTGATAGATCGGCGAGGCCGCCATCGAGGCGGGGCTGGAGAAATCGCCGAGCTCCATGACGATCCTGGGATCGGAGACGAACTTCTGGGCAATCGCCACCGACTGGCGCGGGTCGCTCTGGCTGTCCTCGAAGCTGTAGGCGAGCTTGCGGCCGTTGATGCCGCCCGCTGCCTGGATCTCGTCGAGCGCGAGATCAAAGCCCTGCTTCCACTGCGTGCCATATTGCGCGTTCGGCCCGGTCAGGGGACCGCTGACGCCCAGCAAAATCGGCTCGGACGATTGCGCAAGCGCGGCACGCGAGAAGGATGCTCCCGCCATCATGGCGGCAAGCGAGCCCTTGACCAGGGTACGACGATCGATGTTGCTCATGGACGGCTCCATCCTGTCAGGTGTTGAAACAACCAGCAATTTCCATGCCGGTGAGATTGGCTATTTCGAAGGCTCGCCGAGCGACAGCATCAGTCGGTTCGCCCAGTTGAAGAACGACGCGCCGTTGATGACGTCGACGATCTCCGCATCGTCGAGACCGGCGCGGCGCAGCTCATCGACATTGTCGGGGCCGAACGCGATCGGCGTCGCAGCCAGCGCCACCGAGGCCTTGACGACCGCATTCCAGCGCTCGCCGAGATCGGCGCCAACGCCCTCGTCGAGCAGCCGCTGCACATCGTCGCGGCGCTTGGAATAAGTGCTGGCGAAACGCGCATGCACGGAGGCGCAGTAGACGCAGCCGTTATAGCGCGAGGTCGCAGCCGCCGCGAGTTCGCGTTCGGCCCGCGGCAGGCCGTCGGCAACGTTGTAGAAGATGTCCTTGTCGGTCTTGGTGCGGGCTTCCAGCACCTCGGGATCGCGCACCAGCAGTCGAAAATATTCGGACTTGGAACGGGAGCGATCGACGAGGCCGGCGAAATGCCGCTCGGTCAGCTCAGTCTCGGGCAGCGGATCGATCCACGACACCCAGCCCAGTTCATCCTGGGTGAAGACGACGGGCGGATTGACATTGTTTGCAGCGCTCATGATGCAGCCTCCTTACGCGCCGGCCGCGGCGTTCGCGGTGCGCCCGAGCGAGGCACCGAGCGCGCGCAGTCCGGTGACGACGCGCACCTGGAACGACAGGAACGCAACGAGCTGAGAAAACGTGACGATGCCGGTGTTCGACCAACCGGCGGCGAGCAACGCCTTCATGTCGGCTGCAGCCGCATCGCGCGGGCGGAACACCAGCAGATGCGCGTGCTCGAACGCCGCAACGAGCCGTTCCCCGAGATCGGCCTTGCGCTCCGCGCTGACGCGATAGATCAGGCCGGCCTTGTTTTCGACCGACAGCGGGCCGGCTGGAAACGCACCGTAGGGGCCCGAGGTCTCGCCCTGCGCGATTTCGACATCGACCGCTTCGACCAGGCGCGCGCCATCGGCGGTCGCAGCTAACTTCGCCCGGTAGAAGCCCGCCGTCGTGGGCTCGCGGTGAAGACCGATCACGAACAGCGCAACCGCGGCGCGCTCCACCAGCGAGACATCGCCGGCGTCGATCGGCTCGAACAGCGAGAGATAGCTCTTCTGCGCGTTGTCGCGCGCCTGCAGGCGGCGTGCGCGAATGGCGTCGAGCGGCGAACCCGGTTCGATGCCGGCGAGCGTGTCGATGATATCCTTCGTAGCCATCATTCAGCCTCTTGCAGCCTCGTGCAACGCGATTGCGTTCATTCCCACTAACCCGCCAGCGCCACGTCGGGCGCCGTCCGCGCCCAACCCAGCGCCGGCGCGACCTTCTCCGCGACCAGCTCGATCGAGCGCAGGATATGGGGATGCGGGGCATCGACCGAATGCGCCTGGAAGACGAGATCGGTCACCCGCTCCAGCGTGGCGTCGGCGCGCAGTGAGGCGATGACGTCGTCGGCCGCGCCGACATGGGTGTCGAACGCCGCGATCATCTCCTCCAGCGTCTCGCCCGGCTTGGCGTGGCCGCCCTTGAGGAATTGCGGCAGCGCGCGCCGCAGCCCGATATCGGCAAGGCGCATCGCCTCGGCGCGGTCGTCGGCGACGAAGATGGTGCGCGAGGCCATGATGCGGGGTTCGCGTCCCGGCGGCAGCGCTTCGAGGTAGGCATCGATCACCGGATTCTGAATCTCGGCCAGCGTTGCCTTCGGCGCCTCCTTGGGTCGAGGCTGGGTGCGCGACAGCAACAGGCCATCGCCCGCCTTGCCGGCACGCGCGCCGCCCGCCACAGAGAATGTCGCCTGCCAGATCCGGTTGTCCAGTTGCGGCCGCTGCGGATAGAGCGTGTCGCCACCGTCGAGCGGCTTGCCCGTCAACGCCGTGCGGACGATTTCCAGATTGCGCGCAAAGATCTCGTTGCGCTGGGCGCTGTCGAGGCCGAAGGCGGCAAAAGCCGAGGGATTGCCGCCGGTGCCGACACCGAGCTCGAAGCGACCATTGCAGAGCAGATCGAGCACCGCGGCGTCCTCCGCCACCCTCACCGCGTTCTCCAGCGGCAAGGTGACGATGCCGGTGCCGAGCCGGATGCGCGAGGTTTGGGCTGCGACGTAACCGAGGAAAGTAAAGGGCGACGGCAGGCCGCCCTCGCGCTCGTGGAAATGGTGCTGCGCGATCCACGCGGAATCAAGGCCCGCCTTCTCAGCGCGCACGATCTGTTCGGCCGCGAAGCGATATCGGTCGGCGGGTGGGGCCTCGTCGAGGAGTCGCGTGAAAAACCCCAGGCGTTTCAGGTTTGCTAAGCGTTTCATACGATCCCTGTCGAACGAGGATGGGCCCCGATGATGTCGGTTGCCGCAGCTCCAGACAAGCGGGCATTGCGCAGGGCTCGTACGCAAGCCTGCCCGCGGGATCGCCTGAGCTGAGCTTTGGCTGGGCAGACTGCCTACCAGCTCGGCAGTACCGCGCCCTTGAACTTGGTCAGGACGAACTCCTTGACCTCCGCGGTGTGGTAGCTGTCCACCAGGATCTTGACCCAGGGCTTGTCCTTGTCGACCGTGCGAACGGCGATGAGATTGACGTAGGGACCCTTCGGGTCCTCGCGCAGGATCGGATCCTTGACGGGATCGAGGCCCGCCTGGGTTGCATAATTAGTGTTGATCGCGGCGGCGTCGACATCGTCGAGCGCGCGCGGCGCCTGCGCCGCGTCGACCTCGATGAACTTCAGCTTCTTGGGATTCTCGATGATATCAAGCACCGTCGGCTTGAAGCCCGTGCCGTCCTTCAGCTTGATCGCGCCCTTGTCGCGCAGCAGCAGCAGCACGCGGCCGCCATTGGTCGGATCGTTCGGGATCGAGATCTTGCCGCCCTCGGGAATGTCGGCGAAGGACTTGTGCTTCTTGGAATAGACACCGATCGGGAAATTCACGGTCAGGCCGACGGCTTCGATCTTGTAGCCGCGGTCGGCCTTCTGGTTGTCCAGATAGGGCTGATTCTGGAACGAATTGGCCTGGATCTCGCCGGCATCGAGCGCGGCGTTCGGCACGACGTAGTCGGAGAATTCGATGAGCTGGATGTCGAGACCCTGCTTGGCGGCGATCGGCTTCACGGCCTCGAAGATCTGGGCGTGCGGCCCCGGCGTCACGCCGATCTTGATGGTCTCGCCTGAAGCGGCGGCCGACCAGGCGGCGAGCGCGGTGGCAAGGATCAGGGGAAGGCGAAACGACATCTTGGTCTCCATGGCTTGGCAATGATTGGAACCGTATTCGCTTCTCCGCGGGGCGAAATCAATGAAATGGAAATCCATATTGGCTGGCCGACGCGGACGACGCTTCTCCGTTCGTCCGCATGTGGGGAACGAATGCACCTGCGCAAGCATGAGGCGCATTACGGCAAAACAGCACGGATCGTTGGGCCCAGCCCGCTGGAGCGAAGCGCAATCCAGGGCGCAGCCTGCCGCGGGTGGACTTATCCTGGTTGCGCTCGGCTCCATCCGGGCTTCAGACCTCTCCCCGCCCATTCGTCATTTCGCCGCAGGATTTTCTCACCCTGTCGGCATTGCCGCCTCGCCCATGATGAAACATGATGGGCTTTGGCCGGTGACGACTTGTCCGTGAAGTGGGGATCATCCGATGAACGAGAACGAAATCCGCAAGTCCATCGCTGAGGTGAAGCAGGGCAAGCTATCGCGACGCTCGTTCATGCAGACGATGGCTGCGATCGGGATCGCAGCGCCGGTCGCGAGCCAGATCCTGGTTTGGAACGACGTGGCGATGGCGGATGCCACGCTGCCCTACAAACCGACCAAGGCGGGCGGCGGCGGTCCGCTCAAGATCCTGCTCTGGCAGGCCCCGACGCTGCTCAATCCGCATTTCGCGCTCGGCACCAAGGACCAGATCGCCTCGCGCGTCTTCTTCGAGCCCCTCGCCGGCTGGGACAAGGAGGGCAACCTCGTCCCCTGCCTCGCGGCCGAGGCTCCGTCCAAGCAGAACGGCGGCCTTTCGCCGGACGGCCTGAGCGTGACCTGGAAACTGAAACAGGGCGTGAGATGGCATGACGGCAAGCCCTTCACCGCCGACGACGTCGTTTTCACCTGGCAATACGCTTCGGATCTCGCCACGGCGGCGTACACCACAGGGTCCTACAAGGACATCACGGTCGAGAAGATCGACGACCATACCGTCAAGGTACTGTTCAAGGCGCCGACGCCGTTCTGGGCCGACCCCTTCGTCGGTTCGGTCGGTCCGATCCTGCCGAAGCATCATTTCGGCGACTATGTCGGCGCGAAGTCGCGCGAAGCGCCCGGCAATCTGAAGCCGGTCGGCACCGGTCCCTACAAATTCGTCGAGTTCAAGCCCGGTGACTTGATCCGGGCCGAACGCAATCCCGACTATCACGTCAAGAACCAGCCGCATTTCGACACGCTGGAGATCAAGGGCGGCGGCGATGCGGTGTCCGCGGCGCGCGCCGTGCTGCAGACCGGTGAATACGATTATGCCTGGAACATGCAGGTGGAGGAGGAGGTCCTCAAGCGCATGGAGGCCAGCGGCAAGGGCAAGCTCGACGTCACGCCTTCCGGCAACGTCGAGTTCATCATCCTCAACACGACTGACCCGTGGACCGAGGTGGATGGCGAGCGCTCCAGCCCCAAGACCAAGCACCCGACACTGTCCGATCCCGCCGTTCGCCGCGCGATGAACCTGCTGATCGACCGCGACTCGATCCAGAAGTTCATTTACGGGCGCGGCGGCATCGCCACCGCGAGCTTCGTCAACGCACCCAAACAGTTCAAGTCGCAGAAGCTGAAATACGAGTTCGACGTCGACAAGGCCAACAAGCTCCTCAATGAAGCCGGCTGGGCCAAGGGCGCGGACGGCATCCGCGAGAAGGACGGCAAGAAGCTCAAATTCGTCTTTCAGACCTCGACCAATGCGCCGCGTCAGAAGACGCAGGCCATCATCAAGCAGGCCTGCCAGAAGGCCGGCATCGAGATCGAGATCAAGGCGGTCACGGCATCGGTGTTCTTCTCGTCCGACGTCGGCAACCCCGACACCTACTCGAAGTTCTATGCCGACATGGAGATGTACAACACCACGCAGCCGCAGCCCGACCCGGAGCGCTTCCTGAACCAGTGCGTCTCCTGGGAGATCTCCAACAAGGATAACAAATGGCTCGGCCGCAACGTCTCGCGCTGGTCCGATCCCGAGGCTGACAAGGCCTACAAGGCTGCACAGAACGAGCTTGATCCGGTCAAGCGCGCCGCGCTGCTGATCAAGGTCGACGAAACTTTTTGCGAGGCCAACGTGTTCCTGCCGCTTCTTTCCCGCAACATCGTCAACGCAGGGGTCAACAACCTCATGGTCGACATGTCGGGCTGGGACGTCACGACCTGGAATCTGGCGAGCTGGTACCGCAGCTGACGCCCGAGAGGCTGGACGCGCGATCTCCGCGTCGGCAGACCAGCTCAATCCCTGCCGGCAAATTGACGGTCGAGGTTTGACGCCGTGTCGGCGCTTCTCAGCCGTTTCATCAGCTCATCCCTCTCCTTGCCGTCGGGCAACGATTCGGCCTTTTCACGGATGGTCCTGGTGAACTCCGCAAGCCGCTCTTGAAGAGTGGTGGTTTGCTGAACGCGACGCCGCCTGAGCACGATCGGTCTCCATGTCATGGCACCATGCGGTGCCTTTCTGGATGGCCAATGATAAGAGCGGGCGCAGCCATATCTATATCAAATGATATAGCTCAAGCCATTTGGTACCGACGCGTTTTGAACAGTCAGAGCCTTCAGCTGACGGTTCGGAACGAAAAGGACGGCTGTTTCATTGACACTGCGAGACAGCACGGACGCGCCATGGGTAAGATATTGATCAGCACCGCCGTCGTAAGCCTGGCGCTCATCATTGCCTTCGCGGTCTATGTCATCACTCTGTGAATTGCCGAAGCCAATGATGTTGCGCTCGGAAATCACCCGCGCGCGCAGCAATCCACCAGCAGGTTCCAGATCCGCTGCGCCTCGCCCGATGCGCGGGTCTCTAACCCCTTCTCCGGGGTGGACTGCGGATAGCCCACCAACGGGGGCGCTTCGCGCGGCACAATCCATCTCTGGGAGATCGGATCGTACCATTTTCCGATAATCGTTTCAGTCACGCCGCTCGACTCACCGATATGATCCTGGGCGGAGCTACGGCTCACGGGCTTCGTCGAATCCCGTTCACCGCGCCTCGCCCATTTTACAAATCGGCTTCTTGCCGGATCGTTCCTGCCGCGGCTCAGCGCGGCCGCGCCGGATGAAGCGTACGGGGATGCCGCTCGTGCAGCAGCCGCGCGAGCTCTTCCCGCTCCGCAGGACGCCCCTTCATGGCGGTCTCGAACAGCGCTTCCTGGATATCGCGCGGCATGTCGCCCCACACGTCCATCGCCGCCCGTCCGAGCAGGCTCGCAAGATGATCCGCACCATCGCTCATTCGGCTCTCCTGATCTGGTCACAGAAATGGAACAGCTGCGGCTGTGCCGCGTTCCAGTTCCATCATTGTGAAAGGAGACGTCTTTTATGGGATTCTTCACCAAGGACATCAAATCGATGGAAGACCTGCTGCTGCACGGGCTGCAGGACATCTATTACGCGGAACAGCAGATCCTGAAATCGCTACCGAAGATGATCGACAAGGCGACAAACAGGGACCTCGTCACCGGACTGAAAGCTCATCTGGAAGAGACCAACAAGCAGGTCGACAGGCTCGGCAAGGTGTTCGCGAAGCTCGGCAAGGAGCCCAGCGGGACACACTGTCCCGCCATCGACGGCATCATCAAGGAGGCCGATGAGACCGCGGGCGAGATCGAGGACAAGGCCGTGCTCGACGCCGCGATCGTGGCCAACGCACAAGCCGTCGAGCATTATGAAATGTGCCGCTACGGCACGCTGATCGCATGGGCAGAGGAGCTCGGGCACGACGACATCGTGCGCTTCCTCACGACGAACCTGAACGAAGAGAAGGCCGCCAACACCAAGCTGAACACGGTGGCGCTTCGCAAGGGCGTCAATGCCAAGGCGTCCAGCGCCGCTTGATCGAGACGTACTGGCGTGGCGGCCCTGCTCGCAGGGCTGCCACTTTCTCGTCGCACGTTCGGTCAGATGAACGGCTTGCCACCGGTGACCGCAAGGGTCGCTCCTGATGTGTAGCTCGAGAGCGGATCGGCGAGCATGACATAGGCGGTCGCGAGCTCGGCCGGCTGGCCGGCCCGTTGCATCGGCACCTGCTTCCCGAAATTCTTGACCTTCTCCTCCGGCATCGTCGATGGAATCAGCGGCGTCCAGATCGGCCCCGGAGCGACCGCGTTGACCCGAATGCCCTTCGCCGCCAGCATCTGGGCGAGCCCACCCGTAAAGTTCTGAATGGCGCCCTTGGTCGTGGCATAGGCCAGCAGGGTCGGATTCGGCATGTCGGAGTTCACCGACGCGGTGTTGATGATCGCCGCTCCCGGGCGCATGTGGGGGACCGCAGCTTTGGTGAGATAGAACATGGCATGGATGTTGGTCTCGAACGTCCGCTGCCATTCCTCGTCGCTGATATCGGCGATCTCCTTGAACGTGTCCTGATGCGCTGCGTTGTTGACGAGGATGTCTATTGCGCCGAACGCCTCGACGGTGCGGGCGATGATCGCGCGGCAATGATTGGGATTGCGGATGTCGCCGGGGATCAGGACGACCTTGCGTCCTTCGCGCTCCACCAGCGTCTTGACCTCGGCGGCATCCTCGTCCTCGTTCAAATAGGCGATGACGATGTCGGCGCCTTCCCGGGCATAGGCGATCGCGACCGCGCGGCCGATGCCGCTGTCGCCTCCGGTTATGATTGCCTTCTTTCCGACCAAGCGGCCGGAGCCCTTGTAACTCTCTTCGCCATGATCCGGTCGCGGATTCATCGCGCGGGTCGAACCAGGCATCGGTTGCTGCTGCGGAGGATAAGGCGGCTTTGGATATTCTATCATGAAGCGGCTCCAGGGATTTGCTCCGCTAACGGAAAGCTGACGGAAGCGTTCCTCGCCGTTCCATCACGCCTCTTGACCAAGCCTTACGATGATATCGTTCGGCAACAGGGCTGGCGCGTCGGCCGCGCTCAATCGCCATAGGCTCTCGCCCGCAACCAGTGCCGGCATAGACAGTTCGCGGTCGGCGAAATTGGCGACGATCTGCAAGATGTCCCCCTCCTCCGTCCGCCAACGAGCATCCAGGCCACCCTTACGCTGGTCCTCCCCCAGCAACTTGCAATGAGCCGACACGAAACCCCGTTTGATCAGCGGCACGATCTTCTCGCGCCGTATCTTCAGCAATTGGGTCGTCAGACCGCGAAACCTGGCGCTGGCGGGAGAGCGGTCGATGCCGTTCCAGTCGAGCTTCGATGCCTCGAAGGTTTTTTCATCGCACGGATCCGGAATTCTGGCGCGCATGTCGGGCGTCGAGAATGCCTTGAAATGCGCAAACTCCTTGCGCCGCCCTTCCCGCGTCAGCTCGGCGGCTTCGCCGGACCAGTCTGCGAAGAACAGGAATGGCATCTCGGCCGCGGCTTCCTCACCCATGAACAACATGGGAATATGCGGGTTCAAGAGAACCAGTGCCATCGCCTGATCCAGTTTCTCCGGACCGACCAGCGCAGACAGCCGCTCCCCGAACGCGCGGTTGCCGATCTGGTCGTGGTTCTGGGCGAAGAAGATGGTCGCCTCAGGCGGCAGATGCGCGCTCGGCTCGCCGCGCGGTTCGTCATGCAGCGGAAAGACTTCGCCCTGGTAGGCAAAGCCCTCAGTGAGCGCTCGCGCGAGATGTTCAAGCGGCCTGTCTGCGAAGGCGCGATAATAGCCTTCGTCTTCGCCCGTCAACAGCACGTGGAGCGCGTTGTGAAAATCATCGCCCCACTGCGCGTCATAGAACCGGGGTCGCCCTTGCGCACGGTCGAGCAGGCGAGCCTGATTGGCCTCGTTCTCCAGCATCAGATGCACGCGCCGGCCCGGCAGCTGACTGCGAACCGTCTCGGCAAGCTCGATCAGGAAATGGCGTTCGGAATCGTCCTTCAGCGCGTGAACGGCGTCGAGCCGCAAGCCGTCGAACCCGTAGTCGCGCAGCCACATCAGCGCGTTCTCGATCAGGAACTCGCGCACGAACGCGCCGTCGTGTCCCTCGAGGTTGACCGCAGGGCCCCAGCCGGTGCTATGGCGCGTGGTGAAGAAGCTTTCCGCATAGAGGTGCAGATAGTTCAGCTGCGGCCCGAAATGGTTATAGACCACATCGAGGTAGACCATGATGTCGAGGGCATGCGCCGCGCGTAACAGCCGTTTGAGGTCCTCCGGCCTGCCGTAGCGTGCATTCGGCGCATTCAGCAGCACGCCGTCATAGCCCCAATTGTGCCGGCCGGGGACATCATTGAGCGGCATCAGCTCGATCGCGGTGATGCCGAGATCGCGCAGATAGGGCAGCTTCTTCTCGACGCCGGCATAGCTGCCCTCCTCACTGAAGGTGCCGACATGCAGTTCGTAGATCACGGCCTCCGCCCAGGGGCGGCCGGGATAGAGCACCGAGTCCCGGAACACCGTGGTGTCGATCACCTCGCTCGGCGCCCCGACGTCGTCGGGCTGGAAGAACGCGGCGGGGTCGGGAACGACCAGATCTTCGTTGATCCTGAACTGATAGCGCGTGCCGACACGCGCGGTGGGGCTCAACGACTGGTACCAGCCATCGTGGTCGCGCATCATCCGGAGTGGCGGCCGGCCGGCCTCGAGCAATTCGACCGATTGCGCCGTCGGCGCCCACAGATTGAAGCAGACCCCGTGATCGAGGCATCGAGGACCGTGGTGTCGCGGTTGCCCGGCCATTCCCAATCTGTGACTCAAACCTGGCCGCCTTTGCGTGCATGGCTGGAAGTTACGTCACGCTTCGCGAGGCTCGATTTTACGATCGCTTAAGCATGCTCAGGACGTGAGAAGCCGAGATGCAGGCATTCGTTCCTCAGGCGAGCGCCGCACCCCGTCCACACGCTCTGTGTGCACTTTTGAACCGAGGACGAAAAAAGTCTGTTCGGTGGCGAAAGTTAGGAACGTTTGTTGCGGCGCGGAATTCAGGAATTGCGCTCCGTTGGGGAAGCGCAATTGGAATTCCAGAGATGGTTGGCAGAGGCCAGTGGTGTCCCTCGGGCCGGGCGGCGTGACGCATGCGGATCCTTTTCGCGACGCCCGAAGTATCAGACTTCATTCAAGTGGGTGGACTTGCCGCCGTCTCGGCGGCTCTCCCGCGCGCCTTGCGCGACTTTGCCGACGTTCGCGTCATCATCCCCGGCTACCCGGCTGTCCTGCGTGGATTACAAGACCTTACGACCGTCGGACGATGCCAACCTTTCGCGGCCCTTCCGGCCTTTGCCATCGATCTCGGGCATACCGCCGACGGCATGACCTATTACGTCGTCCGATGCCCGGCGCTCTACGAACGAGACGGTACGCCCTATGCCGATGGCCGCGGAGCTGATTGGGGCGACAACAATGTCCGGTTCGCGACCTTCTCTTATGCCGCTGCGCAGGTTGCGAGAGGATTGGTCGACAAGGATTGGGCCGCCGATCTCGTCCATGCCAATGACTGGCAATGTGCATTGATCCCCGGCTATCTGGAATGGCACTACGCGCACATTCCAACTGTGTTCACGATCCACAATCTGGCCTATCAAGGCGTCTTCGACCGCAGCTCGCTCGCGCCGCTGGGGATTCCCGAGGCCAGCTTCAACATCGACGGCGTGGAATTCTACAATCGCCTGTCCTTCATCAAGGCCGGCCTGGTCTACGCTTCCCACCTGACGACCGTCAGCCAGACCTATGCCCGCGAGATCACCACGGCCGAGTTCGGCTGCGGTCTCGAAGGGCTGTTGCGGCAACGGGCCGATCGCAACCAGCTTTCCGGCATTCTAAATGGAATCGACGAGAGCTGGGATCCGCGCACATGCTCCTCACTGTTCCAGCCGTTCGGCGCCGGTGACTGGGCCGAACGGTCATTGAACGCCGACGATGTCAGGGAACAGTTCGGGCTGGCGGTCTCGAGAGGCCCCCTGTTCGCGCTCGTGGCGCGCCTGGTGCACCAGAAGGGCGTCGACCTCGTGATCGAGAGTGCGCAAGCGATCGTCGATGCGGGCGGCCAGATTGTCGTGACAGGCAAGGGCGAAACGCGGTTCGAGGAGGCGCTGCTGCAGGCGCAGGTGCGCGCGCCGCGCTCGATCGCCGTGAAGATCGGCTTCGACGACGCCGAGGCACGAAAGATCTTCGCCGGCAGCGACTTTACCCTGATGCCGTCGCGCTTCGAACCCTGCGGGCTGAGCCAGATGTACGCCCAGCGCTTCGGCTCGCTGCCGATCGGCCATCGCACCGGCGGTCTCGCCGAGACGATCGTGGACGGCGAGACGGGCTTCCTGTTCGACCGGGCGTCGGCCCCCGGCTTCCTTGGAAGCCTTTGCCGGGCCTTTTCCACCTTCGGCATGAAGGACCGCCTCGATCACATGCGCCGCGCGGCCATGGCACAGGCCTTCAGTTGGACCCAGTCGGCCAAGTCCTACGCGGCGATCTACAAATCTTCGATCTAGACGGGCGACTGCAAGGCAAGCAGGGAACGGAATCACTTGGGGGACGGTTGCAACTCTACACAGGAGTTTTCGCCATGCGCCGCCCGAAGCCACAACCAATCCGTAACAAGCTCGACCTTGCCGACCGTACTCAGGTGCGCCTTGTCAGAAAGCGTCTCGGATTGTCCGACGCGGAGCTGACCAGCATCGTCGAGCGGACCGGCAACTCGATTGCGGCCATCAGCAAGGAGGCGGCGCTGCAAAGGGCAACCACGCTGCCAAAGCCGGACGATGTGCCTCCTGTCGCAGTCATCGCCTCTGCGGCGGTTGGCGAGCCGGCGACGCGGAAGTGACGGCAATTGCACCAAATTCTTGAAGGGCTGTTCTGGGGCAACGATGGATCAAACAGTACATTCGGATGACGCCCTGACGCGGGCGGCCTCGAGCCTGCGCCGCTCCCGCATCAGCGAGGGCAAGCCGTTTCCGCTCGGCGCCACCTGGGACGGGCTCGGCGTCAATTTCGCGCTGTTTTCGGCCCATGCCACCAAGGTCGAACTCTGCCTGTTCGACGACGACGGCGAAACCGAACTGGAGCGGATCGAGCTCCCGGAATACACCGACGAAGTCTGGCACGGCTATTTGCCCGCGGCCCGTCCCGGCACCGTCTACGGCTACCGCGTCCATGGCCCCTACGAACCCGACGCGGGACACCGTTTCAATCCCAACAAGCTCGTGCTCGATCCCTACGCCAAGCAGCTGGTCGGCCGGTTGCGCTGGGGACCGGAGCTGTTCGGCTACCAGCTCGACCATGCCGACAAGGATCTCTCCTACGACGAACGCGACAGCGCGCCCTTGATGCAGAAATGCCGCGTCATCGACCCGGCCTTCACCTGGGGCGCCGCGCGCAAGCCGGAAGTGCCGTGGGAGCGGACGATCGTCTACGAGATGCACGTCAAGGGCTTTACCCAGCTACATCCGCTGGTGCCCGACGCAGACCGCGGCACGTTCTCCGGTCTCGCGCATTCGGAAGTTCCGGCCTATCTGCGATCGCTCGGCATCACCAGTGCAGAATTGCTGCCGATCCACGCCTTCGTCGACGACAGCTACCTGGTCGAGAAAGGCCTGCGCAATTACTGGGGCTACAACTCTCTCGCCTTCTTCGCGCCGGAGCCGCGTTACCTCAAGACGCCGTTCGCGAACGAATTCAAGACCATGGTCAACCAGTTCCACGCCCATGGCATCGAGGTCATTCTCGATGTCGTCTACAATCACACCGCGGAAGGAAACGAGCTCGGCCCGACCCTGTCGTTCAAGGGCATCGACAACGCCAGTTATTACCGCCTGCTGCCGGACCAGCAGCGCTATTACATCAACGATACCGGTACCGGTAATACGGTGAACCTGTCGCATCCGCGTGTGCTGCAACTGGTCGCGGATTCCCTGCGCTACTGGGCAACCGAGATGCGGGTCGACGGCTTCCGTTTTGACCTCGCCACCATCCTGGCACGAGAGCCTTACGGTTTTGACGAGGGCGGCGGGTTCCTCGATGCCTGCCGGCAGGACCCCGTGCTTTCCAGCGTCAAGCTGATCGCCGAGCCCTGGGACATCGGTCCGGGTGGCTATCAGGTCGGTCAGTTTCCGCCGGGATGGGCGGAGTGGAATGACAAGTTCAGAGACACCGTGCGCGCTTTCTGGAAGGGCGACGAGGGGTCGATCGCGGACTTCGCCAAGCGCGTGTCTGGCTCCGGCGATCTCTTCAACAAGCGCGGCCGCCGGCCATGGGCCAGCGTCAACTTCGTCACCGCCCATGACGGTTTCAATCTCAATGATCTCGTTTCGTACAACGACAAGCACAACGAGGCCAATGGCGAGGACAATCGCGACGGCCACAGCAACAATCACTCCTGGAATTGCGGCACCGAGGGACCGACGGACGATCCGGAGATCATTGCGCTGCGCGAGCGCCAGAAGCGCAATCTGCTGGCGACCATGCTGTTGTCTCACGGCACGCCCATGCTGCTTGCCGGCGACGAATTCGGACACACCCAGCACGGCAACAACAACGCGTACGCCCAGGACAACGAGACCACATGGCTCGACTGGATGGGAATCACCGCGAACGGCCGCAGCCTTCGCGAATTCACCCGCAAGCTGATCGCGACGCGTAAGGCCTTTCCCATTCTCTACCGCAGCCGCTTCCTGGTCGGCTCCCACAACGAAGAGCTGGACGTCAAGGACGTGACGTGGCTCGCGCCGTCCGGCGAGGAAATGACGACGGAGCAGTGGCAGGACGGAAACGCCAAATGTTTCGCTTTGCTGCTCGACGGCCGCGCCCAGGAGACCGGGATCAAGCGCCGCGGTTCTGATGCAACCATGCTGCTGATCTACAATGCTCATCACGACGTCGTCAATTTCACCTTGCCCGCCGTCGCCGAGGGACGCAGCTGGATCGGGTTGATCGACACCAATCAACCGGAGGGGCAGATGCCCGCGTTCGAGTTCGGGCATGTTTATGCGATGACCGGGCGATCCCTCGTGGTGTTCGGTCTCGCGACCGAGAGCATCGCCACCCGCCGTCTGCGACAGGGCCTCGGCGCGCTGCTGGACGTCGTGGAGGCGCCACTGCCCGGATAGTTCGCCATGATAACGCGAGAAGACTTTTCGAGTTGATGACGACAGGGAACGCACGCAGGTCACCGGCGTTCGAGTAGATGGGGCATCAGTCGGAGAACACCGAGATGAAGTTCACAGGTGCCGTTATCCTCGCCGCTCTCGCGCTGCCCGGAGCAGCATGGGCGCAGGCCAGCAAGCCTGACGTTTCGTCCGCGCCGAGCGCGCAGAATTCGGGTGCCGGGATTGCCGGACAGCCCGGCAACAAAAACGGTCCGGCCGCCAAGCCCGGTGAGACCGTCGGATCGAGCTCGACGAGCTCCACTGGCAACACCGCCGTACAATCGCAGGATCCGGCGCATATTCAGGGCGCACCGGGCAACAAGAGCGGGCCGCCTGCCAAGCGTCCGGATCAACGCTGAACGGTCCCCCGCAATCCTACCCATCGAGTTCGAACGACCTGCGCCTGACATTATCGGCGCAGGTCGTTTCGCGAGGAACGAACGCTGAAGCCGCCCGTTCGGGACTCACCTTCTTTCCACTCCCTCCTGCACCCGAGAGTCCACCATGTATCACCACGTCAAGAAGCTGATGTTCACCGTTCGCGTCGACGAGCCGGATCCGCGCTTTGGCAACATGCTGCTGGAGCAGTTCGGCGGCGCCAATGGCGAGCTCGCCGCCGCGATGCAGTACTCGATCCAGGGGTTGAACTGCGAGGATCCCGATCGCAAGGACCTCCTGATGGACATCGGCACCGAAGAGCTCAGCCATCTGGAAGTGGTCGGCACGCTGGCGCGGATGCATCTCAAGCCGTCGAAGTTCGACCGCCAGGCAGCCGAAGCCGATCCCCTCATCGCCATCGCGGGCGGCGGCGGGGTCAATCTCTTCAACTCCCAGGGCAATGCCTGGACCGCCGACTATCTGAAGATCACCGGCGAGCTCGACGTCGATCTGCGCAGCAACATCGCCGCAGAGGCGCGGGCCAAGATCGTCTACGAGCGGTTGATCAATTTCTGCGACGATGCTGGCAGCAAGGACGCGCTGCAGTTCCTGATGACCCGCGAGATTACGCACATGAAGGCATTCGCACTGGCGCTCGAGAGCATGGGCAAGCCGGCGTTCAGCATCGGCCGCATCGCGCCGACGCCCGGCCTCGTCGACCAGTTCTTCAACGATTCCACCGGCGCCGGCGATCATGGCGAGATCGACACGCGCGGCCCCTGGAACGAGGGCGGCGACTGGGTCTTCACGGAGTCGCCGGCGATCCAGGCGGGCGAACCGGGCCCGGCCTCGGCCATCGTCACCGAGAGCTCGCCCCCGGCGGACGAAGCGGGTCTCGGCGATCTGCTCATCAACGAGCTGCGCGATATCCTGCATGCCGAGAAGCAATTGACCAAGGCGCTGCCCAAGATGGCGGAGGCCGCCCGCTTCGACCAGTTGCGCGAGCTGTTCGAGCAGCACCTCGCGGAGACCGAAGCGCAGGTCGAGCGCATCAACGAATGCTTCGAAATGCTCGGCAAATCTGCCCGCGCCAAGCCCTGCAAGGGCATGATGGGCCTCGTTGAGGAAGGCCAGGAGATCATGGCCGAGGGCGAGGACAAGGAGGACGCGGCGGCCGACCTCGCCCTGATCGGCGCAGCACAGCGTGTCGAGCATTACGAGATCGCCGGCTACACCACGGCGCGCAACCTAGCCCAGCAGCTTCGCCACAGTGCCATTGTCGCCCTGCTGTCGAAATCGCTCGCCGAGGAGGAGAACGCCGATCAGCTTCTCAACCAGGTGGCTCGCTCGCTGATGTCGGTGGCGAAAATGCCCGCGGCGGTCGAGCAGACCGAATGATCCCTAGCCGTCCAGCAGGTCGAGAAACTCCTCGACCCGGCTGAACGGATCCGCGTCGCGGCGGCCGGCGTGAACAACGCGGTCGCCGTCGCGCTGCAGCGCTCGCGCCTCGGACTTTCCCCTGAATTTCCGCAGCCGCCCTGGCAGGAACGTCGCGGCGACGGCCTCGGGCCCGACATCGAGCCTGACGATGCCGCGCCGTTTGCAATCGATCCGGAGCCTGGCGGATGCGAAGAAGTCGCGGGCCTCCGGCGGCAGCCTGCCGAAACGACGCGAGATCTCCTCCTCCAGGTCTTCCAGATCGTCGTCGCTTCGGCACCTGGCAGCGCGGCCATAGATCTCGAGCCGGACCGCTTCCGATTGCACGTAGCCTTCGGGCAGCATGTCGGCCAACGGCATATTGAGATCGGGCACCCACAGATCGGCGCCGGTATCGCTGCCTCGCTCGGACGCGCGCTTCAGCAGATGACTGTAGAGCACGGGTCCGAACACCTGGACGTGGCCGGACTGCTGTTCCGAAAACAGATCGCCGGCGCCCCTGAGGTCGAGGTCGCGCTCGCTGATCGCAAAGCCGGCACCCGGCTTGCTGAACTCCTCCAGCACCGCCAGACGTTTCTCGGACTGCTCCGAGGTCGATTCCGTCAGCAGATGAGCAAACGCGCGCGTGCCGCCGCGTCCCACCCGTCCCCTGAGCTGATGCAGCTGTGCAAGCCCGAACTTTTCGGGCCAGCACACCACGATGGTGTTCGCGCGTGGAATATCGAGACCGCTTTCCACGATATTGGTCGCCAGCAGCACGTCCGCCTCGCCATCGACGAAACTCATCATGCGGTCGTCGATCTCGTCCACGGGCAGTCTGCCGTGAAGACAGACGATGCGCAGCTCCGGTGCCACCGATTGCACCCGCGCCAGCATCGGCTCCAGATCCTGGATGCGCGGGCAGATCAGGAAGCTCTGACCGTGCCGCCTGCGCTCGCGGAGCAGCGCAGCGGCGATGGCGGCGTCCGACAGCGGCGCGATCCTGGTCACGATGGGAAGGCGATGAACCGGCGGCGAGGCGATCACGCTGAGATCCCTGAAGCCGGCAAGTCCCGCCGCGAGCGTGCGCGGGATCGGCGTGGCGCTCATCCACAACGAATGGGCGCCCTTGGCGAGGCCTGAGAGCTTCGCCTTCTCCGCCGCCCCGAAATGCTGCTCTTCGTCGATGATGACGAGGCCAAGGTCGGCGAACTTCACGTCCTTTGCCGCAAGCGCCTGCGTGCCGACCACGACTTTCAGCGTGCCGCGCCGCAGCCCCTCCTTGGTCTCTCGCGTCTCCGGGCCTGAACTGGCCCGCGACAGGCTTCCCACCTCGATCCCGAGGGGGCCGAACCGTTTGCGGAAGGTTTCGACATGCTGCCGCGCCAGCACGGTCGTCGGCGCCGCGACCGCCACCTGCTTGCCCGACAGCGCCACGGCCGCCGCCGCCCGCAGCGCGACCTCGGTCTTGCCGAAGCCGACGTCACCGCAGATCACCCTGTCCATGGGATGGCCCGCCGCAAGATCGTCGAGGACGTCTTGAATCGCCTGGCCCTGGTCCACTGTCGTGAAATAGGGGAACCGTGCGACGAATTTTTCGTAAGCTGGCCCCGGCGGCACCAGTTTGGGTGCGCGACGGCGGAGGCGCTGGCTGATGTGTTTGGCGAGCGCCTTGGCGGCGACCTGGATTTCCGCTTCCGCCTCGGTGCGCCGCGCCCACCAGCTGCTGCCGTCCGCCTTGTCCAGCGTCAGCTTGCCGGGCTCGCCGGCATAAGGCCAGATCACCGCGAGATCGGACGGCGGTACGAGCACGGCATTGTCGCCCGCGAATTTGAGCCTGATCATCTCGCGTCGCGATCCCTTGCCCATGTCCAGGGTTTGCAAGCCGTCGAGCACGGCGAGCCCGCGTTGCAGATGGACAATGGCGGCGCCCTTTTCGGGCACGTCGGGATGATCGAACGCTGGGTTCCAGGCGCGCGCCATCGGCTGGGGATGATGGGCCCGGCTGCCGAGCACGTCGGACGCGGTCACGACGACAAGCGGCTTGCGGCCGGCGCCAATGAACCCCGCGTCGAAATCGGCCAGCAGCGCGCCTTCGCGGCTTCGCGCCTTCGTCACCTCGCTCCAATCAGCCAGGCGCTCCGCCTTGATGCCGCTCATGCGCTCCATCGCGCGAAGGTCATCCTCGACGGCGGCGACGAACAGCAGCCGCGATCCGCCGCGCTGCATGTCGGCGACAAAGGCGCGAAGCGCCTTGCGCGGCGAGGCCAGCTTCGAGAACTCCGGCGTCGAGATGAAGGCGGCCTTGCGCGGCAGCACGCTGATGCGCTTCTTCAGCTGTTTCCAGTCCGCCTGCCCCAGATACTCGCGCTCTGCATCCCTGCGGCCGGCGGCGTCCTCGATCGTGCCCAGCCAGCTCTCGGCGTGGGTCGATACCCCGGCATCCGCGATCCACCGCGCGCGGCTGCAATAATCAGGCAGCGTCGCCCGCTGTCCGCGCGTAGCTCCCAGCGCGATCCGCTCGGACATGGGATCGATGATCAATTCGGCGGTCTCGTAGACGACCTCGTGCTCGATCGGATCGACCGCGACGATCTTGCGGATCGTGTCTCCGGAATGCTCGATCCGGAAGGGAGCGAGCGCGCCGGCGGGAAACACTTCGAACGTCTTGCCGTGGAACAGGACGCCGCCCGGATATTCCGCCTCTTCGTCGAGATCGTAACCGAGAGCTTCCAACCGCGTCTCCAGCTCGGGCCCGGAATAGGGCGCGCCCACCTTCAGTGTAAGGCTCGACCGCGACCAGCTCGCCGGCAGCGGCAGCCGTTCCATGATGGCTTCCGCGGTCGACACCAGGAAGACGGGCTTCTTTGCCTTGGCGAGACGCCGCAGCACCGAGCTGCGCCGGCCCGCGATCTCGCGGGATGGCTCGAGGCCGTCGAAGGGCAGCGTATTCAGCCGCGGAAACACCAGCACGTCGACCGAGCGATCGAGGGCGTGGATCACGCCGCCCAGCCGCTCTGCCCTGCTCTCGTCGTCGCAGAGGAAGACGAGGCCGTCGCGGCCGGACTTCTCCCACTGATCGAGCAGATGCAGCGCCAGCATGCCGAGCGGCGATGAGGAGGCGACCGCGGAACGCGGGGCGCTCTTGTCCGGGCGCTTGCTTGTCGATCCCGTGCTCTTCGAACTCTTGCTTTTCGCGCTCTTGCTTATCGAGCCTTTGCTTTTCGAGCTCTTGCTTTTTGTCTTTATCGCGCCGGTCGTGGCCCGGGCTTTCCTGGTGGGCGCCAATGTGTATCCAACTTTGTTTCGCAAACAGAGGCGAGCGACGACGAGCCCTCCCGTCGAGCTCCGTCGATAACGCGCCTCGGGCCTGAGCGCCCAATGACGTCATTACAATTTTGCAATTGCGTTGAAAAGCAGAGACAGGGGGTAAAGGCAAGCGGCCTGAACGGGCAGGCGGCTATTGCAGGACCTTCGGCAGCACCACGACCACGTCCACGCTCTGCGCGAGGATGTGCGTTGCGACCACAGCGAGCTGGTGCGAGAACTCGTCCTCGATCTCGGCTGCGCTGTCCTCGTCGCTGGCAATGGCAAACAGCAGATTGCCGTCGATTTCGTCGAACCGGATGCCGGCGAAGAGGCGATCGAAAATCTCGGCGCCCGCGATGTACGCGATTCGCGCCTGGATGGCCTGGTCCTCGACGAGCGACAACTTCCTCATGGACGCAACATATGGCCGCACCACTCGAATGCAAGAGCAGGAGAGCGCTGGCGCGGCGTGCCTTGCGAACTATATTGGTGGCATCGTCCCGCCTGACCGCGTTTGCCCTTGAGGAAATCCTTGATTCTGTTCCTGCTGCTGATCTTCCTGCCGATCGGCGTGTCGGCCGGCCGCTATTATCTGCGCGGCGACGGCCGCGGCAATTGGCAGACGGCGGATCGCTCCAGCGCCGGCCTGCTGCCGCCCGCATCCGCCAATCCCGAGGCGCTGATCCGCGTGTTCGCCGCGCGCACCGTGCGCTGGCGGAGTATTTTTGCCGTTCACACCTGGATCGTTGTGAAGGAGAAGGGCGCCGCCACCTACAGCCGATACGACTACACGGCCTGGGGCGACCCTGTTCGTAGCAACGGCTTTGCCCCCGACGGCCGCTGGTTCGGCGCCCTCCCGGAAACGGTCGTCGCGGTCGACGGCGCGCGGGCCGAAGCGCTGATTCCCAAGATCCGTGCCGTCGTCGAAAATTACAAGTTCCGCGCCTATGGCGACTACAGTGCCTGGCCGGGACCGAATTCCAACACCTTCGTGCAGGCGGCGCTGGACGCCGTTCCCGAGCTGCGCGCGGTGCTGCCGCCGACCGCCATCGGCAAGGACTTTCCCTACAGCGGACGCTGGGCCGGCATCACGGCGTCCGGCACCGGGCTCTACGCCTCGCTGTCGGGCTATCTCGGCATGACCATCGGCTGGGTCGAAGGCCTCGAGATCAATTTCCTCGGCGCGGTGCTCGGCCTCGACATCCGCCGCCCCGCGCTGAAGCTTCCAGGCATCGGCCGCCTGGGTGTCGCGGCCGGCGCGTAGGCAGGCCGGGTGCCAGCTGGCACCCGCGGTCGGTTGCCACACGTCGTCCTTCCAATGTGTGCTTCAGGTCACAGCAGAATCGAGCGCGTTGGCCTAGAATGATCTTGCATGGCCGCAAACAAGGTAACGGCGGTACGCACGAGGCTGGAGAGGCGACCAACAGCTACGGACTTTTGAAGCCGCCAGGGTGAAGAACTCGGCGGTTTTTTCTTTGTGTATCGTTTCGTCCTATCGCTTCGCTTTCTATCGTTTGTCTGAGGGATCCGAGAGCTTCCGCTGTTCGCGTTCTTGTTCGATCTGCCGTTCCGCTTCGACCCAGAACTCCACATCCCGATCGGCCGGGCGACCGGCCTGCTCCCAGAGTTCGTAAGCGCGCGCTCGCACCTTGCCGCGCCCCATCATGCGAAGCAGCTTCTGCTTCAGCTCCTCGGCAAAGTTCCTGAATCGTTGGACGGTGGTTTCGTCTTTGACGAGCGCAGCCGCTCGCGTTGCGAGTTCGATCTGGTGCTCTATCTTTTGCCGCTCGTCCACCGCAAACCCCGCCGTAGCCACGGGCCTGCGTCGCAGCCCGTGCTGCTCACAACCTCAATTCCTGCTGGAAGGCTCTGTTCCGCCTTCAATGCCAGGTCCTTCAATGCCACGTCGTGTCCGCTTCGACGATCACCGCCCTTGTTTCGGGGTCTTCCGTCGTGTTGCAGGTGCAGGGCATGCCTGCACCGCAGCGGCAGCCGCCCAGTTCCTCACTCCAGGCGCGGAGCGGATGGTTTTCGCAGACCCATCCCAGACCACAGCAGAATGGGCATCTCTTGTGGGTCACAGCGTATCCGGCGTCCGCATGGGGTTCGACTTGTCCTCGTTGCGCAACTCCTGCTCGGCCGCGTGCCAGAACTCTTCCTCGCGGCCTTCCGGCTTGCCCGCCTGTTCCCACAATCGGTGCGCGCGTTCTCTGATGTCGTGATCGGTCGGCTCCGGCATTGCATCTCCTGCGAAGAGACACGGCCCCACCCTGGGGGGTATGGGGGCTTGGAGGCGGGGCCGTGCAGGCCAGCAAATCGGCGGCGACGCTGGCCCGCCGAGTCAAGCCTCGATGGTGCGCAAGAGTTCCTAGTTCGGAGCGGCGGACGAACCGGCTTTCAGTTATCTTTTTCCTGAGCTGAAGCGCCCGCGGCATGCATCGCCGCGCACCATCCAAATACCATCGCAGGCCCGATCATCGTGCCCGGGCCCGGATAAGTGCCTCGAAAGATCGAGGATGAATCGGTACCGACGGCGTAGAGTCCGGGTATGGCCGTCCCACGGCTAGACAGGACCCGGGCGGTTGAATCCGTGCACAAGCCGGCACTGCTGGCGAGATCCGTCGGCCATACTGCGACGGCATAGTATGGCCCGGGACCGATCCGGCGCAGGCACGGGTTTGGCACGTTCCGGGGATCACCATTGAACCGGTTCAACTCGCTTGAACCGCGGCCGAACTCTTCGTCCACCCCGCTCTCGGCATAGCGATTGTATCGCTCAATAGTTTGAGCAAGCTCGCCGCCATCGACGCCGATGTTTTCGGCCAGTGCTTCAATCGTTTCGCCTGGCAGCAAATATTTAGCCTTCAGAAATTTATCCAAATCCCTCGTCCCGGGATGAACGAGACCAATGCCATAGTCGCCGATAAAGGCGCGATCGCAAATCAGGAAAGCCGGCGTAGCTAATACGGAAGGCGAGTCCGATCGCAACATCGCTTCCACGAAGTCGTGATAGGAGTCGGCTTCATTCACGAAACGGCGGCCCGATTTGTTCACCGCAAGCAGTCCTGGCTTGGCACGATCCAGCATAATGTGCGGAAATACCGAGACGTAGCCGTCCGCCTGCGTCATGACCGAGCTCGGCATCCACAAGGCGGGGCTATCGAAACTGCGCTCGATCACCGCGTCGACACGTTCGGCCGCGAGCAGGCCGTCCCCGGTATTGCACGATGGCGCGAGTGAAAATCGGTGCGCGGCCTCGGGGAAAAACCTTTCGCGAAGTTCGCGGCTCCAGCCGATGCCTCCCGTTGCCAGCACCACGCCTCTGCGGGCACGTATTGCCAATGCTCTCGAGGACGATGACAAAACGGCCCCGACGACTGCGTCGCCGCTCCGGATGAGCTCAACGAGCTCGGTCTCATATCGCAGATCCACGCCGGAACGACGGAGGCTGTCAAACAACCTCGCGACGAGAGCGTTGCCCATGATCAGACGCGTTCCGCGGTTGTGGCGAAGTCGATCGCGCAAATGCCGACCGAGAAGACCAACGACATGCCTGAAGTTCGTCCAGTTGCGGATTGGCGCCAGCAACGCCGGGATGTCCGCCTTTCCGACCATCATGCCGCCGAGGACCATGAACTCTCGCCGCGGGGCCCTGATGCGCTCGAAGTCCTTGCCAAGCTTGCGGCCGTCGAACGGAACGGCGCCGAGAGCACGACCACCGATCGCTGCCCCAGGAAGATTCTTGTAGTCGGGATGTACCGGCGGCGCCGCAAACCGTACGCTCGTCCTCTGCTCGAGATAGTCAAGCATGAGAGGACCCGTCTGGAGGAACGCATCCACACGCGCGTCCGCGGCGTGTTCGCCTAGCAATGCTTCAAGATAGACACGCGCCGCCTCGGTCGAGTCTGGTCTTCCTGCAAGCGGTCCCTGCCGATTGCCCGGAATCCAGATGGTGCCGGCGGAGGTCGCAGTCGTACCGCCGACTGTGTCCGACTTCTCGCAAAGGATCACGTCGAGCCCCTCGAGGGCAGCCACCAGCGATGTCGTCATGCCGGCGGCACCCGCCCCGACGACCAGGAGATCGGTCTCGACGTCCCAGGAGCGATCGGCCTGCGGCATCCCGAACTACCCTTCCGTCCCGAATTCTCACCTCTGGCTGCGCGCCCGCTCCACGACGGCTCTGCCCGCCAGCAACGCCCGGCGTGCTCGCGACGCGGCGTCGACGCTCTTGCTAGTTGAACGGTCGGAACCTCGATGCTGATGGTCAGGTCATGCGGCATCGCGCTTGCAAGCCCCATCAAGTCTATTCCGCCCTCGCCCGGAAACATCCGCTCCTCGCGAGCGGCATGGATGAGCTGCTCGATGGTCGCCGGGCGCTCGGCCGGGCCGTCGCAAAGTTGCCAGTAGTGAAAGCGGTGCGCCGGGACAGCGCGGAGGTCCGCAAGCGAACTTTGCGACCGATCGAAATGCAGTGCATCGACCAGAATGCCGGCACCGGGACGATCGACGTCACCGACGATCCGCATTGCGGTCTTCAGGTCCGGAACGCTGGTCCATGGCATGAATTCGAGATCGGAGGTCAGGCCGTAGCTTGCTGCCGCTTCACAAAATTGCTGGTAGCGATCCGAAAACCGCGCCAGATCCGGATCGTAGGCCGCGACGAGGATGTGTTTGGCGCCGAGGCGCGCGCCCACCTCGAAGAAGGGCGTGAACGAGGCCATCTCGGTTTCCGGTCTGAACGCAACGACCTCGAGATCGGCGACAGTCACCCCCGTCAACTCCAACCGCCGGAGCGTCTCCCGCAGGAGCGGCGCATCGTCCATCAGGCGATAGGCAACACCGCCAGGCGTGGCGGGCAACAGTCTGAGCCCGACTTTTTCGTAGCCGCACTGCGCCGCCAATTCGATCATCTCCGGCGGCGCAAGCTCGAGCACGGTCAACGCGGCGAGCGAGAACGTTGTCATCAACCGAAATCCGCGATACGGGCGTCGAGCGCAAACGTGCTTTGATAAACTTCCGGTTCGCTCGCCCCGGCCATGACGTCGGGCGCAAGCTCGCTCGCCCGATGCAAGGCGGCCTGCAGCGAAGCGACGTCGAGCGCCTCGATCAGCAAAAGCCCCGCGAAGAAGCCCTCGTTCTTCCGCATGCCCTTCTCGGTCGTCCGCACTGATGTCCGCGCCTCGTCGGTCGCGCCGATCTGCACCGCGGCAACCCCGTCGCACGCAACGAGCGCCCGGGCCAAACCTTGGGGATCTTTCGGCAACGTCTCGATCCGCAGCGCCACGATCGATGCACCCTCGCCCCGCCCTCCCCGCGCGATCATGACGCCGCCGCCCCGCATGAAATTGCCGAGCTTCGGCATGATGCGCTGGGACCACGGCGTCGGTGCGTTGAGGCGCGCCAGATAAGCCTCGCCGTCGAGGACCTCCGGCGTCTCCAGCTCGTACAGAATGAAGAAGCGGTCGATGTCGTCCCTTGCCGCGCGGAAGACACGCGATGCCAGGAAGCCCTTCGTCGTCACGCGCTCGGTCGTGTGCTCACGCGTCAGCCAGTGCCGGTAGTCGGTCAGGTCGTGAGCCTCGACGTCGCTCCAGATGGCGAGAAATCCCGTGCCGCGCATTCCGCCCTCCATGCCTACGCCTTGCCGCTGGCCGGAAGCCCGCGCAGAGCCGGTGCGATGGTCTCAGGCAATTGCCCCAGCCGTTGGACGGCCGCGAGCATCGCGGCGAGATAGCCATATGGACCGAGACCGCAAATGACCGCCGTGCAGGCACTCGACGTGATCGAGTGGCGGTGCAGCTCGTCCCGCGCGTGGATGTTCGAGATGTGCACCTCGATCTTCACGCCTTCGAAAATCTTCAGCGCATCGATCAGCGCGATCGAGGTGAATGAATAGGCCGCGGGATTCATGATGATGGCGTCCGCGTTGCCATGGGCGGACTGGATCAGGCTGACGAGTTCGCCCTCGATGTTCGTTTGATGGAACGACATCGAAATCCCGAGCTGATCGGCCAGCGCCTTGCAGCTCGCCTCGATCTCATCGAGCGTCGTCGAGCCGTAGATGTGGGGCTCGCGGATGCCGAGGAAATTGAGATTGGGTCCGTTGAGGATCACGATCCTTGCGGCCATTTTCGCTTGTCCTTCTTTTGTTGCCGACGCCTCTAGCCGCTGAACCACTTGGCCGGGATCGTCACCAGTCCCGGGAATAGCACCATCGCGAACAGGACGATCAGTTGCGCAATCAAGAAGGGCCAGACGCCCTTGATGATGTCCTCCATGCTGATCCTGGAGACACCGCAAACCACATTGAGCACGATACCGACCGGTGGCGTGATCAGGCCGATCGCATTATTGATGATGAAGAGGACGCCAAAGTAGACGGGATCGATGCCCGCCGCCTTGACGATCGGCATCAGGATCGGCGTGAGGATGAGGATGGTCGGCGTCATGTCGAGGGCCGTCCCCACGATCACCACCACGACCATGATCGCAAGCATCAGGAGCGTGTTGTTGCCCATGAACGGCTTCAGCAGGGTGACGATCTGTGTCGAAATCTCGGACACGGTGATCAGCCAGGACGACACCAGCGCCGCTGCCACGAGAAACATCACGATGCTCGTCGTCAGCGCCGAGGAGACGAACACCTCGTAAAGCTGCGACGGCTTCAATTCCCGATAGATGCAGGTCGCGACGAACAGCGAATAGACGGCGACGACCACTGCGGCTTCCGTCGGCGTGAAGATGCCAAAGCGCAGGCCGACGATGATGATGACCGGCAGCATCAACGCCCAGAAGCCGTCGACCACCGCTTTCACCATTTCCGCGAGCGATGCTCGTGGCGGGGGCGTCAGGTTCTCCCGGCGCACCACCCACCACCAGGCCAGGCAGAGCCCTGCCCCGAGCAACATCCCGGGGACGATCCCGGCCAGAAACAGTTTGGAGATCGACACGCCCGCCGCGACACCGAAGATGACGAATCCGATGCTGGGCGGAATCACGGGCGCGATGATGCCGCCGGCCGCCACCAGACCCGCCGCATAGGATTTCTTGTGGCCCGCCGCCACCATCATCGGCACCAGCAGGGCGGCCAGCGCCGCGGCATCGGCTGCTGCGGAGCCCGAGAGCGACGCAAGGATGCAGGATGCGAGGATCGTGACGTAACCGAGTCCGCCGCGAAAATGTCCGACTGCGACGAGCGCAACGTTGACGATTCGCTTGGCCAGTCCGCCCTTGTTCATGACCTCGCCGGCGAGCATGAAGAAGGGAATGGCCATCAGCGGAAAGCTGTCCGCGCCGTTGATGACGTTCTGCGCCACGATCTGGGCGTCGAACATGTCGATCGTGCTCATCAGCGCCACGCCGCAGACGATCAGAGCAAAGGCGATCGGCATGCCCAGTGCCATGGCGCCGAGCAGCGAGAACGTGAAGACGGCAATCGTCATGGCGTGATCCCGGTGATTTTCAGGATTGGAGCGCCGCGCGGCACGATACGGGGAGACAGCATCAGTGCTCCTCCGATTCCCTGACGGCCACCATGTCGGCTTCGCTGGCCTGTCCGGAGATGACACGGAACAGGTCGTAGAGAAGGATCACTCCGGCCGAAACGCCGAAGATCACGCCGACGCCATAGAAGATGCCGAGCGACAGGCCGGTCGCCGGCGCGCGGTCGTCGATATTGATGATCGTCTGCCGCCAGCTTCCCGAGAGCAGAAGCCAGTCGGCGAACAGCATCAGGACGTAGCTGACGATGAAGCAGATGCGTTTGCCGTAAGCCGGCAGCATCCGCACAAGGCTATCGACGCCGAGATGGGCGTGTTCGCGCATTGCCACGATCGCACCGAGGAAGGTCAGCCAGACCAGGAGCCAGCGCGACAGCTCCTCGGAAATCGCAATTCCCGAGTTGAAGCCGTAGCGCAGCACCACGTTGCCGAACACCAGCACCACCATCACCGCGAGAAATGCGGCAATGATGCCCTTCAGCAGGGTGCAATAGAGGTCGAGAATTCGTGCCATGCGGGCCGTCCAGGCAAGGTCAGTTCAAGAGCCGGCCGACCGGTCGGCTCCTACTTATGCATGCTGACGAGGTCGACTATTTCACGTCCTTGCGGATGCGATCGAGCTCGTCGTTGAACAGCTTGACCGCCTCCGGCTTGAGATTGGCGGCAATCTTGTCGACCACCGGCTGCGCCGTCTTGCGCATGCGATCGAGCTCTTCCGGCGCGACGGTGTTGTATTGCATGCCCTTCGCCTGCAGTTCCGACAGGGCCTTTTCGGTCTGAAGGCGCGTCTGCTCCTTCTGATAGCCTCGGCTTTCCTCATATGCCTCGCGCATCAGGCGCTGCTCGGTCGGCGACAGCTTGTCCCAGAACGCCTTGCTCACCAGGATGATGTTCAGGGTGAAGGTGTGATTGGTGGCGGAGACGTATTTCTGCACTTCGTAGAACTTGTTGGAGAGAATGACCGTGAAGGGGTTCTCCTCGCCGTCGACGGTGCGGGTCTCCAGCGCCGAGTAGAGTTCGCCGAAGGCCATCGGAACGGGATTGGCCTTGAAGGATCCGAAGGTCTCAAGGTAGACCGGATTCGGAATCACGCGAAGCTTGAGGCCGTTGAAATCCTCGACCTTGGTGATCGGCCGCGTGCTGTTGGTGACGTTGCGGAAGCCGAGGCCCCAATAGCCCAGACCGATCAGCCCCTTCGGCGGCAACGTATCGAGCATTGACGTGCCGAATTTGCCGGTGCCGAGCGCGTCGGCCTGCTCGATGGTCTTCACGATGAATGGGAAGTCGATGAGGCCGAACTCCGGCACGACGGTTGCGAGCGACGTCGTCGAGGCCGACAGCATTTCCTGCGTGCCGCCACGCAGTGCGGATTGCTGCTGCAACTCGTTGCCGAGCTGCGAGGCCGCGAACTCGCGGACCTTCATCTTGCCCCCGCTCTTCGCCAGCAGGATCTCGGCAAATTTCTGCACCCCCGCGCTGACGGGGTGATCGGTGTTGTTCAGGTGTCCCCACCTGATCGTGCGCTCCTGAATGTCCTCAGCGGATGCGCCGACCGTCAGCGCCACGCAAATCGCCGTCGCAGACAGCGCCCGTACCAGCAAGCTCATCGTTTCCTCCCTGTTCGAACGGGCGCGAACGGCGGCTTAAGCCATCATTTTTCGTACCCTCGGTCTATTTAGACATCACACATGTATTTCCATGTCAAATGACGATATCAATTTCATAGGATGATTTACCATGCGTCAGACATTCGAAGTCTGCTATAGTGCTGGCAACGTTGATGGTTCGGCCGCCTCCGGAGCGGCGACCAATCGGGACAGGCGGGATCAGAAGGCATGACGTCACTCGAGGAACGGCCCTTGTCGGCGGGCGACAGCGGCTATCAGCGCATCCGGGCCGACATCATTTTCGGAGTGCTCACGCCATCCGGACGCCTCAAGCTCGATGCCATGAAGGAAGATTACGGCCTCAGCGTCAGTACGCTGCGTGAGATCCTCAATCGTCTGACGTCCGAGGGATTCGTGGTTGCCGAGGGCCAGCGCGGCTTCGAGGTGGCGCCGATCTCCATCCAGAACTTGCGTGAGCTCGCCGGTCTGCGCATCCTGCTGGAGCATCATGCGATGGCAGAGTCGTTTCGTGCCGGCGACGTCGAGTGGGAGGGCCGCGTGGTGTCGGCGCATCACAAGCTGGCGGCGACGGAACGCACCGTGCTCAAGGAGGGTGACGATCCCGAGCTGCGCAAACGCTACGACGGCGAATTCCACCAGGCGCTGATCTCGAGCTGCGGTTCGCGCGAGCTGATGCAGACCCACGCGGTCGTGTTCGACAAATATTTCCGCTATGCGCTGCGCTACCGCGGCGCGGAGACAATCAACCAGCACAAGGCGCTGCTGGACTACGCGCTCAAGCGCGACATCAAGAGCGCCAAAGCCGTGCTCACCGAGCACATCAACGGATGCGTCGCGCACGCCCTCGCCTCCTGGAACGAGGATTGATCGTCCGCGGCCTGACGTCATTCGGAGACAGCGCTCGTCGTTGCAATCGGATTTCGGGATGACTCCTGACATGATTCCCGCGCATCGGGTCGAGACCGCGGTCGCCGCGGGCGACATCCTCGGCGAGACGCCGTTGTGGTGCGACCGCTCCCGCAGACTGTGGTGGGTCGACGTCGACCGGCGGCTACATCAATCGTTCGATCTGGCGACAGGCGCTCATCAGGTTGTTCCGTACGCATGCAACTTCCTCGGCAGCCAGGCTCTGACGGCGGACGGCTCCCACCTGCTCGCGCAGGATCTGGGACTTTATCGCCGCGCGTCCGATGACGGTCCTCCAGCTCAGCTCTGCGAGGTCGAAAGCGGCCCCGACAACCGCCTGAACGACGGGCGTGTCGACGCGCGGGGCCGGCTATGGATCGGCACCATGGACAACCAGCTGCATCGGCCGAACGGGGCGCTGTATCGCGTGGATTCGGACGGCCGGACGGCGCGCATGTTCGGCGACGTCATCGTGACGAACGGCATCGCGTTCTCGCCCGACAATCGTACGCTCTATTTCACCGATACGAGGCGATACCGCACCTGGCAGTTCGACTTCGATGTCGATGACGGCGTGATCTGCAACAGACGGCTGTTCGCGGATTACAGCGCCTCCGGCGAGAGGCCCGACGGTGCGTGCATCGACGTCGCGGGCGGACTGTGGACCGCATTCTTCTCCGGCGGCCGGGTGGTGCGCTATCGGCCGGATGGCCGGATCGACACCGTCATTCCGGTGCCGGCGACCAATCCGACTTGCGTCTGCTTCGGCGGAGCCGACCTGAAGACGCTGTTCGTGACGACGGCGAGAAAGTTTCTGGATCGTGAGCAATTGGGCCGCGAACCCCAAGCGGGTCATGTTCTGGCCATCGATGGCATCGCACAGGGACTTCCGGAACACCGCTTCGGCAATTCATCCTGAACCTTTGCACGGGCCATCGTGAACCGGCTTCGCTACCATTTCTCGCCGAAGGGACGAATCTCCAGCTCGAAGGTCCAGGCACTTTTGGGTTGCTGATAGAGCATCCAGTAGGATTCGGCGACCGACGACGGCGGCATCAGGAGGTCGGGATCATCCAGCGCGTTCGGACCGAGCGCCTCGATCCGCCGTTGCCGGACCCATTCCGTGTCGACGCCGGAATCGATGATCAGATGCGCCACGTGAATGTTCTTCGGGCCCAATTCGCGCGCCGCGGCTTGCGCGACCGCCCGCAGGCCGAACTTGGCGCTGGCGAAGGCCGCATAGCCGCTTCCGCCGCGCAGGCTCGCCGTCGCACCGGTGAAGAAGATGTTGCCCTGGCCGCGGGGCAGCATCAGGCGCGCGGCCTCGCGGCCGGCGAGGAAGCCGGAATAGCACGCCATTTCCCAGACCTTGCGGAACACCCGTTCGGTCGTGTCGAGAATCGGAAAGTTGACGTTGGCGCCGACGTTGAAGATGCAAACCTCAAGCGGGGCATGCTTGTCGGCATCGCCGAGAAACGAGATGATCTGGTCTTCCTTGCGCGCATCGAGCGCGCGCGCATGAATTTCGCCGCCGGCCTGCTCGATCTCCTTGACGAGCGGTTCGAGCTTGGCGCCGTCGCGGCGTCCCGCGAACACCGTAAAGCCCTCGGAGGCGAACTTCTTTGCAATCTCGCTGCCGATAAAATCACCGGCGCCGATCACGGCCACGGTCGCGTTTCTCTTTTGCATGGGACTTCTCCCGGTCAGGTCTGGATCCGGTCGTCGGATCATAATTCAGACCGCAGATTATCTTATAGTTCTAAAAACGAACTGTCAATTCTGGCATATTTTCTGCTGAACTAGGCCTTCGCAAGACATTGCCTCGCAGTCAGTACCGATTTAGAATGGTATCTGAACCAAAGACTTCCTGGACGATATCCGCACGGAAGCCGCGGGCGGAGTGGAGATATGGAATGAAATGGGGTGAGCTGGAGGACGAGCCGTGTTCGATGGCCCGAACCATCGGCGTGATCGGCGACCGCTGGACCCTCCTGATCCTGCGTGAATGCTTCCTGCGCACACGCCGTTTCGAGGGATTTCAGTCTTCGCTCGGAATCACACGCCACCTCCTCGCCGAACGGCTGAAGAAGCTGGTCCGGCAGGGCGTGTTGCGTCGTATCCCCTATCAGGACTCGCCGAAGCGGCACGAATACATCCTCACCCAGAAGGGGCTCGATCTCTATCCGATCATGATGGCGATCGTGCACTGGGGCGACACTCATATGGTCGACGTACGCGGGCGCCCTTTGCTGCATCAACACCGCAAATGCGGCAAGGACTTCGATCCGGTCATGATTTGCTCCGAATGCGGCGAGCCGCTTTTGGCCAAGGAGGTTCATACCCACCCCGGCCCTGGTGCTCGACGCACCCCGGCATCGGCGGCGCCGGAGAAGCCCAAAGCAAAGCTGAAGGCAAAGCTAGAAGCAAAGACAAAGGCGAAGGCCCGCCGCAGGGCCGCGTGAGATGGCCGCGTAGCGCGAGCGCCGTTCGACATATTCCGGGAATGATGCGACTGATCTTTCCAACAGCGGACATGAGCTCTCGTTCTCGCAGCGCGTTTCGCCCGAGCTTTGCCTGGTCACTTCACCCTCTAAGCCAAGAGGGCGCAGGGAAGGCCGGGTGCCGGCTGGCACCCGCGGTCCGCTGCGCGAGGATGTAGCGCAAAGAACCGCACAGCAGCATACAGGTGTAGCCAATCACTCGGCCTTCCCTGCGCGATGGTCGGACGGCTTATGCCGTGCTCTCCCGGGAGCCGAACTTTCCTTCTGGCCTCCCTCGCCTCGCGAATTTGGATGATGCTGTCTGCCCGGTTGGGCTCGCACACACCTCCGCGACAGCTTGACCGTAGCAACGACGGCCAGGACCACACGGTTTTGCCGTACGCACGGCCCGCCATTTCGCCGCAGTTTTCCCGGCCGTGTCGACGAAGCCGAAAACTTACAGACGAGACGAAGCCTAGCAGCGCCGCTCGTCCGCACGCGGTTGCGGGCTCACAGGGACTACCCGCCCTGCCCGCACCTCTCGTGCCGCTGCCGCGTCCACCGCAAGCCCGGCTCGCAATCAAGACGACAACGAGATCGCCCCTCAAGGATGAGCCGGGATGACCGACACATACGTCAAAACCGAATTTCGGTAGGTATGCATTGACACAGGGGTCTCGAGAAATGGTCAGGTGTTTTGCCCGACGGGCAACCGCGACGGCTTCGTGAAAGTCACATCAGGCCGCCCCGCCGTTCGGGTATGTCGTGACGGTCCGGACGGCGGTCACCTTGCGGGGCTGGGTCGGTCATCGCCATGACTGGACCTCAGCGACTTGACCTCAGCGCCTCACCCTCTTGTTCCTCAAACGGGCGGGCTACGCTCGTCCTCTTGCGCGCTGGGCTTGAGCCCAAGCCGCGGTGACGTCGCGCGGCGGGACGTCGACGCGCCGGATCGGCGTCAACTCGCCGGAGGCGGAGATGATCGCAGTCTCCTCGCGGCGGCAGCGCGGGCACACGAAGCGGACCTCGTTTGGCGAAGCCGACCAGCTCGAACGTTTCACATTGGCCGCCATCGGCCAGGCCGCGCAATGCGAGCATGACACCAGGAACCGACCGGGATCGAGCATACCCATTTCAAGGACTCCGCGTCCTGCCATCCCTTCAATGATTAATCCATGTGAATCGTTCCGGTGCCAAGACACCGCCGAGGCGGATCAAGACACCGTAGCGACCCCAAACCAGGAGATTGAGCGGCTCAGTGGGCGCCCTTGAGCGTGCATGACGTGCTGCAGGTGACCGTGTTGCCGTGGTCGCACGCCTTGCAGGCGGCAACGCACTGGGCCATGTCGCGGGGATTGAAGGAGGTGTAGTTCCGCATCGCGCAGACCGGGGTCGAGCCGGTGATGTCCTGCTCCTGATTGCAGGCTGCCGTCATGAGTCCAAACATGATGACCGCAAGGAGGCGCATGGGATCGCCCTGTGAGGCACGACAAAACAATCTCGCGAGGCGCGCTGCACCGCAACGAGCCCGGCACTTCCACAGCGGAAAATCGCCGCAGGCGTCCCCGCATCTGCACTGAGGATGCGCGCCAAGTGTTAAGAACGGATTGTCGGCGTCAGGCCGCAGCTTTGCTTGCGATGGCCTGCCGCATGTCCACAGCCAATTGGCGGTACTGCTCCGAAAGCTTCAGATAAAACTCGCGCTTGGTGCTGTCCGTGGCGAGCCTGGCGATCAACTCGCATTCGGCGGTGAGCGTCTCGAAGCGTTCGAGCCTGTTCTCAAGTTCTGTCATCGGCGTGTCCCCGTCAAACGCCTCAAGGACACCAAACCTAAGCCCGCGAAATAGGTCACGGCGAACATCGTTATCGAGTAGAATCAATTTTTCCGCGCGGCCGGCTATTTCTGCTCCAACCGCCATGCGCCGTCCCAGCCCTCGCCCGGCGGATTGGCCTCGAATTGCGCAATGCGGGCGAGCATTGCGCGCGAGGGACCGTCGCCGGGGACGGCTTCGAGTGCCACGTTGAAGGCGACACGGGCCTCGTCGAAGCGGCCGGCGCGATAGGCGGCGAGGCCTCCGGCGTAGTGCGAACGCAGGCTCTCATGCGCGGCCGTGAGCGCGCCTGACCGGCCCATCACCTCGAAGATCGTTTGCGCCGCGCTCTGGCCGGCGACCGCAAGACGATCGACTTCGCGCAATTCGAGCTGCGAGCCGATCGCGTCCGCTGTCGCCTGCGAGATCAGGATACGGGTGCCATAGGTCTTGTTGACGGCCTCCAGCCGCGAGGCGAGATTCACCGCATCGCCCATCACGGTGAAGCTCATCATCAGCTCGGAGCCGATGCTCCCGGTCAGGACCTCGCCGGTGGCGATGCCGATGCGCAGATCGCAAAGCTCCGGCATGGCGCGGATGCCGAGGAGATCCGGCAATTGCTTCTGCAGCGCGGGCACCTGATCGGCCATGTCGATGGCGGCAAGGCCTGCGAGCAGCGCCGGCTCGTCCTCCTCGATGAAGGGCGGGCCCCAATAGGCCATGATGGCGTCGCCGATATATTTGTCGATGATGCCGCGGTTGCTCCTGATCGGACCGGACATCATCGTGAAATAATGGTTCATCACCCTGACCAGGCCGCGCGGGGTCATGCCCTCGCTCATCGCGGTGAAGCCGCTCATGTCGCAGAACATGATGGTCATCACCCGGCGCTGGCCGTCGATGGCGACCTCGGGCCGGTCGATCAGGCCTTGCACCACCTTGGGATCGATGTAGCGACCGAACGTCTCGCGGACGCGCTCATTGTGCCTGAGCTGCTCGGTCATGCGGTTGAAGGCTGCGGCCAGCTCGCCGATCTCGTCCTGGGTGGAGACGGTGATGGTCTTGTCGAAGCGGCCGGCCTCGACCTCGCGCGTGCCGGCGAGCAGCAGCCGCACCGGGCGCGTAATGCCGCTGGACACCAGAAGCGCAAAGGCAAATCCGAGGACCGCTGCCAGCAAGGTCACGACTCCCGACACGATAATCGCCTGGTATTGCCGACTTATCACCTGCGACGTCGAGAAGAAGACCTGCGTCAGCATGTCGCCGCGGATCGCGTCGACCTTCCGGTTGAACGCATCGCGCAGCAAGTCGAGCTGTTCCAGCGTGCCGCGGGCCTCGGCCATGTCCTTGGCCTCGATCTGCTTGAGCAGTTTCGTATTGCCCTCGTCCAGATTGCGCCGCAGCTCGGTGACAGCGCTCTCGATACGAACGTCGAGCCGTGCCAGTGCGGCGTTGTCGGAAGAGGTCCTGGGGTCGTCGATGATGGCGTTGATGAGCTTGCGCGCGGTCTCGGCCTCCTCCTCGAACTTGCGGTCCAATGCCTCGAAGTCGCGAAGCCGCGCCGCGTAGGCCTCCTCGTCCGACGCCGATCCCATCCTCGTCATGACCATTCGCCGCAGCGCCAGCGCCCGCTCCAGCGAGCGGATATTGGCGCGCGCGAGATGGCTATAGGCCGGAATGTAGCGGTTGGTCAGTTCGTCAAGCAGGACGCCGACCTGGCTCGACATCACCATCGACAGGATCGAGGTGACCAGCATCAGGACGATCAATCCGAGGGCGATGCCGACGATTTTGCGCCGGATCGACTGGTTGAAAAGCGGCATGGGTGTGAGGCAAATGGGCTGCAGGAACGGCTATGGAACCCAATACACCGTATTTGCACCAGGGAACACGCACAATCAGGCCGCTGTCGCGCCAAGGAGCCGCCCGCAACCACCGCGCGAGCGCGAATGGTTAACAGAGGTTAAGAGCCTCCTCTATCCGCCGTTGCACAGGTTCCCCCGCCCCATCCGTATTTCGCCGCATTGTTGGAACAGCTTGAGGATGCGAAACGACGTCGCGTCACCATTTTTGACGTCGTTTTGATTCTCGAGCCGCATCTCGTCGCGGACTTTGGTTTGTACTGGTTTCGCAGGGGGACCACGGAATGAACCAGTGCCTACGCTCGCTCGCATGTGTCGTTGCCGTGGCCGCTTTGGCCTTCATCCCTACCGAGCTGGCAGCGAAGAGCAATCACAAATCGTCCGCGCCGAAGAAGACGCATGAGGCGAAAGCCGGCAAGCAGCGCCATGCCTCCGCCGGCAAGGCGCGGCACGGCAAGCATGCCGAGGCCAAGCGCAAGTCGAAGAAGCAGGACGACACCCCTTCAGACAAGCCGGCAGCCCCGCCGCTGACCGGCGATCTCGCCGCGTTGAAGGATGCCATCGATCTCGCGCGGAAGGGCAAGACCGAGGACGCGAGCGCGGCGCGCGACCGCATTGCCGACCCGGCGGGGCAGAAACTCGCCGACTGGTTCATGCTGCGGCATTCCGAAAGCACGGCGAATTTCAAGCGCTACGCCGCCTTCCTCGCCGCCAATCCGGACTGGCCGAGCAGCGCGCTGCTCCGCCGCCGTGCCGAGGCGCGGCTGTGGCAGGAGAAGGCCGACGCGGCGACCGTGCACAAATTCACGATGGACCGGCCGACCAGCGCCAAGGGCAAGTTCGCACTCGCCCGCGTGCTGATGACCGAGGGGGAAGGCGACAGGGCCGCGCGTCTGGTGCGCGAGGCCTGGCGCACCGACGAATTGTCCGAACGCAGCGAGGAAGATTCCTACGAAGCGTTCCGCGATCTCCTGACCACTGAGGATCATCGTGCCCGCATGGACAAGCGCCTCGGCGCCAAGGACTACGCAGGTGCGCGGCGCGCAGCCAAGCGGCTCGGCGAGGATGCGCTCGCGATCGTCAAGGCCTGCGCCGCCGTCACCGGCAAGGCCAGCAAGGCCAAGGATTACCTCGATGACGTCTCGGCCGAGGCGCGGCGCGACCTCGGCTATGTGCTGTGCCGCGCGCAATGGCATCTCCAGAATGACCGCATCGACGACGCGGCCGAGGTGATCCTGGCCGCCGCGCCCGATACGATGGCGGCGCAAGACACCGACGCCTGGTGGCGCGAGCGCCGCCTGCTCGCGCGAAAACTGCTCGACCAGGGCAAGTTCAAAACCGCCTACGACGTCGTGCGCTCGGCGGCCGTGCCCGCGATGGAGGTCTATCGCGTCGACTATCACTTCATGTGCGGCTGGATCGCGCTGCGCTATCTCGACGATCCCAAGGCGGCGATGACGCACTTCGCCGCGATCGACGAAGGCTCGGCCAACCCGATCGCGCTGTCGCGCGCGCATTATTGGCGCGGCCGCGCGGCCGAAGCCATGAACGCAACGGCCGATGCGCGCCTGAGCTATCAGGCGGCGGCGCGCTATCCGACCGCCTATTACGGCCAGCTCGCCCGCGCCAGGCTCGGCCTCGACCGCATCGAGCTGCGCGCGCCCTCGCCCGTGCTCGCAGCAGTTGACACGCCGCCCGCGGACGAGCGCGTGCGCGCCGCCGACATGCTCTACGGCGTCGGCGAGCGCGACATGGTGTTTTACTACGCCGAGGATTTCGCCAAGGAGAGTACCAACGTGGCGGCACTCGAAGCGCTCGGCGAGCTCGCCGGCCGGCGCAACGATGCGCGCGTGATGCTGGAGGTCGGCAAGTCGGCGCTGGCGCGCGGGCTCGCGCTCGACCATTACGCCTTCCCGACCATCGGCATCCCTGAACATAAGCAGGTCGCGCCCGCGATTGAACCCAGCGTGATCTATTCGGTGGCCCGCACCGAAAGCTCGTTCGACCAGCGCGACAAATCGGCCGCCAACGCAGTCGGGCTGATGCAGGTGACGCCGGAAGCGGGCCGCGACACCGCAAAGCGCTTCGGCCTGACCTACGACTGGGACAAGATGGTCTCCGATCCCGTCTACAACACGCAGATGGGCGCGGCCGAGCTCAGCGCGCTGATGTCGGAATACCGCGGCAATCAGATCATGACCTTCGCCGGCTACAATGCGGGCCGGGGCCGCGTGCGCGAATGGGTGCAGGCGCGCGGCGACCCCAGGGATCCCAAGGTCGATCCGGTCGACTGGGTCGAGCGCATCCCGCTGTCGGAGACGCGCAACTACGTCCAGCGCGTGATCGAGAACGTGCTGGTCTACCGCGCCCGGTTCGAAGGCAGCGGCATGATCGCCGGCAAGAGCGATCAGCGCGTGGTGACGAAGGATGCGGCGGCCGTGGCGACGCCGGTGGGGTTTACGGGGACGGAGTAGCCGCGGCTTCGTAGGGTGGATTAGCGAGGCGTAATCCACCAGTTCTTTCGCCGCACAAGAAGAGGTGGATTACGCCGAGCGACTGCGCTTCGCGCAGCGCTGGGCTAATCCACCCTACCAGAACGCCTCAATCCACTTTGATGTTCGCCGCCTTGATCATCGGCCACCACTTCGCGATCTCCGCCTTCTGGCGCGCGCCGAGGGCTTCGGGCGTGAGCTGATCCTGTGGCGTCATCTCCAGCCCCTGGTTTTCGAGCTGCTTCTTCACGCCGGGATCGTTCAGCGCTTCCACGGCTGCGGCATTGAGCTTCGCAACGATCTGCTTCGGCGTACCCTTGGGCACCCACATCCCGGACCACAGCGTCATGTTGAAACCCTTCAGCCCCGCCTCCTCCGCCGTCGGGACGTCGGGCGCCGAGGCGAGGCGCTTGTCATCGGTGACGGCATAGGCGCGGATGGTGCCGGCGCGGACCTGATTGATGGAGTTCGAGGTCTGGTCGACGATGACGTCGATCTGGCCGGCGATCAGATCGTTCAGGGCGGGCGCGGTGCCGCGATACGGCACGTATTGCAGCTTGATGCCGCTGACGCTCTCGAAATAGACCCCGGCGATGTGGCTGCCCGAGCCCGCGCCTGCGGTGCCGGCGGTCGGCGGCGACGGCCGCGACTTCAACCAGTCCAGCAGCTCCTTCAGCGAGGTCGCGGGCACCGCGTTCTTGCTGACGACGATCATCGGATTGCTCGGCAGCAGCACCACCGGCTCCAGGTCCGCGACCAGGTCGTAATTGAGCTTGTAGACGGCGCCGTTGGCAACGTGGGTGCCGAGATGGCCGAACGAGATCGTGTAGCCGTCGGGGGCCGAATGCACGGCGCGGCCGACGCCGATCGAGCCGCCCGCGCCAGTGACGTTCTCGATCACCAGCGGCTGGCCGAGCGCCGTGCGCATCCGCTCGGCGAGCACACGCGCCATCGCATCCGACGGACCGCCCGCGGCGAAGGGAACGATGATGGTGATGGGACGTGAGGGATAGTCGTCGGCGCACGCGGCGCCTGCAACAGCGAGAATAGCAATCAGCGCAGCCCAGGCGGCCTTCATTGTCTTCTCCCAACGATGTCATTGTTGTTTTTGTCTCTTCCCGCGTACGGGAAGAGGGATCGCTCGTGAAGGGACGAAATGCCGCGCTAGAACTGCGAATAGTCGATCGGCTTGTGGCGATCGAGCGTCCGGTTGACCGGCGGCAGCGGGTATTTCAGGCCGGTGGCGCAATTGAACAGCATCACGCGGTCACCCTTCGAGACGCGACCGTCGGCGAGGCTGTCCTTGTAGGCGGCGTAGGTGGCTGCACCTTCGGGGCAGAGCAACAGCCCCTCCTCGCGCGCGACCTCGTTCAGCGCGGCAGAGATCTTGTCGTCGTCGACCGCGATGGCAAAGCCCTTGCTCTCGCGTACCGCGCGCAAAATGAGAAAGTCACCGATCGCCTGCGGCACGCGAATGCCGGACGCGATGGTGTGAGCGTCCTCCCAGCGCGTGGCATGCTCGGTGCCGGCTTCGTACGCACGCACCATGGGCGCGCAGCCGGAGGCCTGCACCGCAACCATGCGCGGGCGCTTCGAGCCAATGAAGCCGATCTTCTCCAGCTCGTCGAAGGCCTTCCACATGCCGATCAGGCCGGTGCCGCCGCCGGTCGGATAGAAGATCACGTCGGGCACGTCCCAGCCAAGCTGCTCGGCCAGTTCGAGCCCCATCGTCTTCTTGCCTTCGATCCGGTACGGCTCCTTCAAGGTCGAGGTGTCGAACCAGCCGACTTTCGCCTTGCCCTCGCCGACGATCTTGCCGCAATCGTCGATATAGCCGTTGACGCGGTAGACGGTCGCGCCCTGAAGCTCGATCTCGCTGACGTTCACCTCGGGCGTATCGGCCGGACAGAAGATCGTGGTCTTGATGCCGCAGGAGGTGGCATAGGCCGCGAGCGCCGCGCCGGCATTGCCGTTGGTGGGCATCGCCATGTGCTTGATGCCGAGCGCCTTGCCCATCGACACCGCCATGACGAGACCGCGCGCCTTGAACGAGCCGGTCGGAAGGCGCCCCTCGTCCTTGACGATGATCTCGCCGCCGCCGAGCTTCTTGCCGAGCTTGGGCAGCCGGATCAGCGGCGTCGTGACCTCGCCGAGCGAGACGATGTCCTTGCATTTGCGCACCGGCAAAAGCTCGCGGTAGCGCCACATGTCGGCCGGGCGCTGGCTAAGCGCATCCTTGGTCAGCGCCTTCTTCACACCCGCAAGGTCGTAGCGCACCAGCAGCGGCTTGCCGGCCTTGGAGAGGTTGTGGACCTGGTCGGCGGGATAATGGTCGCCCTCCATCGCGCATTCGAGATGGGTGACGAAGCTCGGCCGCTCGATGGTGAGGTTGTCGTTGTCGTGCATGGGGTGATTTCCTTCTTCTTTTGCAGGCCCTACTGCTCGTCATTGCGAGCGTAGCGAAGCAATCCAGACTGCCGCTGCGGAAAGACTCTGGATTGCTTCGCTTCGCTCGCAATGACGGCGGCGATCAAATATTCAGCACCCGTCCATACGCATCCAGCACGGCTTCCTTCATCATCTCCGACAGCGTCGGATGTGGGAATACCGTGTGCATCAGCTCCTCTTCCGTCGTCTCCAAGTTCATGGCGACGACGTAGCCCTGGATCAACTCGGTGACCTCCGCGCCGACCATGTGGGCGCCGAGCAGCTGACCGGTCTTCTTGTCGAAGATCACCTTGACCAGGCCCTGGTCCTCGCCGAGCGCGATCGCCTTGCCGTTGCCGACGAAGGGGAAGCGGCCGACGCGGATCTCGCGGCCGTTCTCCTTGGCCTTGGCTTCGGTCAGGCCGACGGAGGCCACTTGCGGCTGGCAATAGGTGCAGCCCGGAATCAGGTTCTTGTCCATGGCGTGCGGATGCAGGCCCTTGATCGCCTCGACGCAGATCACGCCTTCATGCTCGGCCTTGTGAGCCAACATCGGCGGCCCCGCGACGTCGCCGATGGCGTAGATGCCGGGGATGTTGGTCTTGCCGTAGCCGTCGATCACGATGACGCCGCGATCGGTTTTGACGCCGAGCTTTTCGAGACCGAGATTCTCGATGTTGCCGACGACGCCGACCGCCGAGATCACACGCTCGAACTCGGTCGTCACAGGCTTGCCCTTGCCGTCGTCGATGGTGGCGACGACGCTATCGGCCTTCTTCTCGAGCTTGGTCACCTTGGTCGAGGACAGGATCTTGATGCCCTGCTTCTCAAAACGCTTGCGGGCCAGGCCTGCGATCTCGGCGTCCTCAACCGGCAGGATCTGCGGCAGCACTTCGACCACGGTGACGTCAGAACCCATGGTGTGGAAGAAAGACGCGAACTCGATACCGATCGCGCCGGAGCCGACGACCAGCAGCGATTTCGGCATCCGCTCCGGCACCATCGCTTCGAAATAAGTCCAGATCAGCTTCTTGTCCGGCTCGAGGCCCGGCAGCACGCGCGGCCGCGCGCCGGTCGCGACGATGATGTGTTTGGCCTGATACGTCCCCTCGCCCAGCGTGCCCTTTGGGCCCTGGACGTCGGACTTCTTCACGGTGACTTTGCCGGGCGCGTCGATCGAGGCCGCGCCCCAGATCACGCTGACCTTGTTCTTCTTCATCAGGAAGCCGACGCCGTCGTTCAGCCGCTTCGAGACGCCGCGCGAGCGTTGCACCACCGCCTTCGGATCGAACGAGACGTTGTCCGCCGACAGGCCGTAATCCTTGGCGTGCTGCATGTAGTGGTAGATCTCGGCCGAGCGCAGCAGCGCCTTGGTCGGGATGCAGCCCCAGTTCAGGCAGATGCCGCCGAGATAGGATTTCTCGACGATCGCGACTTTGAAGCCGAGCTGGGCGGCCCGGATCGCGGTGACATAGCCGCCGGGACCGGAGCCGATGATGATGATGTCGAAGGATGTATCGGCCATGGCAGCTCCCGTTCAACTCAAGAGGTGCCGCGGGCGCGGCGCCTGGAAATCAAAACCCTGACCAGCCATTCGAGCAGGATCGCGCCGGCCATGGTAGCCAGCGCGATCATAATGACCGCCTGGCCGATGCTCCGTGCCAGCTGCTCGCCGGCAAAGAACGCGGAATGCAGAATATCGAGCCCGACCGGATTGAGTGCAACCACAGCCGAGAGCAACAAGGAGATCCAGGGCCAACGCGTTCGCATTCACCCCGCGCCTCCCCGGGCTACACCATCATCATGACGGGGTTTTCGATCAGCTGCTTGAAGGCGCCGATCAGCTCCGCGCCGAGCGCGCCGTCGATGGCACGGTGATCGCAGGACAGGGTCACGCTCATCATGTTCGCGATCTCGATCTTGCCGCCGCGGACGACCGGCCGCTCATCGCTGGTGCCGACCGCGAGGATGGTCGCGTGCGGCGGATTGATCACGGCGGTAAAGTGGCTGATGCCGAACATGCCGAGGTTGGAGACGGCCGTCGTGCCGCCCTGGTATTCTTCCGGCTTCAGCTTGCGCGAGCGGGCGCGCGCCGCAAAATCCTTCATCTCGTTGGAGATGGTCGACAGCGTCTTGGTCTCGGCCTTGCGGATGATCGGCGTGATCAGGCCGCCGGGCATCGCCACCGCAACGCCGACGTCGGAATGGTGGTGCTTGACCATGCCGGATTCGGTCCAGCTCACATTGCAATTCGGGATCTTCTGCAGCGCCACCGCCATCGCCTTGATGACGAAGTCGTTGACCGAGATCTTGTAGAGCGGCTTCTTCTCCTTGTCCTTGGGAGCAGCCGCATTGATCTCCTCGCGCGCGGTAAGCAGCTTGCCGATGTCGCAGTCGATGGTGAGGTAGAAGTGCGGGACGTTCTGGATCGACGCGGTCAGACGCTGCGCAATCGTGCGGCGCATGCCGTCATGCGGGACGACCTCGTAAGAGCCCGGCTCGAACAGCGACAGGATCTGCTTGTCCGACATGGTCGGCGCGGTCGAGGGCGCGCCTGACGGCGTCGCCGCGGGAGCCTTCAGGCCCTTGCCGGACTTGGCCTGCTCGACGTCGCGGGCCACCACGCGGCCATGCGGGCCGGTGCCAGTCACCATCGACACGTCGAGGCCGGATTCCTTGGCGAGACGGCGCGCCAGCGGCGAGGAGAACACGCGGCCGCCATGTCCGTTGCTCTGCACGGCCGGTGCTGCGGCCTGCGGTGCAGGTGCTGCGGCGGGCGCCGGCGCGGCCTTGGGCGCAGGAGCCGCGGCGGCAGCTTCAGCGGCTTTCGGAGGTGCGGCCGAAGCACTGGGCTTGGCGGCACCTGCCGCCTTCACGTCCTCGCCCTCGCCGGCCAGCACCGCGATCACGTCATTGACCGGGACGTCCTGCGTGCCCTCGGGCACGAGGATCTTGGCGATCGTGCCCTCATCGATGGCCTCGACCTCCATGGTGGCCTTGTCGGTCTCGATCTCGGCGATGACATCGCCGGATTTGACCTTGTCGCCTTCCTTCTTCAGCCACTTGGCGAGGTTGCCCTTCTCCATCGTCGGCGAAAGAGCGGGCATCAGGATGTTGATGGGCATGCTGACCTCAAGAAGAACTTTGCAAAAATCCGTCTCCGGACCGAAGACGGACAGACCAGGTTAGTTGCCGATGTCGCCCTGCCACAGGCGCTCATTGGCAGGAATAGAACGCCAATTTTTCATCATGGTGATGGAGCGATCGTCGGCAAGGTCGATCCACGGGATGGCGAACTTGTCGAGAATGTCCTTGGAGCCCTCGAAGGTGACGGACTCTCCGATCACCACGAGCTTGACCTTGAACAGCGCGAGCGCACCGGCACACATCGCGCATGGCGACAGCGTGGTGTACATGACGGTATCGTGGAACGAAATCGCACCCGCCTCGCGCAGGCAACTCATCTCGCCGTGCAGGATCGGGTTGTTCTCCTGCACGCGATTGTTGTGGCCGCGGGCGATCACCTTGTTGTCGCGGGTCAGCACGGCGCCGATCGGCAGGCCGCCTTGCGCGATTGAGGCTTCCGCCTCGCGGATCGCCTCCAGCATGAAATCGAAATGATGGGACTCGATCGCCACGGTCAGTGCCCCTTCCCGCGCGGCGTCGTGGTGCCGGTGTCGGTAGGACGCTCGATCTCGGCCTGGAACATCTCGATGATCCGGTTCAGCGCGTCCTCTTCGGTGTATTCGCTCTCGCGCGCATAGGCGCGCGCGGCGTGACGGGCGAGATCGACGAGCAGCAGGCCCCACATGTCGGGCTCGTCGAAGGCCCGCTGGAATGCCATCGACAGCCCGCCGTCCAGCACGAACACGCGCAGGATCTCGACCGCATCATCGCGGACGAGGACGTCGGGTGGCAATGGCTGCTCCTTCGGGCCCGCCATGGTCTACCTGTAGCAGACGGCTTTGGCGGCCTCGACCACCTCTGCCGCCGAGGGGAGCGCGAGCTTTTCCAGGTTCGCGGCATAGGGCATCGGCACGTCCTTGCCGGAGACGCGGGTTACCGGCGCATCCAGATAGTCGAAGGCATGCTCCATGATCCGCGCGGCGATCTCGGCACCGACGCCGCTCTGGGCCCAGCCCTCTTCCACCGTGACGGCACGTCCCGTCTTCTTGACCGAGTTGATGATCGTCTCGGTGTCCATCGGACGCAGCGTGCGCAGGTCGATCACTTCGGCCTCGATGCCGTCCTTGGCGAGTTCGTCGGCGGCTTTCAGCGCGTAGCTCATGCCGTTCGACCACGAGATGATCGTGACATGGCTGCCGGAACGCACGATGCGCGCCTTGCCGATCGGAATCACGAAGTCATCGAGCTTCGGCACCTCGCCGGTGTGACCGTAGAGCATCTCGTTCTCGAGGAAGATCACCGGATTGGGATCGCGGATCGCCGCCTTGAGCAGGCCCTTGTAATCAGCGGCCGAGAACGGCGCGACGACCTTGAGGCCCGGGACGTTCGAATACCAGGACGAATAATCCTGGCTGTGCTGAGCGGCCACGCGGGAAGCGGCGCCGTTGGGCCCGCGGAACACGATCGAGCAGCCCATCTGGCCGCCGGACATGTAGAGCGTCTTGGCCGCGGAGTTGATGATCTGGTCGATCGCCTGCATGGCGAAGTTGAAGGTCATGAACTCGACGATCGGCTTCAACCCGCTCATCGCGGCGCCGACCCCAATGCCGGCAAAGCCGTGCTCGGTGATCGGCGTGTCGATGACGCGCTTGGCGCCGAATTCCTGAAGCAGCCCTTGCGTCACCTTGTAGGCGCCTTGGTATTCGGCGACCTCTTCGCCCATCACGAAGACGTCGGCGTCGCGGCGCATCTCTTCGGCCATGGCATCGCGCAAGGCTTCGCGGATGGTCTGCGTCACCATCTCGGTGCCGGCGGGTACTTCCGGGTCCGGTTCTGCGACGGCCTGCGGCGCCGGCGCAGCTTTGGGAGCTGGCGCTTCGGCTTTTGCAGCGGCAGGGGCTGCGGACTCGGCGGCCTTCTGCTGCTGGGCAGGCGCCGGCGCCTTGGCGAGATCGGCGGCACTCTCGCCATCGGCCAGAATCGTCGCGATCGGCGTGTTCACGGCAACGTCGGCGGTGCCCTCGGGGATCAGGATCTTGCCGAGCGTACCTTCATCGGTCGCCTCGACCTCCATGGTCGCCTTGTCGGTCTCGATCTCGGCGATGACGTCGCCGGACTTGATCGTCTCACCCTCTTTTTTCAGCCATTTGGAGAGGTTGCCCTTCTCCATCGTGGGCGACAACGCGGGCATCAGCACTTGAATTGGCATATCGACTCCAAGAGAAAGCTTGCGCGCGTTCAGCGGTAAATATCGGTCCAGAGCTCGGCGGCATCCGGCTCGGGATCATGCTGGGCGAAATCGGCGGACGCGTTGACGATGTCGCGCACCTCGGCGTCGATCGCCTTCAGATCCTGCTCGCTGACCTTGGCAGCCAACAGGCGGTTGCGTACCTGCTCGATCGGATCCTGGTCGTGGCGGACTTTTTCGACCTCCTCGCGCGTTCTGTACTTTGCGGGATCCGACATCGAGTGTCCGCGATAACGGTAGGTCTGCATCTCCAGGATGAAGGGGCCCTTGCCGGCGCGGCACCAGGCCGCAGCCTCGTCGCCGGCAGCCTTGACGGCGCGGACGTCCATGCCGTCGACCTGCTGGCCGGGAATGTTGAAGGAGGCGCCGCGCTTGGAGAAATCCTGCTGCGCCGAAGCGCGCGAGACCGAAGTGCCCATGGCGTAGCGGTTGTTCTCGATGACGTAGATCACCGGCAGCTTCCAGAGCTCCGCCATGTTGAAGCTCTCATAGACCTGGCCTTGGTTGGCCGCGCCGTCGCCGAAATAGGTGACGCTGACATTGTCGTTGTCGCGATAGTGGTTGGCGAAAGCGAGCCCGGTGCCGAGCGAGACCTGGGCGCCGACGATGCCGTGGCCGCCGTAAAAGTGCTTCTCCTTGCTGAACATATGCATGGAGCCGCCCTTGCCCTTGGAATAGCCGCCGCGACGGCCGGTGAGCTCGGCCATGACGCCGTTGGCCTCCATGCCGGTGGCGAGCATATGGCCGTGATCGCGATAGCCGGTGATGACCTGGTCGCCCGGCTTCAGGGCCATCTGCATCCCGACCACCACAGCCTCCTGGCCGATATAAAGGTGGCAGAAGCCGCCGATCGCGCCCATGCCGTAGAGCTGGCCGGCCTTTTCCTCGAACCGCCGGATCAGGAGCATGTCGCGGAGCGCCTTGAGCTCCTGCTCTCTGGTGAATTCCGGGGGCGAACCGCCGTCGGTCTTGTCCTGTGCAGTGCTTGCGGCGGCTTTCTTGGGTGCGGCCATGGGAATTCCGGGTCAGAGAAAACTTCAGCCCTCTCTAACCCAAGTCAAACGCCCTTGGAAAGCACCGCGGCGGCATGGCACGACTTTCATTATGCCGCACTGCAACGTGATCGTAATATTGCAAAATCTTTGACGCGGATCGGGCAACAAATCGACACGGTCGCCGCACGCGCAGATTCGTGACCTCATCAAGAAGCGTCGAGCCGATAAAGTCCCGCCATTTAGAGTGGGCGACGCCGAAGCGGCGCCGCCCACTTCCGTCCGATCAGAAGAAGCCGAGCTTCTTGGGGCTGTAGCTGACCAGCAGGTTCTTGGTCTGCTGGTAGTGATCGAGCATCATCTTGTGGGTCTCGCGCCCGACGCCCGACTGCTTATAGCCGCCGAAGGCCGCATGCGCGGGATAGGCATGGTAGCAGTTGGTCCAGACCCGGCCGGCCTGGATTGCCCGGCCGAAGCGATAGCAGCGGTTGGCGTCGCGGCTCCAGACGCCGGCCCCCAGGCCGTAGGGCGTGTCGTTGGCGATCTCGAGCGCCTCCTCGTCGTTCTTGAAGGTCGTGACAGAAACGACGGGGCCGAAGATCTCCTCCTGGAAGACGCGCATCTTGTTGTGGCCCTCGAACACGGTCGGCTGGACGTAGAAGCCGCCAGCGAGATCGCCACCGAGCTCGGCGCGTCCGCCGCCGGCCAGCACCTTTGCCCCCTCCTGCTTGCCGATGTCGATGTAAGAGAGGATTTTTGCGAGCTGCTCGCCGGAAGCCTGCGCGCCGATCATGGTGTCGGCCGCGCGCGGGTCGCCCTGCTTGATCGCGGCGACGCGCTTCAGCGCCCGCTCCATGAAGCGGTCATAGATGTCGGCATGGACCAGCGCCCGGCTCGGACAGGTGCAGACCTCGCCCTGGTTCAGCGCGAACATGACGAAACCCTCGATCGCCTTGTCGAAGAAGTCGTCGTCTTCGGCGGTGACGTCGCTGAAGAAGATGTTGGGCGACTTGCCGCCGAGCTCGAGCGTGACGGGAATGAGGTTCTGGCTGGCATATTGCATGATCAGCCGGCCCGTCGTGGTCTCGCCGGTGAAGGCGATCTTGGCGATGCGCGGGCTGGACGCGAGCGGCTTGCCGGCTTCAAGTCCAAAGCCGTTGACGATGTTGAGGACGCCGGGCGGCAGGATGTCGCCGATGATCTCGGCCCAGACCATGATCGAGGCCGGGGTCTGCTCGGCCGGCTTGAGCACGACGCAATTGCCGGCGGCGAGCGCGGGCGCGAGCTTCCAGCAAGCCATCAGCAGCGGGAAGTTCCAGGGGATGATCTGGCCCACCACGCCGAGCGGTTCGTGGAAATGGTAGGCGACGGTGTCGTGATCGATCTCGCCGATCGAGCCTTCCTGGGCGCGGATGGCGCCGGCGAAATAGCGGAAGTGGTCGATGGCTAGCGGGATGTCCGCTGCGCGGGTCTCGCGGATCGGCTTGCCGTTGTCCCAGGTCTCGGCGATGGCGAGACGCTCGAGATTGTCTTCCATGCGGTCGGCGATCCGGTTCAGCATCGCGGCGCGCTCGGCGACGCTGGTGCGGCCCCAGGCGGCCTTCGCGGCATGCGCTGCGTCGAGCGCTGCCTCGACGTCCTGCGCGTCGGAGCGCGCAATCTTGCAGACGATCTGGCCGGTCACCGGCGAGGCATTGTCGAAATATCTGCCGGAAATCGGCGCGACGAATTTGCCGCCGATGAAATTGTCGTAGCGTTCGGCGAAGGGAATTTTGGTGACGCTGAGGAATTCTACCTTGTTCATTGATCACTCCCGATGTTTGCTGTTTGCGCAATTCGTCGCGTGGTCGCGACTTGCACCGACGATGTCGCGGGAGGCGTCTTCTGTCAGCCCTGATAGGAGCGATGACGGAGCCGACCTGTCGCAGTTCTGCGACAGGTGACGAGGCTGCACGTCGTGCCGCCGCCCGTAATGATGCCGCGGCCCATACTGACCTCATCCTGAGGAGCGCGCTCTTGCGCGCGTCTCGAAGGACGGCTGGCGGTGACAGCAGGACCTATTGTGATTCGAGACGACCGCTTCGCGGTCTCCTCACGATGAGGATCTACCAGCAGCTCAATGCGCGTTCAGCTCGAACCGCTTGAGCTTCCTGTGCAGCGTGGCGCGGCTGACGCCGAGGGCCTTGGCGGCCGCCGAGACATTGCCGCCCGCGCGCAAGAGCGCCCGCTGCAACACTGCGCGCTGACCGCCGGCAAGATGGTCGCGCGCGGTGTCGCCGCCGAGGAGATCGGCTGCAGGCATCGGCTGCAACGCCCGGCCGGGCGCAATCCCGAGTCCCGCTCGGGCGGACCGGGTGGCGCCGATCACGAGATCGTCCGCATCGACCGCAACGAGGCCGCCGCACTGGCCGTCCGCAGCTTGCGTCAGCACGATGCGGGCATGGGCGAAGGTCCTGCGAAACAGATCGGCCTCGATACGCTTGGCCGCCTCACCGGCCGCGAGCGCGATCAGACCGGAAAACACGTCGGTGCGGTCGGCGCGGCAGGAGGAGACGTCGAGCACGCCCGCGAACGCAGCCTCATGGTCGTAGATCGGAACGGCGGTGCAGCTCAGAAGCGTGTTGCGGGTGAAGAAATGCTGGTCACGGTCGATCGTCAGCGGCCGCTGCTCGACGAGGCAGGTGCCGATGCCGTTGGTGCCCTCATGCTCCTCGCTCCAGAGCGCGCCGGTCCAGAGGCCCCAGGACTGAAATGTCGCATCGTCCGCCGGGGTGCCGCGGCGATCGACCGGCACGCCCTCGCCGTCCGCAAGCAGCACGCAGCAGCCGCTGGCGCCGACCGCCTGGTAGAGCCGGTCCATCGCACCTCGCGCAGCGGCGAGCAGCGGCGCGACGCGCTCCCGCGCGCGGTGCAGCTCGGCTTCGCTCAGCCGGTTCGGCAAGCTACGGCCGGCGGGATCGAGACGATGCAATCGGGACGAACGGCGCCACGAGGCCACGAGCGACGAGCGTGCCGCCTGGCCTGACGTAATGGCGGCCTCGACACGGGCCGCGTGATGCCGGGGGGATTGCCCATTCATCACTGTTTCCTCCGGGTGGCAATCTAGAGCGTGCCGGCACGGCCCGGTTGATCTGCGTCAACCCTGGCCATGGTGCTGGCAGCCATGAGCCGTTTGCGGCGCTGCCGTCAAGGCGGCAGCCCGGTTCCAGGCCTTCAACTTTAGGAAGAGTTGTTAGTTCGCCGGGATCGTCCGGACGAGATCGCGCGGATTGACGTAGTCGAGCTGGAAGCGCGCCCGCTCGTCCAGCATGTCGGGGTCGATCTTCGCGGAGCGCAGCAGCGAGACGCGCTGCTCGCTCCTGGCGCGCTCGCGCTTGAGCTGGGCCAGCTCGCTAGTCAGCGCCACGATCTCCTGGTCGAGCTCCTGACGGGCGTTGAGGCCGTATTTGCCGGTATAGGCGTTGACGCCGAAATAGCCGACGATGGCGGCCGCCATCGCATAGAGGGCAAGACCGGTCAGGATCGATTTCAGGCGCGCGCGGGAGACCATCTTGGGAAGATGGGACAGGTTGGTTAAGGACGTGCTAATTGCCCCCGCCCGCATCGCGTTCCCGTGCCTGACTTAGCCGTCATGCCCGGCCTTGTGCCGGGCATCCACGTTCTTCGTCAACTTAGCGAGCACGTGGATGGCCGGGACAAGCCCGGCCATGACGAAGTCCTGGGAATCGCGCCTCAGCCGTGATGCTTCGCCACGTGCACCGCAAACGCGTCGATATAGGCCTGGAGCACGGGCTTCAGGGATTCCTTGGTCAGGTTGCCGTCGGCATCGAAGGCGTCGCCCACCCCGTTCAGATAAGCCTCCGGCTGCTGCAGGATCGGACCGGAAATGCCCGGCAAGATGTTCTGCAGCGTCTTGGCGGCGCTGACGCCGCCGAGCGGGCCCGGCGAGTTCGCGATGATGCCGACGGGCTTGCCGTTGAACGAGCTCTTGCCATAGGGCCGCGAGGCGACGTCGATAGCGTTCTTCAGCACGCCCGGGATCGCGCGATTGTATTCCGGCGTGACGAAAATAACGCCGTCCGACTTCTGAATCTTTTCGCGGAAAGACAGCCAGTCGGCCGGCGGCGCGCCCTCGAGGTCCTGGTTGAAGAACGAGATGCCGGCCGGCGTGATGACCTCGAGCTTGAGCGAAGCCGGCGCGAGCTTGGCGAGCGCATGGGCGATCTTCAGCGAGAAGCTGTCCTTGCGCAGGCTGCCGGCGATCGTGACGATATTGTAGGCCATGGAGTGTCCTCGAAATCTTCAGCGGGAGTGCCGGGTCGGCACTTAAGCGATCCCGGCCGATGGATGCAAGTGCATGGACCGATCGGATTTGGAAACGCTGCGTTTCTGAACGGTTGCCCAAATAATCAGGCCGCCAAGTGGCGGCCTGATCCTCGGGACAAATCTGCAAATCGGCTCAGATCGTCGGATTCCACGCCGACGGGATCAGGCGATATTTGGCGCCGTCCTTCTCGACATGGCCGACCGAGGGGAAGGTGAAGTGGAAGCCGATCACGGTCGCCTTCTCGGCCGCCGCCATGTCGTAGAATTTGTGGCGGGTCTCCTGCGCCAGCGCAGCATCGGTGTCGAACACCACATGCCAGTCCGGATTGCGCAGGAAGAACTCCGGGATGTTGGTGACGTCGGACTGGATCAGCACCTTGGCATCGCCGGAGGCGACGGCGAACGAGGTGTGCCCGGGGGTGTGGCCGGGCGTCGCGATCGACGTGATGCCCGGCGCGACCTCCTTGCCCCACTCGTACTTCGTCACCTTGGATTCGAGGCCGGCAAAGGTCTTCTTCACGTTGGCGAAGTAGTTCTTCATCATCGGGCTGGACTCGGCCTTGGCGGCGTTGTCCTCGCTGGTCCAGAACTCCCAATCCTTGCCCGGCACCATGATCTCCGCATTGGGGAAGGCAAGCGCACCGTCGGCGAGACGAATGCCGTTGGTGTGGTCGGGATGCAGATGCGAGAGCAGTACGACGTCGATGCTCTTGGGGTCGACGCCGGCGGCCTGGAGGTTCTGCAGCGTGCGGCCGACCGCGCCCTTGCTGGGCTCGAGATTGGCGACACCGTTGCCGGTATCGATCAGCACCAGCTTGGAGCCGGTGTTGATGAGCTGCGGATTGAACGGCACCGTGACCATGCCTTTCGGCATGTAGGCCGCCTCGCCCGCGGCGAGCGCTTCCTCCTTCGGCGCGTTGACGACGAACTTGTCCGGCATCGGGAAGGTCCGCGCGCCGTCGTTGATCGAGGTGCACTCGTAGCTGCCGACCTTGTAGCGGTAGAAGCCAGGCGCCTGCGTGCCGGCTTGCGGCACCGCGGCATTGGCGGTGGTCGATCCAAGCTTGGTCATCGCGGCCGCACCGAGAGCGGCGGCGCCTGCGAACAAATGGCGGCGATTGAGATCGGTCATGGAGAAGTCCCCTTCTGAGCGCGCCTTGCGGTTTTTCCGCTTTCAATGGCGGCGGAATAATCTCCCGCTTCGCTCAGAAGGCAAGACCTTCTTTGGGTGACGTGCCGTCGCACGTGCCGATTATTTATTTGGGTTGATGAGGAATTTTTCGCCAGTGGCGCGTTTGGCGTAGATCGCGATGTTGGCGGGATCGAGCGCCTCCGAAAGCGACACCACCTTGGTGTAGTGGCTGGCAAACGTGGTCTTAAGTTCGTCGACGACGCGCTGGCGCAGCCTGGCCCCGTCCGCCTGCCCGATCTTCATCAGGAACGGAAACAGCAGCCAGCCGCCGACGCCCCAGGCCATGCCGAAGCCGCGCGGCAGCTCGATCGGGCGGACATCGAGCGCGCCATAGACGTAGACCTGCTTGTGCACGTTGGAGCCGTAGCGGCTGTATTCCTTCGCGGTCTTGTTGATCGCGACTTCCATGCAGTTGAGGATGTCGCCGGCGAGCTTGCCGCCGCCGATGGCGTCGAAGGCGATGGTGGCGCCGGTCTCGACCAGCGCGTTGGTGAGATCGCCGAGGAAGCTCGGCGCGGTGGAATCGACGACATATTTGGCGCCGATCTTGTGCAGGATGTCGGCCTGCTCCTTGCTGCGCACGATGTTGACCAGCGGGATGCCATCCTTGATGCAGATCTTGTTCAGCATCTGGCCGAGATTGGATGCGGCCGCAGTGTGCACCAGCGCCTTGTGACCCTCGCGCCGCATGGTCTCGGTCATGCCGAGCGCGGTCAGCGGATTGACGAAGCAGGAGGCGCCTTCGGCCGGCGTGGTGCCTTCCGGCAGCGGCAGGCACTCGCGTACTTTCAACGTGCGATACTGCGTATACATCGCACCGCCGATCATCGCGACGGTCTTGCCCATCAATGCCTTCGCGGCATCCGACGAGCCGGTCCTGATCACGACGCCCGCGCCTTCGTTACCGACCGGCATGGACTCGTCGAGCCGGCCTGCCATCGCCCGCATCGCGCCTTCCGGCACCTTCGCGGTGATGACGGGAGCGCTCTTGTCGCCGGAAGCCTTTGCCGTGCTCATATCGGCCGCGCCGATCAGGAGCCCGAGGTCGGACGGATTGATCGGCGCTGCCTCGACGCGGACGACGACCTCGTCCGCAGCGGGTTCGGGGGTCGGCACGTCGAGCAGCGAGATCTCGAGCTCACCGCTCTTTTTGATCAGCGAACGCAGTTGCAGGCCGTTCTTGCCGTCGCTCATGTCGATCCTCCCCTGTTTCTATCGAGACCCTGGCTTATGCCAGCGCCTTCAGTGCCGCCTTGCCGCCGTAGAGCGCCTGCTTGCCGAGCTGCTGTTCGATGCGCAGGAGCTGGTTGTATTTGGCGGTGCGATCGGACCGCGCAAGGGAGCCGGTCTTGATCTGTCCGCAATTGGTGGCGACCGCGAGGTCGGCGATGGTGGAATCCTCGGTTTCGCCGGAGCGGTGCGACATCACCGAGGTGTAGCCGGCCTTGTGCGCCATCTCGACGGCGGCGAGCGTCTCGGTCAGGGTGCCGATCTGGTTGACCTTGATCAGGATCGAGTTGGCCCGTCCGGCCTTGATGCCTTCGGCGAGGCGCTTGACGTTCGTGACGAAGAGATCGTCGCCGACCAGCTGGCACTTCTTGCCGACGAGGTCGGTCAACTCCTTCCAGCCGTCCATGTCGTCTTCCGACATGCCGTCCTCGATGGTCACGATCGGATAGCGCGCGACGAGGTCAGCAAGGTACGTGGCCTGCTCGGAGATCGAACGGGTCTTGCCCTCGCCTTCATAGACGTATTTGCCGTCCTTGAAGAACTCGGTCGAGGCGCAGTCGAGGCCAATGACGATGTCGGAGCCCGCCTTGTAGCCGGCCTTGCCGATCGCGTTCATGACGAATTCGAGCGCGGCGTCGGCCGACGGCAGGTTCGGGGCGAAGCCGCCCTCGTCGCCGACATTGGTGTTGTGGCCGGCCTTCTTCAATTCCGACTTCAGGGTGTGGAAGACCTCGGCGCCGTAGCGCAGGCCCTCGGCAAAGGAGGACGCGCCCACGGGGAGGATCATGAACTCCTGGAAGTCGATCGGGTTGTCGGCGTGCATGCCGCCATTGATGATGTTCATCATCGGCACCGGCAAGAGACGCGCCGAGGTGCCGCCGACGTAACGATAGAGCGGCATGTCGAGCGAGTTTGCGGCCGCCTTGGCGCAGGCGAGCGAGACGCCGAGGATGGCGTTGGCGCCCAGCCGGCTCTTGTTCGGCGTGCCGTCGAGGTCGATCATGATCTGGTCGAGCTGGGCCTGCTGCTCGACATCGAGGCCGCTCAGCGCCTCGAAGATCTCGCCGTTGACGGCGCCGACCGCCTTGGTGACGCCCTTGCCGAGATAGCGGGCCTTGTCGCCGTCGCGCAGTTCCACCGCCTCATGGGCACCGGTCGAGGCGCCGGACGGCACAGCAGCACGGCCAAGCGCACCATCTTCCAGCACGACGTCGACCTCGACGGTGGGATTGCCACGGCTATCCAGGATTTCGCGTCCGATGATGTCGATGATGGCGGTCATGAGAGCCTCTTTTCGGGGACCAAAGGGGGCAGTTGGCGGTGCTTCTACCGCAATGCGTCGAAGTGGAAAAGGCCGGGTGACGGCCGCGTCGCGATTGGCTAAGAGGGCCGCTACGGAGGCGGCCTGATGTCGAAAAAACCCAGCAAATCGAACAACTCCCCTGCTTTGCAACTCGGCCGCGCCGTCGAATGGCCAGATACGCCCGAGAAGGCGAAACTCGACCGCGTGCCCAATCCGCAAGGAGGCACCGATTATCTGGTTCGTTTCACCGTGCCCGAGTTCACGTCGCTCTGTCCGGTCACGGGACAGCCGGATTTCGCACATCTGATGATCGACTACGCGCCCGGCCAATGGTTGCTGGAGTCGAAATCGCTCAAGCTCTACATCGCGAGCTTCCGCAATCACGGCGCCTTCCACGAGGACTGCACCGTGATGATCGGCAAGCGCATCGCCAGCGAGATCAAGCCGAAGTTCTTGCGCATCGGCGGTTACTGGTATCCGCGCGGCGGCATCCCGATCGACGTGTTCTGGCAAACGGGCCGCGCGCCGAAGGGCCTGTGGGTCCCTGAGCAAGGCGTCGCGCCTTATCGCGGACGGGGTTAATACGCGCTCAGCAGATCCACCCTCGCATTCGCCAGCACCAGCCGCCGCGCCAGGACCGCGGCGAGGTTGCGCATGATCTTGAGCGACGTTTCCGGATGCAGCCGGCGATAATCGGCAAAGCTGTCGAGCGGCAATTCGAGGCAGGTAACGGGCGTGTCGGCGAGGACATCGGCACTGCGGCTTCCCTCCAGAATCGCCATCTCGCCGAACGCCATGCCGGGGCCGAGGGAAGCAAGCCGCACGCCGCTCCGCAGTTTTACGCTGACCATGCCGCTCTGGAGGAAGAACAGCGAATTGGCGGGCTCGCCGGCGGCGATGATGCGCTGGCCGGCGGCGTAGTGCCGCGTGGTCGACAGTTTGACGATCGCGGCAATCTCGCCGGTCTCGAGCTCGGCAAGCAAGGCCTGCTCGCCGAGATGCGCGCTCTCCTTCACGTCGGTGAAGCCGCCGAAGCGATAGATCACCTGATCCTCTGCCCATTCGATGGCGTCGTCGAGCAGCGCGAAGCGGCGCAGCCGGCGCGGCTCCTCGGTGCGGGCCGAGATCGCGGCCCAGACCGTAGACGTCTCCTCGAAGCCCGACAGGATCGTGGTGATTCCGGCATTGGCGAGTGCGGTGAGCGTTTCGCCGAGCAGCTCCGCACCGGCCGAGGTGATGTCGGGGACGCGGCGAAAATCGATGATCAGGAGCGGCGCGTTCGGCGGCTCGCTGGTAAGCCGTCGCGAGACGTAGTCGATGGTGCCAAAGTTCATCGCGCCGACGAGCTCGAGCACGCGGATGTCGCTGTGGCGCTCGTCGAGGATCTGCTGCTCGTGCGGCGGGCGGCTGCGCCGCGAGGAAATACCGTAGAGGTCGTAATCAGCCATGACGCTGCTGCGGACATCGGCGTTGCGGTTGAGCATGTGCAGGTCGAACCGCGCCGACAGCGCCTCGCAGACCTTCAGGCCACGCACGCTGTTGAAGTGGTTGTCGAGCAGCGGGGAGAACGTGCCGAGCCCCAATTGCGAGGGCAGCGCCGCGACGATGCCGCCGCCAACGCCGCTCTTGGCGGGGATGCCGACGCGATAGGTCCACTCGCCGGCATAATCGTACATGCCCGAGCTCGTCATCACCGATAGCGTGCGGGCGACGATGTGCGGCGTGATCACCTGCGCGCCCGTCACCGGATTGATGCCGCGATTGGCGAGCGTTGCCGCCATCACCGCGAGGTCGCGCGCAGTCACCAGAATGGCACATTGCCGGAAATACACGTCGAGCACCGCATCGACGTCGTCAGGCAGCACCGCGTAATTGCGCAATAGCCAGGCGATGGCGCGGTTGCGGTTGCCAGTCGCGGTCTCCGAGGCGTGCACGGCCTCGTCGACGCCAAGTTCGCGCCCGGCGAACTGGCTGAGTTTTGCGCGAACGCGCTCGAACGCGCCCTTCCCGTCCACCTCAAAGATCAGGCCCGAGCAGGCGATCGCGCCGGCATTGACCATCGGGTTGAACGGGCGGTTGTCGTTGGTGAGACGGATCGAATTGAAGGCCTCGCCGCTGGGCTCGACGCCAATGGTGGCCGCGACGCGCTCCTCACCGACCGTCTCAAGCGCCAGCGCGAACACGAAGGCCTTCGAGACCGACTGGATCGTGAACGGCACCGCGCTGTCGCCGACCTCGTAGACATGGCCATCGATCGTCACGAGCGCGATGCCGAAATGATCGGGGTTGGCGCGCTTCAGCTCGGGGATGTAGTCCGCGAGCTCGCCGGAATGATCAGCCCTGAACTGCTCGTGGCAATCAGTCAGGAAACGCCGAAGCGGTGGCCTGGTGGGATACCCTGTTGATCGGGGCGCCCTTGCTGTGCTGGGCAAACGGTCGGGCTGGGCGTCCACGGTCTCTCACCTCAGTTTGCCCAAATTCGAAGCAATCCGCGTGCCATGTATACGGCGACCAACGGTGTCATGGTGACGCGACAACGCCCTCTTAACAACGGAGGGATGAGCCCGGTCTCAGCGCGCATCTCCCGGCGCCCGCTGCTTCAACAGCCGCGCACAGACGAAGCCGAGCACGACCATGATCGCTGCGCTCGCGAACAGGGTCGGCATCTTGCCGCCATGCTGGAGGCCAAGGCCGTAGGCGAGCGGCCCCACCGTCTGCCCCATGAAGAAGAAGAACGAATGCAGCGACAGCGCGGTGGCACGCGCCTCGACCGAAAGCTCGCTGGCAAACATCTGGAGGCAGCCATGGGCGATGTAGAAGCCCCATCCCATCACGATGAGATTGAGCGCCTGCACTTCCCAGCGTGGGCCGAAGGCGACGACAACGAGCTGCGAGGCCACCAGCGTCATGCCCGCGATCATCATTCCCTTCATGCCCAGCCACGGCAGCAGACGCGACACTGTCAAGGTGTAGAACAAGCCGCCGACCGCAAAGCCCGCGATGACGATACCCGCGATCGAGAGCGAGGTCTGGCCGATCTCGAACAGGAACGAAGCGAGGTAGGGAAACAGGCCGAGCACGCAGCAGCCTTCGATGAACACCGCCGAATAGCAGACATAGGCGTTCGGGTTGGTGAAGATGGTGCGATAGCCGGCTTTCAACGCCGACAGGCTCGTCTTCGGCGGATGCTTGACCTTGGCGCCGCGAAATCCGGCGGCGACCGCGATCGATGCAACGATCACGAGCACACCGAGCACCGCCAGCACGCCGCGCCAGCCGAGGAAATCGCCGATCAGGCCGGAGGCCGAGGCACCGAGGAGATTGCCCGTCATCGCGCCGGCGAGCGTGCGGCTGATCGCCACTTGGCGTTTCTCTGGACCGACGAGATCGCTGGTCAGGCTGAGCGCCACCGGAAACACGCCGCCGGAGCCGATGCCGGCGAGGATACGCGTCGCGAACAGAACTGAGAACGAGCTCGAGAGCGCCCCCAGGATGTTGGCAAGGCCGAGCAGCGCGAGGCAGCCGATCATCAGCCGCGTCTTGCCGAACAGATCGGCGGCGGCGCCGACGATCGGCTGGATGATCGAGAAGGTGAAGGCGAACACCGCGGCAAAGCCGGCAGCGGTCGCGATGCTGACGCCAAAGTCCTCGGCGACGTGCGGCAGCACCGGATCGAGCGCGCGCGCGGAGAGCGCCGCGGCAAAGCTTGCCCCGGAGATGACGTAAAGCGCGGCCGGCAGGCCGTGATCGTGCGGCCGCGCTGCGCCTTGCTGCATCAGCGCGGATCGGCTTTGGTCGAATCTTTGGCGAGCGCGTCGAACGCCATCAGCTTTCGGATCAGCGCCTCGAACTCGCGCAGCGGCACCATGTTCGGTCCGTCGGACGGCGCGCTGTCAGGGTCGGGATGGGTCTCGATGAAGACACCGGCAACACCGACGGCAACGGCTGCGCGTGCGAGCACCGGCACGAATTCGCGCTCGCCTCCGGACGACGTCCCCTTCCCGCCCGGCTGTTGCACCGAATGAGTCGCGTCGAAGATCACGGGGGCGCCGGTGGTCCGCGCCAGGATCGGCAAGGCGCGCATGTCGGAGACCAGCGTGTTGTAGCCGAAGGAGGCGCCGCGCTCGGTGACGAGCACGTTGGGATTGTTCGCGCTCGTGATCTTGGACACGACGTTGGCCATGTCCCAGGGCGCGAGAAACTGGCCCTTCTTGACGTTGACGACCTTGCCGGTCGCGGCGGCGGCCAGCAGCAGATCGGTCTGCCGGCACAGGAACGCCGGGATTTGCAGGATGTCCACCGCCTGCGCCACCTCGGCGCATTGCGCGGCGTCATGCACATCGGTCAGGACCGGCAGGCCCAGGGATGATCGGATTTCGGCGAAGATCGGCAGCGACTGGGCAAGCCCGAGACCACGCGCAGCCGACGCGCTGGTGCGATTGGCCTTGTCGAACGAGGTCTTGTAGACGAGGCCGATCTGCAGCCGCGCGGCGATCTCCTTCAGCGCGGAGGCCACCTCCAGCGCATGCTGGCGGCTTTCGAGCTGACACGGCCCCGCAATGATCGAGATCGGCAGATCATTGCCGAATTTGACCTTGCCAATGGTGACGACCGGCGCCGCTGACGTCGAAGAGCTCAAGGCAAATCCCTCGTTGCGGCGCGACCATAGCCGCGATGAAGGGCGGATCAACCCCATTCGGCCTGGGCTCCCAGAATATCAGGGTTGCGCCCAGGCTCCCCGCGACGCCCTCGCGCCAGCCGCCCCTACTTCACCGCCGAGAAGGCGGTCGGCGCCAGGATCTGGCTGACGATGTTGCCGACGATCTGGCCGTCCGCCTCGCTCTCGGCGCGCCCTTTCATCCAGTCCGGATCGGTCATGAAGGCGGCCCACTTCTTCTCGCGCTCGGCGAGCGACTCCCAGGCCAGGAAATAGGTCAGCTCCTGGTTGGATTCACCGATCAGCGTCGTGAAAAAGCCGGCCTGCTTGATGCCGTGCTTTTCCCACACCTTCAGCGTGACGGTCTCGAACCGCTTGAGCAGTGCCGGCAGGCGGCCGGGCACGCAGCGATAGATGCGCATTTCGTAGATCATTCTTGTTCCTCCCTGATCAGGTCCGGGGGTTATAACGGCTGGCCCTGACGGTGTCTTGAGGCCCGCTCGGCCGCCCCCGGTGGCGTTCCGCGCATGGCTAGGGTCCGCTCAAAGCTGCTTCATCGAGAGCCGGTTCCCGCAATGCTGCCGCAATGATACGGCCGCTAGATTGGCACGATTGAGGTTGAGGTGCGGATCATGCGGATTTTGCTCGTCGAGGACGAGGCCGAAATGGCCGACGCGCTGGCGTCGGCGCTGAAGCGCTACGACATGGTCGTGGACCACGCCCCCACGCTCGCCGAGGCGGAAGAGGCCATTTCCGCCGACGTTCACGCCGCCGTCCTGCTCGATCGCCAGCTTCCCGATGGCGACGGTCTCGCCCTGATCCCGAAACTCAGGGCGCGCGCCGACGGCGTACCGATCATCGTGTTGACGGCGCGCGGCGAACTTGCCGACCGGGTCGCCGGGCTCGACTGCGGAGCGGATGATTATCTGGCGAAACCGTTCGCGGTGGAGGAATTGCTGGCGCGGTTGCGCGCCGTGCTGCGCCGGCCCGCCGGGCTGCATCCCGACATCATTCACGCCGGCCGCCTCGCCTTCGATTTCGGCCATCGCGAGGCAAGCATCGACGGGGCTCCCCTCGAGCTGCCGCGCCGCGAGCTCCTTGTGCTGGAAGCCCTGGTCCGTCGCATGGGCCGAACCGTGCTGCGCTCCGCGCTGGAAGAAGCCGTCTACAGTTTCGACGACGAGATCCAGTCGAACGCGCTCGATACGCACGTGTCGCGCCTGCGCCGCAAACTGTCGGAAGCCGATGCGCGCGTGGAGATCCACGGCATCCGCGGCGTCGGCTATCTCTTGAAGAAGCTGCCATGAGCAAGCACCACGATCCCTATTGCCTGCGCTCGCGGCTGAGCTGGCGCCTGCTGTCGCTCCAGGCGGTGCTGCTCACGGCGCTCGTTGCCCTCATCGTCGGGGCGTTGAGCGTGTCGGGGTTCGCGATCGCCGGGCGCGACGAAGATCGCGTGATCGAAATCGTCCAGCGCGCGCTCGCACGCGACGCGCAAGGCGACCTGGTCCTGCGGTCGACGACCGAACTGAAACAATTGCGCAGCGAGACCCCCGATCTCTGGTTTCTGATCCGCGACAGGCAGGGACATTCGCTCAGCGAAGGCGCCGTGCCGGCCGAATTCGCCGCCATCGGCAGCGGCCTCGACCAGATCAGCCAGGCCCGGCTCGGCTGGCAGCTGTTCGAGGACGATCCGCGCAAGCCCTCGGCGCGGCTGAAGCGGGTCGACACCGACGCCGGCAATGTACAGATCATCACGGCGACGCAAGGCAGGCTCACCGGCCCCAAGGCGTTGTTCATGACGTCGCTTGCATTGCTCGGCATCGCCCTGCCCGGCCTGCTCCTCATGGGAACGGCGACATTCATCGCGACGCCGATGATCGTGCGGCGCGCCTTCGAGGCGCTCGATGCGACGGCGGACCAGGCGCGGCGCATCGACATCCATCAACGCGGCGCGCGACTGTCGCTGGACCGGATTCCGCTGGAGGTCGTGCCGCTCGTGACCGCGGTCAACGACGCGCTGGCGCGGCTAGACCAGGGCTATGCCCGCCACAAGCGCTTCGTCGCCGATGCCGCACACGAGTTGCGCACGCCGATCGCAATCCTGAACACGCGGCTGGAGTCGCTTCCGGCGGGGCCGGACAAGACCCGGCTGCTGGAGGATTCCGCGCGGCTGGCGACACTTGCCGAGCAATTGCTGGACATTCAACGGCTGGACCGCTGCGGCCATCCCTTCACGCGCGTCGACCTCGTCGCAATCGCGCAAAGCGTGGCCGCAGATCTTGCGCCGCTGGCCATTGCCGCCGGCTACGAGCTGGCGCTCGACGCCCCCGCTACGCCGGTCGAAACGATCGGCGATGCGGCGGCGCTGGAGCGCGCGCTGACCAACCTCGTGCAGAACGCGATCCAGCACGGCCCTCGCCGCGGCACCATCGGCATTCGTGTCAGCAGGCCCGCGAGCATCGAGGTCACGGACGAAGGCGCCGGCATTCCGGCCGATCAGCGCGAACAGATATTCGAGCCGTTCTATCGGCTGACACCGCTCGATCGCGGTGCCGGCCTCGGCCTCAACATGGTACGCGAGATCGTGCTCCTGCATGGCGGCCACATCTCGGTCGCGGACGCAGCGATCGGCGGCGCGTGCTTCAGGATGTCACTGCCGCCCGTCCGGGAGAATTGACGCAATCGGCATGCGGCACGCAATGCTGTCGCAATGCACTCAAGCGATTGTTCGGCCGCCTCGCCTCTGACCTGCGAGGCGCAACCAAGATGCCGGAGTGCGCATGCCCAACGATTTCCTCTCGTTCTTCCTGTCATGGATGTCAGCCCCGCGCCGCGTCGGCGCGATCGCGCCGTCAGGCGCGGCGCTGGCCGATCTCATTACCCGCGAGATCACGGCATCGACCGGCCCTGTTCTCGAGCTCGGCCCCGGCACCGGCGCGTTCACCTACAAGCTGCTCAAACGCGGCGTGCGCCAGCAGGACCTCACGCTGGTCGAATACGGCTCCGACTTCATGAAGCTGCTACAGATGCGTTTCCCCAACGCGCGCGTCTTGTGGATGGATGCGGGGCGGCTGGCAGCGGAACGCCTCTATGACGGCGCGCCCGTCGGCGCGGTCGTGAGCGGCCTGCCGCTGCTCAACATGTCGACGCGCAAGGTCGTCTCAATCGTCGGTGGCGCGTTCAGTCACGTCCGCCCCGGCGGCGCCTTCTACCAGTTCACCTACGGCATGAGTTGCCCGGTCGCGCGGCCCGTGCTCGACCGGCTGGGCTTGCGCGCAAAGCTGGTGGATCGTGCCCTGCTGAACGTGCCGCCGGCCGCCGTCTACAAGCTGACGCGACGGCCGCAGATGAAGCTGGTTACGGGATCGCTTGCGCCCGATACGTCAATGCCGGCCGCGCCGGAGCCGATGCATGTCGCACGTGACTGCACCGCCACGCCCTGAGCCGATTACACTAGTCGGCTCTGCACCATCGCCGCGCGTATGAACGACGCAAACAGGGGATGCGGCTCGAAGGGCCGCGACTTCAGTTCGGGATGGAACTGGACGCCGATGAACCAGGGGTGATCCTCGTACTCGACGATCTCCGGCAGCACGCCGTCGGGCGACAGGCCGGAGAATTTCAGCCCGTGCTGCTCGAGGCGATCCTTGTAGGCGGTGTTGACCTCGTAGCGATGGCGGTGGCGCTCTGAAATCTCGGTCGCGCCGCCATAGACCTCCGAGACGCGGCTGCCGCGATTGAGCGCCGCGGGATAGGCACCCAAGCGCATCGTGCCGCCGAGATCGCCGGCGTTGGTGCGCTTCTCGAGCTCGTTGCCGCGCAGCCATTCCGTCATCAGGCCGACCAGGGGCTCCTTGGTCGGGCCAAACTCGGTGGAGTTGGCCTCCTCGATCCCGACGAGATTCCGAGCGGCCTCGATCACCGCCATCTGCATGCCGAAGCAGATGCCGAAATACGGCACGTCGCGCTCGCGCGCGAACTGCGCCGCGCGGATCTTGCCTTCGGCGCCGCGCTGGCCGAAGCCGCCGGGCACCAGAATGCCGTTGACGTGTTCGAGGAACGGCGCGGGATCTTCCTTCTCGAAGATCTCGCTTTCGATCCAGTCGAGATTGACCTTCACCTTGTTGGCGATGCCGCCATGCGAGAGCGCCTCGATCAGCGACTTATACGCATCCTTCATGCCGGTATACTTACCGACGATGGCGATGGTGACGTTGCCCTCGGGATTGCGGATGCGCTCGTTGATCTGCTGCCAGCTCCGCAGCTCCGGCGGAATCCGCGAGCCGATGCCGAAGGCGGCAAGCACTTCGTCGTCGAGGCCTGCGGCATGGTAAGCCTGAGGGACAGCGTAGATGCTGTCGGCGTCGCGCGCCTCGATGACGGCGCTCTCGCGCACGTTACAGAATAGTCCGAGCTTGCGCCGTTCCTCCTTGGGGATTTCGCGATCGGTACGGCAGAGCAGGATGTCCGGCTGGATGCCGATCGAGCGCAGCTCCTTGACGGAGTGCTGCGTCGGCTTTGTCTTCAGCTCACCGGCGCTCGGGATGTACGGCAGCAGCGTCAGATGAATGTAGATGGCGTGATCGCGCGGCAATTCGTTCTTGAGCTGGCGGATCGCCTCGAAGAACGGCAGGCCCTCGATGTCGCCGACGGTGCCGCCGATCTCGACCAGCACGAAGTCGTAATCGTCGTTGCCGTCGAGGACGAAGTCCTTGATGGCATTGGTGACATGCGGAACCACCTGGATGGTGGCGCCGAGATAATCGCCGCGCCGCTCCTTGGAGATGATGTCCTGGTAGATGCGCCCGGTCGTGATATTGTCGGCCTTGGTCGCAGGCCGCCCGGTGAAGCGCTCATAGTGACCGAGATCGAGGTCGGTCTCCGCGCCGTCATCGGTCACGAACACTTCGCCGTGCTGATACGGCGACATCGTTCCGGGATCGAGGTTGAGATAGGGATCGAGCTTACGGAGGCGGACCTTGTAGCCCCGGGCTTGCAACAGGGCACCAAGTGCCGCTGAAGCCAGACCCTTGCCGAGCGAAGAAACCACGCCGCCGGTGATGAATATGTACCGCGCCATGGGGCTTAACCTCTAATCCCTCGAATTCGATTCGCCAAAGCGATTCGTATTCCGCCCCAAACATTTTGCGGGGCTGTGGGTGAGCCAGAACTAAGAGTGGTGACAGAGCCTTGATGGGGATTGTTGATGCAGGACGGTAGAAGCCGCCCTGCATGGCCCCCCTGCTTTATTGCGAACGAGGTACCTGCGGGCCGCTCGGTGCCGGAGCCTGCTGCTGCTCGTCGGCCTTCTTCAGCGAATCCAGGATGCCGCCCGAGGTCGGTGGCGCGATCGGTCCGCCACCGGCCGGCTGGGTCTGCGACGCCGGTGCGCCGATGATTGACGACGGCTTGCGGTCGTAGCCGGCATACCAAGACAGGAACAGGCTGGTGAGGAAGAAGCCGACGGCCAGGATCGCGGTGGTCCGCGTCAGAAGGTTCGCGGTGCCGCGGCTCGACATGAAACCTGCGCCACCTCCCATGCCCAGGCCGCCGCCTTCCGACTTCTGGAGCAGGACGGCGCCGATCATGACGGTAACGATCATGAGGTGAATGACGATGACAACGGTCTGCATAGTGTCCTTCCGTCACAAGCCGACAGCGCCGAGACGGCGGCCAATCGTGCTTCGCGGGGTTTTCCTGAAGTTGCGCGGTGTTACACGATCAGACGGGTCATTGCCACCCCCGATCGGCCGGGTCCTAAGGTTTGAAGTTAGCTAGGGACAGCCCTGCGCAATCGCAAGGAAATCGGCCGCCTTCAGGCTGGCCCCGCCGACCAGCGCGCCATTGACGTTCTTCACGGCCATCAGCTCGGCCGCGTTCGAGGGCTTGACCGAGCCGCCATAGAGGATGCGCATCCCGGCCCCGTCGGCCTTGAACCTGGAGGTCAGGAATTCCCGGATAAAGCCATGAATCTGCTCGACATCCCCAGACGTCGGGGTCAAGCCGGTGCCGATCGCCCAGACCGGCTCATAGGCCACGACCAGATTGGCGGCGGTCGAGCCATCCGGCAGCGAGCCGTTGAGCTGGCCGCGCAGAATATCCAGGGTCTGGCCCGCATCGCGCTGCGCTTGCGTCTCGCCGATGCAGACGATCGCCGTCACCCTGGCGCGCCAGGCGGCCTCGGCCTTCTGCCGGATCAGAGCATCGCCCTCGCCATGGTCGGCGCGGCGCTCGGAATGGCCGACGATGATCGCGGTCGCACCCGAATCCGCCAGCATTTCGGCGGCGATATCGCCAGTATGGGCGCCGGAGGCCTTGGGGTGGCAATCCTGGGCCCCCACCGCGACCGTCTTGCCGCGCGCCTTCTCGGCAAAGGCTGCGATCAAGGTCGCTGGCGGGCAAACCAGCAAATCGGCTTTGCCGGCCACCTCTGCCGCACCATTGAGCATGGCGTCGAATTCGGCAGTCGAGGCCTTCAGGCCGTTCATTTTCCAGTTGCCGGCGATCAGGGGGTGGATGGCATCGGTCATGTCAAATTCCAGCAAAATTTGGTTTGCGCATGCGCTAGCAGAGGTCCCGTGGCAGTTCCAGAGACCAGGGGCTTTTAACCGCAGGGACCGAAAGCCCGCTAGACCCGAGGTTGCGGGGGGAAAGCCACCACTTTATGATGATTGATCAATTTGGTGACGCGCTTTTGCGGAATCTGCATTAAGACGCGCTCCCGTTCCCCTCCTGCCAAACAAGTTGGACCAAATGCTTCGAGGAATGCGCAAGGCCTCATCAAACTGGCTCGGCAAGACCATTATGGCCGTTGTGATGGGCGTGCTGATCATCAGCTTCGGCGTTTGGGGCATTGCCGACATCTTCAAGGGCTTCGGGCAATCCACCGTGGCCAAGATCGGCGGCACCGAGATTTCGTTGAACGAGTTCCGTCAGATTTATACCGACCGCCTCCAGCAGATCAGTCGCCAGTTCGGCCGGCCGCTGTCACCTGAGCAAGCGCGCGCCTTCGGTCTCGACCGTCAGGTGCTGCAGCAGACGATCGCGGAAGCCGCCCTCGACGAGGAGGCGCGCCGGCTCGGGCTCGGCCAGTCCGACGACCAGATCCGCCAGCTCATCATGAACGACCCGAACTTCAAGGGCGTCGGCGGCAACTTCGATCCGAACCGCTTCCAGTCCGTGATCCGCAACTTCGGCTATACCGAGCAGCGCTACGTCTCGGAGCAGCGCAAGGTCTCGCTGCGTCGGCAGATCACCGGCACGATCGGTGCCGGCCTCGAGCCGCCGAAGGCGATGCTCGACGTGCTGACGCGCTTCCAGAACGAGCAGCGTGCCATTGAATTCGTCAGGCTCGACGCAGCCCAGGCAGGCACCATCGACGCGCCATCGCCGGAGGCGCTCGCCGCCTATTTCGAGGATCACAAGGTCCAGTTCCGCGCGCCCGAATATCGCAAGATCGCATTTGTCGTGGTCTCGCCGGAGGAGATCGGCAAGTGGAGCGAGGTGTCGGACGAGGATGCCAAGAAGGCGTTCGACCAGCGCAAGGATCGGCTCGGCACGCCGGAGAAGCGCCAGATCCAGCAGATCGTATTTCCCAATGCCGCCGAGGCGCAGACCGCACGCGAGCGGCTCACCAGCGGGACCTCGTTCGAGGACCTCGGCAAAGAGCGCGGACTGAGCGCGTCCGACGTCGATCTCGGGCTCGTGACCAAATCCTCGCTCGATCCAGCAGTTGGAGACGCCGTCTTCGCGCTTCCCGCCGGTGAAATCAGCCAGCCGATCCAGGGCCGTCTCGGCACGTCGATCGTCAAGGTCGACAAGATCGAGCCGGGCACTGAGGCGAACTACGCGAGCGTTGCCGCCGACATCAAGCGCGAGATCGCCACCGAGCGTGCGCGCGTCAAGGTCGCCGATCTCCGCGACAAAATGGAAGACGAGCGCGGCGGCGGTGCCAGCGTGATCGATGCGGCGCAGAAGCTCGGCCTCACCGCCGTGACCATCGACGCCGTCGACCGTTCCGGCCGCGCCCCGAGCGGCCAGCCGGTCTCCGGCATTCCGCAGGGCCTCGACGTGGTGTCGCAGGCCTTCAACACCGATGTGGGCGTCGACAACGACTCGATCTCTTTCAAGGGCGGCTATGTCTGGTACGACGTGCTTGCCATCACGCCCTCGCGCGACCGCAACCTCGACGAGGTCCGCGACCAGGTCGAGGCGCGCTGGCGCCAGGACCAGATCGCGACCAAGCTGAAGGCCAAGGCGACCGAGGTGGTGCAGAAGCTCGAATCTGGCGGCAAGCTCGCCGACGAAGCAGCCGCGATCGGCGCCAAGGTCGAGACCGCCACCGGCTTCAAGCGCGACGACTCGCCCGCCAGCGTGCCCGCAGCCGTCGTGTCGGCCGCCTTCCGTGTCGCCAAGGACGGCGTCGGGCAGACGGCAGTGACCGGCGGCACCGAGGTGATCGTGTTCCGCGTTACCGAGATCGTCGATCCCACGGTCGATGCCGCTTCCGAGGCGGTCAAAAAGCTGAAGGACAGTCTCGACCGCGCGCAGACCGAGGAGCAGGTCGCTTCCTACGTCAACAAGCTCGAAACCGACATCGGGACCACCATTAATCAGGCCGCCTTCGCGCAGGTGACCGGCGCGAACCAGTGAGTTGAAAGCACGCGATGGACGACCTGAAATCGATCATTGGAAAAGTGGCGACCGGCGCCAGCCTGTCGCGTGACGAAGCGGCTTCCGCCTTCGACGCCGTGATGTCCGGCGAGGCCACGCCCTCGCAAATGGGCGGCCTCCTAATGGCGCTGCGGGTGCGCGGCGAGACCGTGGACGAGATCACCGGCGCGGTCGCGGCAATGCGCTCCAAGATGCTCACGGTCGATGCGCCCGCGGACGCCGTCGACATTGTCGGCACCGGCGGCGACGGCTCCGGCTCGGTCAATGTCTCGACCTGCGCCTCCTTCATCGTTTCGGGCGCCGGTCTGCCGGTGGCCAAGCACGGCAACCGCGCACTGTCGTCGCGCTCCGGCGCCGCCGACGTGCTGGCTTCGCTCGGGGTGAAGATCGATCTGAGGCCGGAGCAGGTCGGCCGCTGCATACGCGAATGCGGCATCGGCTTCATGTTCGCCCCCGCCCATCATCCCGCCATGAAGAACGTCGGCCCGACCCGGGTGGAGCTTGCGACACGCACGATCTTCAACCTGCTCGGCCCCTTGTCCAATCCGGCGGGCGTGAAGCGGCAGATGGTCGGCGTGTTCTCCCGGCAATGGGTGCAGCCGCTGGCGCAAGTGCTCAAGAACCTCGGCTCTGAATCCGCCTGGGTCGTGCACGGTTCCGATGGCCTCGACGAAATCACCCTCACCGGCCCGACCTTCGTCTCCGCGCTCCACAACGGCGAGATCCGGAATTTCGAGGTGACGCCGGAGGACGCGGGCCTGCCGCGCTGCGAGGCCGGTGCACTCAAAGGCGGCGAGGCCGACGCCAACGCTATCGCCTTGCAGAGCGTGCTCGACGGCAAGCCGAGCCCCTACCGTGACGTCGCGCTGATCAACGCCGCTGCCGCATTGGTCGTGGCGGGGCGAGCCAAGGACCTCAAGGAAGGCGTCGTGATCGGCGCAAAATCAATCGACAGCGGCGCGGCGAGCGCGCGGCTGAAACATTTGATCGCGGTCTCGAACGGCTGAGCCTGACATGTCGGACATCTTGACCAAGATCGAAGCCTACAAGCGCGAGGAAATCGCGGCGGCTAAACGCGCGCAGCCGCTGTCGGCTGTGGAAGCGAAGGCCAAGGCGCAAGCAGCACCCCGCGGCTTCCTGCGCGCCATCAAGGCCAAGCACACCAATGGCGACTACGCGCTGATCGCGGAGGTCAAGAAGGCCTCGCCGTCAAAGGGCCTGATCCGCGCCGATTTCGATCCGCCGCTGCTCGCGAGGGCCTATGAAGCCGGCGGCGCTGCCTGCCTGTCGGTGCTGACGGACACGCCCTCGTTCCAGGGCCATCTCGACTTCATGGTGGCGGCACGCGCGGCAACGTCACTGCCGGTGCTGCGCAAGGATTTCATGTTCGACACTTATCAGGTGGCGGAGGCCCGCGCGCACGGCGCCGACTGCATCCTGATCATCATGGCCGCGCTCGATGATGCCACGGCAAAAGAGCTCGAGGACGCCGCCATCACCCATGGCATGGACGTGCTGATCGAGATCCACGACCGCGCCGAGCTTGATCGCGCACTGAAGCTGCGTTCGCCGATGATCGGCGTCAACAATCGCAATCTGCGCACCTTCGAAACCACACTTGCGACCAGCGAAACATTGGCGCCGCTGATCCCCCGCGATCGGCTGATGGTCGGCGAGAGCGGCATCTTCACGCCCGCCGATCTCGCCCGGCTCGAGCGCGTCGGCATGTCGACCTTCCTGGTCGGCGAGAGCCTGATGCGGCAAGCCGACGTAACCGCTGCGACCCGTACGCTGCTGGCGCGCGAGACCGCGCGCGCCACAGGCACGAACTGATGGCGCGCAAGCCCGCAAAGGCCAAACCGACCAAGACCGGCCCTGCCCTCACCCACATCGGCGCCTCCGGCGAGGCGCGGATGGTTGACGTGTCGGACAAACCCGCGAGCGAGCGGCTCGCGGTCGCGGAAGGACGCGTCGTCATGACCAGGGCGACGCTTGACCTGATCGTGTCCGGCAACGCCAAGAAGGGCGACGTGCTCGGCACCGCCCGCATCGCCGGCATCATGGCCGCCAAGCGGACCGCGGAGCTGATCCCGCTCTGCCATCCGCTCGCGCTGTCGAAGGTGACGGTCGAGATCGAGCCCGACGCGAAGCTGCCGGGCTGCCTCGTCCGCGCCAGCGTGAAGGTCACGGGCCCGACCGGCGTCGAGATGGAAGCGCTCACTGCCGTCTCGGTCGCCTGTCTCACCATCTACGACATGATCAAGGCCGTGGAACGCGGCGTGCGCATCGAAGGCATCCACCTGGTCGAGAAGCTCGGCGGCAAGTCCGGCCATTACCGCGTCTGATTGCCGCTGCTACTTCAACGACGCGCTGATCGACCCGAATTTTGAATTGAGCTTGCTGCCCAGGCCGTTCACCACGGCGATGATCGCGAGCGCGATGCCGGCGGCGATCAGGCCGTATTCGCCCGCATATTGATTGCTTTTGTGAGCGTCCGTTCACGGCGCATTAACCCAGCTTGCTAACTTCGCCTCCACTCCGTTCCCGTAAACCGACGGATGTTTCCGGGGCCAAGAATTGACCCTGACGTGTGCACGACAACGATCGATCATGATGACGGGATTCGGCAGTCGCCTTTTTGACCAGGCCTTCGTGCGCAGCGGACCGATCCGCTGGCTGGTGGTGGGCGGCACGCTGCTGATCGCTGCGATCGCCGTCGGCGCGACGCTGATGGCACAGAATTTCCGCGAACGTGCGCTGCGCAGCTCCGGCCGCGAGCTGGAAAACACCGTGCTGATGCTGGCCCATCATTTCGACCAGCAATTGCAGGATTTCGCGGTCATCCAGAAAGATTTCGTCGACTACGTCCGCGCGAGCGGCATCACCAGTGCGGCGGACTATCGCAAACGCCTCTCCGGCCAGGACCTCCACCGGATGCTGCGTTCGAAGATCGAGGCACTGCCCTACATAGGCGGCGTCAATATCATCGATGCCGAAGGCAATCTGATCAATTCGTCGACGGCATGGCCGGCTCCGAACGTGAACGTTGCCGATCGCGCCTATTTCCAGACCTTCCGGTACGATCCCGACGCTCCCGACGTCCTGATCGAACCACTTTACAGTCGCATCTCCGGCGCCTGGACCATCCTGATCGTGCGCAAGATCGTCGGACCGAACGGCGAATTCATGGGTGCGGTCGGACGCGGCATCGAACCGGCAAATTTCGAAAAATTCTTCGAGTCAGCCGTGCTCGGCGAAGGCACGACGATCTCGATGCTGCACCGGGACGGCACGATGCTCGCCCGTTATCCCCATTCCAGTGAATTGATGGGACGGAATTTCAAGAACGGTCCGTTCGCGCATCAAAGGGTTTTCGGGCTCGACCATTTTACCGGCCGCTTCATGAGCCCCGTCGACGGCGAGGATCGGCTGATTTCCTCACACGCCCTGCCTCACTTCCCGATCCTGATGATGGCCACCACGACGCGCGCGACGGCCCTGACGGACTGGCGCGAGCAGATCGGCATCCTGATCTCGGTCGCGGCCTCTTCGGCGCTCGCCATCGCGGGCGTGTTGATCGCGATCGTTCGCAAGCTCCTGGAGCAGCATCGTCTTTCGCGGGAACGGCTGACGCTGGAAAAGCAGCGTCTCGACCGCGCCGTCAACAACATGACCCAGGGCCTGCTGCTGTTCGACGCCTCGCAGCAGCTCGTGGTCTGCAATCAGCGCTACATCGAGATGTACGGGCTGTCGGCCGAAGTCGTGAGACCCGGCTGCAGCTTTCACGATATCATCGCGCACCGCAGAGCCACCGGCTCGTTCACCGGCGATGTGGACCAATATGTCGCCCGGGTCCTGCGCGACATCCATGTGCGCAATTCCATGGTGGTCGAGACCTCCGACGGTCGCTCGATCCAGATCGTCAACGAACCGCTCACGGACGGCGGCTGGGTCGCGACGCATGAGGACATCACGGAGCGCCGGCGTATCGAGGAGCGCATCAGCCATCTCGCTCATTACGACGCGCTGACCGACCTGCCCAACCGTACCCTGTTCCACGAGCATCTGCGTCAGGAGCTCAATCTGGTCGCCGGGGGCGAACAACTCGCGGTGCACTACATCGACATCGACGAGTTCAAGGGCGTCAACGACGCGCTCGGGCATCTCGTCGGCGACGAGCTCCTGAAGTCGGTCGCGCAGAGCCTCCACCGTTGTGCGGGTCCGGCGGACTTCGTGGCGCGCCTCGGCGGCGACGAATTTGCCATCGTCCAGAGCGCGGTGACGTCGCTGGATCAGGTCAATGAACTCGTCGCGCGGGTGTTTGAAGCCATCCGCGCGCCGTTCGACTGCATGGGACATCATCTTGCCACCGACGCCAGCATCGGCATCGCGCTGGCGCCGCAACATGGAACGGCGCTGGACCAGATCCTGAAGAACGCGGATATGGCGATGTACGCCGCCAAAGCCGCAGGGCGCCGCACCTACCGCTTTTTCGAGCCGGAGATGGACGCCAAGATCCACGAGCGGCGGCAGCTCGAGATCGACCTGCGCCACGCCATCGCCCAAGGCGGGCGCGAAGGCGGCCTCGAAGTTTATTACCAGCCCTGCCTCAGCCTGAAGGACGACCGCATCACCGGCTGCGAAGCGCTGGTGCGCTGGCGCCATCCCGAGCGCGGCATGGTCTCGCCGGCCGAGTTCATCCCGATCGCCGAGGACACCGGCCTGATCAACGAGATCGGCGAATGGGTGCTGGCGACCGCCTGCCGGGACGCGGCGAACTGGCCCGACGACATCCGCCTCGCCGTCAACGTCTCGCCGGTGCAATTCAAGAGCGGCACGCTGGCGCTGAAGATCATGGCGGCGCTTGCCGCCTCCAATTTGCCGGCGAGCCGGCTCGAGCTCGAAATCACCGAGGCGGTGCTGATCCGCGACGACGACACGGCGCTTGCGATCCTGCATCAACTCCGCGCCATCGGCGTCCGCATCGCGCTCGACGATTTCGGCACCGGCTACTCCTCGCTGAGCTATCTGCACCGCTTCCCGTTCGACAAGATCAAGATCGACCGCTGCTTCGTCAACGACATCGCCGGCCCCGACGGCTCCGCCAGCATCGTGCAGGCGGTCGTCAATCTCGCGGCCGCCCGCCGCATGACCACTACGGCCGAGGGTGTCGAGACCGAGGAGCAGCAGCGTCTGCTGCGCGCACTCGGCTGCTCCGAGATGCAGGGCTATCTATTCAGTGCGGCGAAGCCGGCCGAAAAGGTGCTGGAGCTGTTCGCAGCTCATCGCAGCCGTCTCGCCCAGCGCGGCGCCGACGAAGGCCGCCGCCGCGAGGCGGGCTAGAGCCTGGTCTCACACAGGCGCAATTGTCGGTTCGGGAGGCCAAGCAGAAACGTCGGCGGACGGCCAAACGGCGGTGGCGGGCCCCCTAGGAATTAAAGACCATTCGGTCTATATATCGGCAATGCGCCGCCAAACCCCTGTGCAATTACCCCGTGGCCGTCCCCGAAGTTTCGACGCGGAAGCTGCGGTCGAGCAGGCGATGGGCGTGTTCTGGTCGCACGGTTATCACGCCACGGCGCTACCCGACCTTCTCCGGGCGACGAAGCTCTCGCGTGGCAGCCTTTATGCCGCTTTCGGAGACAAGCACTCGCTGTTCTTGCGTGCGCTTGATCGCTACGTCGCCGATGCCCTGACACGGATGGATGTCGAACTCGACCCCCGCCGAGAGCCGATCGACGGCTTGCGGGCCTATCTTGCCGGTTACGTCGACCGAACGAGCGGCGCCAATGGCCGGCGCGGATGCCTGCTGGTGGCCACGGCCATGGAGCTGGCTGGCCGTGACGCTGAAGTTGATCGCCGCATCGGGAGCTTTTTCAAAGCCATGGAAGCCAGGGTGGCTGATGCGCTGTCCCGAGCGAAGGCGGCGGGCAAGCTGGCCGATGCTGTCGAGCCTTCAACTGCCGCGAAAATTCTCGTCTGTTTCGTCGAGGGGCTGCGCGTCGTCGGCAAAACGGCACCGGCGCGGATCACGTCGCAAGCCACCGTTGACGCTCTCCTCGACCGCTTCATCAGGTAGACAACCCGTTTCATCAGGTTTCGGCCGCATCCGCCGTTGGCGCGCCAATATATAGACCAAACGGTCTTGAAAGGAAGAATGCCATGTCTGCCATCCAGATCGTCTGTGCGGTGGCCGTCCCCTTGCTCTGGGGTTACCAGTTCGTCGCCATCAAAGTGGGGGTGACGGAGTTTCCGCCCCTCTTCTTCCTCGCGCTACGCTTTTTGGCCATCGCGCTGCTGCTCGTTCCGTTCGTAAAAAAGCCCGCGCGTCAGCAGTTCGGCCCCATCGCAGCTATTTCGATCTTCCTCGGTGGGCTGAACTTCGGCCTCTTCTATGTCGGCCTTGGGCTCGGCTCGGGAACCATGTCGGCCGTCGTCTATCAACTCGCCACGCCCTTCACCGTCCTGCTGGCGTGGCCGCTGCTCGCGGAGAGGCCGTCTCTCACCACTTCCGCTGGGGTGGTGCTTGCATTCGTCGGCGTGGTCGTGTTGGCGGCGGAGCCCGGCCCGTCCGCAAACGCGCTTCCACTGCTGCTCGTGGTCGGGGCAGCCTTCGCATTCGCGGTGTCCAATGTCCTGACGAAACGCTACGGCCCTTTTGACCCCCTGATGTTGATGGGATGGTCCTCGCTGCTCACGGTGCCGCAGGTCATGTTGATGTCGCTGCTCCTTGAACATGGACAACTCGCGAGCCTCGTCACGGCAGATGGACGTGGTTGGCTGGCACTCGCCTATACGATTTTTATCGGGGGAATTGTCGGGTTTGGCCTGTGGTTCTGGCTGATCGGGCGTTGCTCCATGGGCCGCGTCGCGCCCTTCGGTTTGCTGCTTCCGGTGTTCGCCTTGATGTCGAGCGTGATGTTCCTTGGCGAACACATGACTTCAAAGTTGATGATCGGCGGGCTGCTCGCGATCTCCGGCGTCGCCATGACACAGTTAAGACCGAGACACAGTTAAGACCGAGCGCTCGGTCAAACTGAACCTTGAAGTCGCATCGCTGCGACTTCGCGCCCGGCGCTGGGCCGAGCGCGATGGCTGCTACGAGGCCACCTTTGCGGCCACGAACCCGAGGTGAGACCGCGTCCCCAAACGAATTCGCCCGGGAGCGGTCATCCGCTCCCGGGCGATGCCTGGAAGTCGCAAGGCTAGTTCGGCACCGCAGCCTTCGGCGCCGGCTTGGCGGCGACCGCATTCGCGGTCTGGCCGTGCAGGAAGTCGTAGGCCGTATGCAGCGCCTTGTCGTCTTTGGCTTCCGGCGGAACATAGGACTGCGATCCGGTCTGCTCGGTGCCATCGGCCGCCTGGAGATGGCCGCGCATCTGGGACTCCGCCATGGTGTCCATCCGGCCCTTCAGCTCGGGCGGCACGTCCTGGAGGATTTCGATGTCGGGCGCGATGCCCTGGGCCTGGATCGAGCGGCCCGAGGGCGTGTAGTAGCGCGCCGTGGTCAGCGCCAGCGCGCCGTTGCCGGTGCCGAGCGGAATGATGGTCTGCACCGAGCCCTTGCCGAACGAGCGCGTGCCGATCAGCGTGGCGCGCTTGTGGTCATGCAGCGCGCCGGCCACAATCTCCGAGGCCGAGGCCGAGCCGCCATTGACGAGAACCACCAGCGGCTTGCCCTTGGTGAGGTCGCCACCATGCGCGGTGAAGCGCTGGGTCTCTTCCGGATTGCGGCCGCGGGTCGAGACGACCTCGCCACGCTGCAGGAACGCGCTCGACACCGACACGGCCTGGTCGAGCAATCCGCCCGGATTGTTGCGCAGGTCCATAACGTAGCCGACCAGCTTCTCCGGCGGAACGTCCTTGGAGATCGATGCGATCGCCTTCTTCAGGCCATCGGTGGTCTGCTCGTTGAACGAGGTGACGCGGATATAGCCGATATCGCCGTTCTCGACGTGGAAGCGCACGGGGCGCACATGGATGATCTCGCGCTTGATCGCGACGTCGAGCGGGGCGTCGGCCCCCTTGCGCACGATCGTGAGCTTGGTCTGGGTCTCGACCGGCCCCTTCATCTTGTTGACGGCCTGCTCGAGCGTCATGCCCTGCACGGCATCGCCGTCGATCTTGCTGATCAGGTCGCCCGACATGATGCCTGCCTTGGAGGCCGGCGTGTCGTCGATCGGCGAGACGACCTTGACCAGGCCGTCCTCCATCGTGACCTCGATGCCGAGCCCGCCGAACTCGCCGGAGGTGGTCTCCTGCATCTCGGTCCAGGCCTTGTCGTTCATGTAGCGCGAGTGCGGATCGAGCGAGGTCACCATGCCGGTGATCGCACCTTCGATCAGCTTGGCATTGTCAGGCTTCTCGACGTAGCTCGCCTTCACCCGCTCGAACACTTCGCCGAACAAATTGAGCTTGGAATAGGCGTCATCCGCGCTCGCTGCCGCCCGTGCCGCCCACACGCCGCCGTGCGGACTGGCTACCAGAAGGGTCAGACACGCTCCGGTGAGCGCGCCCAGTGGAAACAGCAGGGTTTTCCGCATGGATAGGCTGGCCTTTTTGCTTCGCGGTTCGGTGGGGCTGGAGAGCCGCCATGCAAATGGCGATCCAGCCTGCTTCTCACAATACCATTCTGGTTTCTTCAAGGCCGGGATGCCACGCTGGCGGGTACAGCGTAAAAATCCTTCGTCCGGAACTAAACTTTCGGCAACGTTGCAGGACCCGGTTCGTGCGCAGCGGGGGTCGGCCGGCCGGCCCACGCCTCGCAGCCATGCCATTTTAGGATGGTTTTGGCGCCATAGACGGGTTAGGCGATGAGGGAAGGCTTCAAATTCTCGGGAGGATAACAATGAACGAAGCACCCCGCATCCAACCGGACAGGAATGTCGAGCTCGGCGCCAGCACCGAGCCGTTCCAGAATCTGCATGAATTCATCCGGAAAGCGCGTTCCAACCTCAACCAGAATGCCTGGGATTATATCGTCGGCGCGGCCGAGACCGAGACCACGATGCGTCGCAACCGCATGGCGCTGGACGAGATCGCCTTCCGCCCGCGCGTGCTGCGCGATGTCCGCAAGGTCACAGGTTCGGTCGAACAGTTCGGCCGCAAGATGCGCCTGCCCGTGGTGCTCGCCCCCGTCGGCGCGCTCGAGATCTTCGACCCGGATGGTGCGGCGAGCGTGGCACGCGCCTGCGGCACTTTCGGTGCGGCGCACATGCTCAGTTCGGTGTCCGAGCCCGGTCTAGAAAAGACCGCCGAAGCTGCGCCGGACGCGTTGCGCCTCTACCAGCTCTACGTGCGCGGCGACGACGCCTTCGTCACCGACGTCGTCAGCCGGGCTGAGAAGCACGCCTATGCCGCCTTCTGCCTGACCGTCGATACCGCTCATTACAGCCGTCGCGAACGTGACATCGCCAAGCGCTACGTTCGCGAGAGCCGCCTGCGCGCCACCGGCGGCGATTACCAGAAGGGTCTGGAGTGGCGGACGGTGAAGATGATCAAGGACAAGTTCAAGATCCCGCTGATCCTCAAGGGCATCGCGACGCCAGAGGATGCGCTGATCGCGATCGATCACGGCGTCGAATGGATCTACGTCTCCAACCATGGCGGCCGTCAGCTCGATCACGGTCGCGGCGCCATGCACGTGCTGCCCGAGATCGTTGACGCCGTGAACGGCCGCGCCAAGATCATGGTCGATGGCGGCATGTGTCGCGGCACCGACATCGTCAAGGCGATCGCGGCGGGCGCCGACCTCGTCGGCATCGGCCGGCTGCAATGCTGGGCGCTGGCGGCGGCCGGCGAAGCCGGCGTGGCCCGCATGCTGGAGCTGCTCGAGGACGAAGTGCTGCGCTGCCTCGGCCTCTTGGGTGCGACCTCGTTCGCCGAGGTCAACAAATCCTGCCTGCACCAGGCGACCGCAACCAACGCGCCGAGTGTGTTCAGCGCGTTTCCGCTGTTCGACCACGAGCCGTATCGATACTGAGTGAAAGGACGCAGGTGACATCGCTCTCTCCCGACAGCGCGGATGCGCTTCTGTTCGATCTCGGCCGCGTGGTGCTCGATATCGATTTCTCCAAGGCGATCGCCTGTTGGGCGGGACATGCCGGCTGCAAGCCTGAAGCCATCGTCGCGCGCTATGTGCGGGACAGCGAAGCTTATCGGCTGCACGAGATGGGGAAGATCAGCGATGAGGATTATTTCGCCTCATTGCGAGCCTCGCTCGGAATCGGCATTTCGGACGCGCAGTTCCTGGAAGGCTGGAACGCGATCTTCGCCGGCGAAATGCCTGACATCGCCGAGCTGCTGCCGCGCGCAGCGAAGCAGATGCCGCTCTACGCTTTCTCCAACACCAATCGGCCGCACGTGGACCATTTCTCGAGGGAATATGCCGGCGTCCTCGGCCATTTCCGCGAGCTGTATTTGTCGTCCAGCATCGGCTTGCGCAAACCGGATGCGGATGCCTTCGACCACGTCGTTGCGGCGATCGGCGTGCCCGCCGGGCGCATCGTGTTCTTCGACGATCTTGCCGAAAACATCGAGGGAGCGCGGGCGCGCGGCTTGACGGCGGTGCATGTGACCTCGCCGCGTGACGTCGGGAACGCATTGAAGGCATTGGGCATCTGACGACGAGGCGTCGTCGCGAAACCCTTGGCGCCACGGCCCAACGGGAACAATTTTGGAAAAAACTGAGGAACCCAATCACTTTGTGCATTTTTATACAGAGTTCCCGGAACGGAATACCACCTTCCGGACTCTTAGAGTCCGTTGGGACTTCTACGGACGGATGCATCATCGTGCTGGGCAAGACCTACCTCACCAAGCAGGCCTCTCTTCTTCTTGAATTCGCGAGGACAACTTCAGATTCGGAGCTTTCCGCCAAGCTCGTGAGCAAGGCGGCCGACCTGAAATCCCAGGCCGATCCGCTGCCCGACAAGGATCAGGGACCCAAGGCGCCCGACGTAACTCCCGGGCAGCCAGGGAGCTGATCGATCCAGGCCCGGGGCGCTCGTCGTTCTCGCCCTTCCATGACCACTCTCCTGCCGATCTGTCGGGTTCTTCGGATCATGCCACGACGCGCGCGATCCTGCCTTCGGAACAATGTGAAGCGGCGGGATGACTGCGCGCGCTCAGCCGTTTTTGCCTCTGCGCCCGCGCTCGGCTAGAAGATTTGCGGAACATTCGCCCGAACGTGCCGAGCAGGAGTTTTCGCCGTGGCCTTGATGCCGGTTTCTGACGCGCTTGCCGCGGTGCTGGCGGGTGCAGAGCCGCTGCCGGAAGAAATGATCTCCCTCGACGAGGCCTACCATCGCGTGCTCGCGCGTGACGTCGCGGCGCGGCGCACGCAGCCGCCGCAGGCGATGTCGGCGATGGACGGCTACGCGGTGCGCGCGGCTGATGCCGCGACGATCGATTCGGAGCTCACCGTCATCGGCGAAGTCGCGGCAGGCCGACCGTTCGCGGGGACGGTCGGCGCCGGCGAGGCCGTGCGGATCTTCACCGGCGGCGTCGTTCCCGGTGGCGCGGACGCCGTCGTGATCCAGGAGGACACGGTCGCTGCCGGCAAGCGCATCACGATCAAGGAAGCCGCGATCGCCGGTCGGCACATCCGCCCCGCAGGCGTCGATTTCCGCGAGGGCGACGTGCTCCTGCGCAAGGGAAATCGTCTCACCGAGCGCGACCTCGCGCTCGCCGCCGGGATGAACCATCCGCACCTTGGCGTTTTCAGACGTCCGAAAGTCGCGATTCTCGCCACCGGCGACGAGCTGGTGATGCCGGGCACCACGCCCGGCCACGGCCAGATCGTCTACTCCAACGGCTACGCCCTGCACGCGCTCGCCCGCAGCGAGGGCGCCGAGACCATCGACCTCGGGATTGCCGCCGACACGCTGGACGCCACCACCGCCGGCATCCGCCGCGCCCGCGAGAGCGGCGCCGACATCCTGATCACGACCGGCGGCGCATCGGTTGGCGACCACGATCTGGTCCAGCAGGCGCTGCGGGACGAAGGCATTGCGATGGCGTTCTGGAAGATCGCGATGCGGCCAGGCAAGCCGATGATGCACGGGCGGCTCGGCGCAATGGAGGTGATCGGCCTGCCGGGCAATCCCGTGTCGTCCTACGTGTGCGCGTTCCTGTTCATGGTGCCGCTGATTCGCGCCCTGTCGGGCCGTTCGGTGATTCACCATCGCAGTGAACGCGCCGTGCTCGGCCGCGACGTCGGCGCCAACGACCAGCGCGAGGACTATCTGCGCGCGCATCTGGAGGAGCGTGACGATGGCACGCGCGTCGTTCTTCCCGTCAACCATCAGGACTCTTCGCTGCTTGCGAATCTCGCTGCAGCACAGGTACTTCTCGTGCGCGCACCGTTCGCGCCGAAGGCCGAAGCCGGCACGGCTTGCGAAGTGTTGCGGCTCCCCGTCTGAGCGTCCGGCAATGCGCGTTCCGCGAACTTTGCTCTGTTCACGGTAAATTAAGCAGTTGCGGAACATGTATCGAACATATAGTGTCCGTTCATGATTTGTTTCGAGTATGTAGCGGCTTATTGCCGAACTCTGCGTCTCGGAATCGGACGACATCAACCGGGGGACTTTGGTCGAGATGTTAACGCGCAAACAATACGAGCTTCTGCGGTTCATCAGTGAACGTCTGAAGGAAAGCGGCGTGCCGCCCTCCTTCGACGAGATGAAGGATGCGCTCGATCTGCGCTCGAAGTCGGGCATCCATCGCCTGATCACGGCGCTCGAGGAGCGTGGCTTCATCCGACGCCTGCCCAACCGCGCCCGTGCGATTGAAGTCATCAAGCTGCCGGAGCTCCAGGCAGCCGCCGGCAGCCGCCGCGGCTTCACGCCGAGCGTCATCGAGGGCAATCTCGGCAAGGTGCGTGCGAGCTCCAGCCTGCCCGCGGACGACGGCGAACGTCCCGTCGCGGTACCGGTGATGGGCCGCATCGCGGCCGGCACGCCGATCGAGGCGTTGCAGACCCGCAGCCATACTATCAGCGTACCGCCTGACATGCTCGGCTCGGGCGAGCATTACGCGCTCGAAGTGCGCGGTGATTCCATGGTCGAGGCCGGCATCCTTGACGGCGACATGGCGCTGATTCAGCGCAACGAGAGCGCCGATACCGGCGACATCGTGGTGGCGCTGATCGACGACGAGGAAGCGACGCTGAAGCGCTTCCGCCGCCGCGGCGCCTCGATCGCGCTCGAGCCCGCCAACGCGGCTTATGAGGTCCGCATCCTGCCGCCCAACCGGGTGAAGATTCAGGGCAAGCTGATCGGGCTTTACCGGAAGTACTGATACCGGGCGTCCTTGATACCGGGAGTACTTCATGCCGGAGGTGCTTGGCGCCTCGCGCGCTTCCGATCGGCATCGCCGGTCAGAAATTGGAACGGATCATCGTCCGCTCCGGCTGGGTAGTCTTTCTGGTTCTGCACAGACTATCCGGCCCCTCCTTCGGCGCTGGCTCCTCGCGACGCCCACGAAGCGGCACTGGTTCGCGGCGCAAGTGTTCGAGGAAACAGCGGCCGGCGACCAAGCTCGACCGTTGCAGTCAAGCCGGCGATATTCCCGCACGCGCCTCCCGAATGCATCGCAACTCGCTTTGTTCCTATTGAATTCGGGAAAGATAATGTGATCGCGGCTCGCGGAAAGCAGCCGCAGATTTGCCCACAACCAAGCAGAGCGTTCATGCTTCAACTCTGATAGAGGCCTGCGCCTCGATTAAGAGACGCGGGTTGCTATCCCAGCATGAGGAGCACCCGATGTGTGACTACAGCCTGCATGCCGTCGCGTCGCGCCCCGCCGAAGTCGGCGAGACGATCGTCACGACAAGCTTCCGCGGCACCTCGACGCGCGGCTTCGCCTCGGCAGCCGATCCGTCTGTTGCCGTCTGCCTGCTGCCGGGAACGGAGCTCGCCTTCGCCGACGACGTTCGCTACGACAATCGCTGGATCTGGACGCGCACCATCAATTCCCGCGTGGGCAAGTTCGGCAAGATCGACCCGCACGTTCCCGACCGCCATCATGACGCGATCGAATTCCCGGACGGCAAATACGTGCTGGTGACGCAGCTCGTCGAAGGTCAGCGCGCGACCGTGTTGCAGCTGCCGGTAACTCAGTCGGTCGCCGAGCGAGAGCACAAGGCGCAGATTATCGCCGACCGGCAGCCGACCGTCAGGCACCTGCCGATCGGCTGACACAGCCTCCCCCGGCTACGAGGTCGGGGGGTTAGGATTGAATTGCCATCGCCGGCCGTGGCCGGCGAGATGGTATGGCTCGCGTCCGCGAAATCCAATCGGATGGACCAAGCCCGCACCTCTCCGCCGCACGAAGTTTGAGCCGCCCTGCCTGAATTTTGAACGTCCGCTTCGCAGCCAAATGACCGATGCTGTCAGGGCTTGAGACGGCGGACACGCTCGATGAAAACCTTCCTTCGCGTCGTTGAACTCTGGGTGCCCGATCGGACGCGCACGCGGCTGGAGTTTGGTGGCGGTCTCTATGGCGAAGGGCTGTCCGCGTTCAAGGCCGTCAGCGAAGAGCTGCACTTCGGATATGACGAGGGACTTCCGGGCAAGGCCTGGGCCGCGGGCCACCCCGTGATCCTCACCAAATTCGCCAACTCATATTTCAAACGGACCGATCAGGCGCTCGCGGCCGGCCTCACCTGCGGCGTCGCGGTGCCGGTGTTTGCGGGTGAATTCCTGCAAGCCGTCATGGTGCTGTTCTGCGGCGAGGACGAAGCGCATGTCGGGGCGATCGAGCTCTGGCACAACGACCCTGATGCCTCCCACGAGATGGGGCTTGTCGACGGCTATTACGGCACCGCCGACATGTTTGAATTCAACTCCCGCCACACCAAATTTCCTCGCGGCTTTGGCCTGCCTGGCCGCACCTGGAAGGCGGGCCTGCCGCTGATCATAAAGGACCTGCACGACGCCAGGAGTTTTCTGCGCTGGGAGGACGCGGCCAAGGTCGGGATCAATTTCGGCGTCGGCGTGCCCTATCGGACGGGCGCGGACCAGACCTGGGTTCTGACATTCCTCTCCGCGCAGGCCACGCCGATTGCGCGACGCTTCGAGATCTGGATCCCGAACGAGACCCGCTCGGCACTGGTGTTCCGCGCCGGCGATTGCAGCGCGCAGACCGACCTTGCAGCGCTCTATGCGGATAAATCCATTGCCAGAGGCGAAGGCAGCATCGGCGGGGCCTGGGCCACCGGCATGCCCGCGCTCAACGACGATCTGGTGCATGACGGCTCGGTCGCCGGTCTCGAAGCCTGCACATCCGGACTGAGCCGAATGGTGGCCCTGCCGGTCATCGGCAATTCCAGGCTCGACGCCGTACTGGCCTGGTATTTGTAACCGATCCGATCAATCGTCGGCCTGCAAGTCGGTCTCCGCCGGCGTTGCGTCCTTGATGCGGGGCGCGATCGCCTTCGGCGCAAGGCTGCCGTCGAAATCACCCTCACCGGCGCCGGCCGGCAACCAGGGGCGGCTCGTGCCTCTCGCCCTCACCGCGTGAACCACAAAGCCGTCACCACGTTGCGTCAGCGCCAGCGCACTCTGGCTGGCGAGCCGTTGCCGATCGACCACCATCGCCGCGCAATCGGGTGGCGCGGGGCGTGTCGTCACCACCAGCGCGGCCCGACTGCAATCGTCCGCGAGAGCGTCGACGCGCAGTGCCAGCGCGACCAACCTCCCGTCGGCCAGTGGCGTCACGCAGCCGGATTCGTCACAGGACACGCCATCGGCCAGAGAGGCTCGGCCCGCATCGCGCGGATCGGCGTCGGCAGCGAGCCATTCCTTGAGCAGAAAGCTGTCCTTGCTCGTCCTGATCAGGTGCAGATATCCGTCCCTGCCCCGCACCGCAACGCTCGCGCCATCCCCGGCAATCAGGATGTCGGGCTGCCGCGCCGACAGTCCCCAGAGGATCGCTGCCAGCAGCACCAGGGCGCCGGACCAGCGTAGCGGCGTGCGCAACAAGCCCAGCAGGATGATTCCCAGGCTCGCCGCGATCAGCGGCGCGATCCCGAACGCCGAGATGCGGCCGACGGCGCCCGGCAATGCCGCGACCCAGCGCGAGACCGCGACCATCCAGTCGATGCCGATCCCCATCAGCCACCAGAACACGCTGTCCAGCCCGAACGGCGCAGCAAGCAGTCCCAACAATCCCGCCGGCATCACCAGCGCCGAGACCACCGGCATCGCGCCGAGATTGGCAAGCACGCCGAACGGCGTGACACGGTGGAAATGGAACGCGGCGTAGGGCGTGGTCGCAAGTCCCGCAATCAGCGAGGCCATGAACAGCATCGCGATCTCGCGGCCACCCCACATTGCAATGCGCGCGGTCGCCGAATGGTCCGGCGAAGCAAACAAATTGGGCATGCCGATCTGCACCAAGGCGACGAGCCCGAGCGTTGCCGCAAACGACATCTGAAAACTCGGATGCACCAGTGCTTCCGGCGCGACCGCCAGCACGATCAGCGCGGCGACAGCAAGCGTGCGAAAGGTGATGGCGCGGCGATCGACCATCACCGCGATCAGCACCACCGCCGTCATGAAGAACGATCTTTGCGTTGCGACCTCCGCGCCTGACAGCAGCAGGTAGAACGCAGCAGCGACCAGCGCGGCGGCCGCCGACCATTTCTTGATGGCGAAGCCGGCCGCAAGTCCTGGGATCAGAGCGAGCAGCGCGCGCACCGCGAAGAACACGACACCGGCAACGACGGCCATGTGATAACCGGAAATCGAGAGCACGTGGCCGAGACCGGAGATGAACATCGCATCATTGACGGGCGTGGTAATCGCATCGCGCCGCCCGGTAAGCAGCGCGGTCGCGATCGCCCGGTTGTCGCCGTCGAGCGTCGCCCGGATGCGGGCATCGATCGCATCGCGCAGGCGTTGCATGAAGGCCGCGTAACGCAACCGCAAGCCGGCGGTCTCAGGCGGCGGCGCCACCGTGATTGCGCCCATCGCGAAGCCGGAGGCGCCGATGCCCTGGAAGAACATGTCACGCGAAAAGTCGTAGCTGCCGGGCCGCACCGGCGCGAGCGGCGGCATCAGCCGTGCCTTCAGCTGAACGAAGCTACCGACCTCCGGCGCGGTGCCTTTGCGGACCGACAGGCGCACGCGCTCGAGCCTGACGTCGCTGCGTTGCGCCTCCATCGCGGTGACGCGCAGCACGAAACGATCGGTACGCTCGCGGATGTCGCGGGCCTCAACGAAGCCCGACAACGACACCGAATAGAGCGACTTTGCCAGCACCGGGTGGGCGATGCGCGCCGTCTTCCAGGTCGCGACGGCAAAGCCGGCCGCGACCGCCGCGATCATGATGGCCGGGGCGAACAGCCGGCTCCGCCGCAACAGAGCCGCGCCGAGCAGGAGCGCGATGGCGCTCGCGGCAACGACCCACAGCACCGGCTCATGATCGGCGGAGAAATAAAGCGCGATGCCGCAGCCAAACGCTACGGGCACCCACGGCAACAGCCGCCCGGCGCCAGCCTCGGCGCGTAGCCACGCGCGGAGGGTCTCGACCAGCGATGTCCAGAGGTCGAGGCCTGCAGGCGCGAGGCCGCCCGCGGACGCGGCGCGGCCCGCGGGCCACGTCCCCGCGATCCCCTGCGACCGTACCGGCCGGCCCGGCTCCGCCATTCCCTGCACTCGATGATACGCAACGAAGTCAGAAGCTACCGGAACGTGCAGGCGGGCGGATAGCGGTACGGATCAGGAACGAAAGGGCGCGGCCGCTACTTTTCCTCTTCCATCGTCACGGCGACATCGGCCTTGGCCGACAGCCGGACCTTGTTGCCCTCGATATCGGCGACGAGGCCCTTGTCGATGAAGTGATGATGCCCCTTGTGGCTGCCCTCGCCGCTGTCCTTCTTGGTCAGCTTGATGCGATTGCCTTCGACCTTGTCGACGGTGCCGATGTGGACGCCGTCGGCGCCGATGACTTCCATATGCTCTGCGATGTTCTGCATGGTGGGTTCCTTGTTGGGCCCACCCCAACGCGCGAGGTGCACGTTCGTTCTCTCACGAGAATGACGAAGTCGTGTGCCCGCTGGTCAGATCAGCGGCGCCTGCGACGAAGCATGATGATTGACGATCTTCCAGTCGCCGTCCTCGCGCATGATGACCCAGCTCATCTTGACCACGAGATCGGGGCGCTCGCCGGCGAGATCGAACGAGATGGTTGCGGCCATGTTGATGAGGTCAGGAGCGACCTGCGCTGCGTTCACCTCGGAAAAGACCGCAGCTGGCTTGCGCCAGCGCGGCAAGCCGTTGAAGTAGTCGGCAACGCCGTCCCTGCCCCGGTAGAGCTTCGGGTTCGAGCCGAAGAAGAACGTATTCTTCCCATAAAGCGACGACAGCGCGGCCGCATCGAGCGTGGCGAAGCCGGCGCACCATTTCGCGATGATGGCGGAAACGATCGCGTCGGCTTCGTCGCTCATTGTGGTGCCTCAGCCTTTGGCAACTTCCTTCGCGAACGTGTCGCGCAGGCCGATGGTCCTGGAAAATACCGGTCTGCCGGACGTCGAGTCCTTGTCGCGCACGAAATAGCCCTGACGCTCGAACTGCATTACCTCGGTCGAGCTGCTTTCCGCAACCGATGCCTCGACGCGGGCATCAGCGAGAATCTCGAGCGACTGCGGATTGAGGTCGGCGGCGAAGTTCGAGGCGTCCGGGCTCGGATTGGCAAACAGCTGGTTGTAGACGCGGATTTCCGCGGGCACAGACGTTGCCGCCGACAGCCAGTGCATGGTGGCCTTGACCTTGCGGCCATCGGGCGCGTTGCCGCCCTTGGTCGCGGGATCGTAGGTGCAGCGCAGCTCCACCACTTCGCCTGCCTGGTTCTTGATCACACCGGTGCACTTGACGAAATAGGCGTAGCGCAGCCGCACCTCGTTGCCGGGCGACAGACGGAAGAACTTTTTCGGCGGGTTCTCCATGAAGTCGTCCTGCTCGATATAGAGCTCACGGCCGAACGTGATCTTCCGGGTGCCGGCAGAGGGATCGTCCGGATGGTTGATCGCCTCGAGCTCCTCGGTCTGCCCTTCCGGATAGTTCTCGATCACGACCTTGAGCGGCTTCAGCACCGCCATCCGCCGCTGCGACGTGCGGTTCAGCTCCTCACGGATGCAGAACTCGAGCATGCCGACGTCGACAACGCTGTTGGCCTTCGCCACGCCGATGCGCTTGACGAATTCGCGAAGGGCGGCCGGCGGCACGCCGCGGCGGCGCATCCCCGCCATGGTCGGCATGCGCGGATCGTCCCAGCCCGCGACATGGCCCTCGCGCACGAGCTGGGTCAGCACGCGCTTGGAGAGCAGCGTGTAGGTCAGGTTCAGCCGCGCGAATTCGTACTGGTGCGGCTTCGACGGCACCGGCAGCTTCTCGATGAACCAGTCATAGAGCGGCCGGTGATCCTCGAACTCCAGCGTGCAGATCGAGTGCGTGATGCCTTCGATGGCGTCCGACTGGCCGTGGGCATAGTCGTAGCTCGGATAGATGCTCCACTTGGTCCCGGTGCGCGGATGGTGCGCATGCAGGATGCGATACAGCACGGGGTCGCGCAGATTGATGTTGCCCGCACCCATGTCGATCTTGGCCCGCAGCACGCGCGCGCCGTTCGGGAATTCGCCCGCCTTCATGCGACGGAACAGGTCGAGGTTTTCATCCACGGTGCGATCGCGGAACGGCGAGTTCTTGCCGGGCTCGGTCAGCGTGCCGCGCGAAGCGCGGATCTCCTCCTGGCTCTGGTCGTCGACATAGGCGAGCCCGTCGCGGATCAGCTGCTCCGCCCATTCGTAGAGGCGGTCGAAATAGTCGGACGCGAAGAACAGGTTCTTGCCCCAGTCGAAGCCGAGCCAGCGCACGTCTGCCTGGATGGAATCGATGTATTCCTGCTCTTCCTTGACCGGGTTGGTGTCGTCGAAGCGCAGATGGCACCGGCCCGGAAACTCCTGGGCGATGCCGAAATTGAGCGCGATCGACTTGGCGTGGCCGATATGCAGGTAGCCGTTCGGCTCCGGCGGGAACCGGGTCACGATCTCCTTGTATTTGGCCTGATCGAGGTCGGCCTGGATGATGTCACGAATGAAATCGCGCCCAACCTCAGTCGCCACCGGTTCTGTCATTACGAAAATCCTGTAGGGAAATCAGCGGCCCTTCTGCCAAATTCCCTTGGCTGAGCCAAGGGCTTAAGCAAGGTCTCAAGCAACCCTTGGCGGCCCGCTGCCGGGCTTTAGTTATGCACCGGTCCTGTTATATACCACCGCCTCCAATGCATAGGCCTTGCCAAGAATGACCTCTCCCGTCGTCACCCGCTTCGCTCCCTCGCCGACCGGCTTCCTCCATATCGGGGGCGCGCGCACGGCGCTGTTCAACTGGCTCTATGCGAAGAAGCACGGCGGCAAGATGCTGCTCCGGATCGAGGACACCGACCGGGAGCGCTCCACGGAGGCGGCGATCGGCGCCATCCTCGACGGCCTGAAATGGCTGGAGCTCGGCTGGGACGGCGACGTCATCTATCAGTTCAGCCGCGCCGCCCGCCACCGCGAGGTCGCCGAGCTGCTGCTCGCCGAGGGCAAGGCCTATCGCTGCTACGCCACCGCCGAGGAGCTCACCGCGATGCGCGAGAAGGCGCGCGCGGAAGGCCGCACCCGCCTCTATGACGGCCTGTGGCGCGACCGCGATCCGGCGACGGCCCCAACCGACGTGAAGCCCACCATCCGGCTCCGCGCGCCCCAGACCGGCGAGACCGTGATCGAGGATCAGGTCCAGGGCCGCGTGGTCTGGCAGAACGAGAATCTCGACGACCTCGTCCTGCTGCGCGGCGATGGCAACCCGACCTACATGCTCGCGGTGGTGGTCGACGACCACGACATGGGCGTCACCCATGTCATCCGCGGCGACGACCATTTGATCAACGCGGCCCGCCAAAAGCAGATCTACGACGCTATGGGCTGGACGCTGCCGAGCATGTCCCACATCCCCCTGATCCACGGCCCGGACGGCTCAAAACTCTCCAAGCGGCACGGCGCGCTTGGCGTCGATGCCTACCGCGCCATGGGATACCTCCCGGCCGCGCTCCGCAACTATCTCGTCCGGCTCGGTTGGAGCCATGGCGACCAGGAAATCTTCTCGACCGAGGAGATGATCGCAGCCTTTGACCTCGCCAGCGTCGGCCGCGCAGCAGCGCGCTTCGATTTCGCCAAGCTGGAAAACCTCAACGGCCACTACATCCGCAATGCCGACGATCAATCACTCGTGAAGATGTTCGAGGACGTGCTGGACCACGTCGTGCCCAGCCGCGACGAGCTTAAGGCGAAGTTAAACGACACCACGCGCGCGCAGCTGCTGAAGGCCATGCCGGCCCTGAAGGAGCGCGCCAAAACGCTGATCGAGCTGATCGACGGCGCCTATTTCATCTTCGCCGACCGGCCGCTGGAGCTCGATCCGAAGGCGGCAGCGCTGCTGACGCCCGAGAACCGCAAGCTGATCGGCCAGCTTCATTCCGCGCTCGAGAAAGTCGAGATGTGGAGCGCGGCCAATGCGGAAGCCGCGCTGCGCGCCTTTGCCGAGGAAAATAGTCTCAAGCTCGGCGCGGTCGCCCAGCCGCTGCGGGCGGCGCTGACCGGACGGACGACGTCGCCCGGCATATTCGAGGTTTTGGACGTCCTGGGACGCCAGGAAAGCCTGGGCCGGCTTAAAGATCAGGCCACGGAATAGGCCGAGGAACGCGCTAAGAACCGGGGCCAAGGACCAGGCTACGACGTAAGTCGACCATGCGCGGGGCCATCTTGCAGCGCACACAGCAATAATATACCCATCTCAGCCGTACCTTCTGGAACATCCGGCCTGCCCCGCGATATCTCATCGGGGCCTCCGGGTCCGGCCCGTTTCACCATACATCGGGGACCTCTGATGGACGCAAAACCAAGCAATAAGACCGCCACACTGACGGTCGGAAACAAGAATTTCGATCTTCCGATCCACAGCGGCAGCGTCGGGCCCGACGTCATCGATATCGGCAAGCTCTACGGCCAGTCCGGCCTGTTCACCTACGACCCGGGCTTCACCTCGACCGCGAGCTGCCAGTCCAAGATCACCTATATCGACGGTGACGCGGGCGTGCTGGAATACCGCGGCTATCCGATCGAGCAGCTCGCCGAGAACGGCGACTTCCTGGAGACCTGCTATCTCCTGCTGTTCGGCGAGCTTCCGACCGCCGCGCAGAAGAAGGATTTCGACGACCGCGTGATCCATCACACGATGGTGCACGAGCAGATGGCCCGCTTCTTCCAGGGCTTCCGCCGCGACGCCCATCCGATGGCGATCATGGTGGCGGCTGTCGGCGCGCTCGCCGCGTTCTATCACGACTCGACCGACATCAACGATCCGAAGCAGCGCATGATCGCCTCCATGCGCATGATCGCCAAGATCCCGACGCTGGCTGCGATGGCCTACAAGTACACGGTCGGCCAGCCCTTCGTGTATCCGAAGAACTCGCTGAAGTTCGCCGAGAACTTCCTGCATATGTGCTTCGCCGTGCCGTGCGAGGACTACAAGATCAACCCGGTGCTGGCTGACGCGCTGGACAAGATCTTCATCCTACACGCCGACCACGAGCAGAATGCCTCGACCTCGACGGTGCGTATCGCCGGCTCCTCCGGCGCCAACCCGTTCGCCTGCATCGCCGCCGGCATCGCCTGCCTGTGGGGCCCGGCGCATGGCGGCGCCAACGAAGCAGCGCTCGCAATGCTCGCCGAGATCGGCTCGGTCGACAAGATCCCCGAATTCATCGCCAAGGTGAAGGACAAGAACTCTGAAGTCCGCCTGATGGGCTTCGGTCACCGCGTCTACAAGAACTATGATCCGCGCGCCAAGATCATGCAGAAGATGTGTCACGCCGTGCTCAAGGAGACCGGCCATGGCGACGATCCGATGCTGAAGGTGGCGCTCGAGCTCGAGAAGATCGCGCTCAGCGACCAGTACTTCATCGACCGCAAGCTCTACCCGAACGTCGACTTCTATTCGGGCATCACGCTGAAGGCGATGGGCTTCCCGGTCTCGATGTTCACCGTGCTGTTCGCGGTCGCCCGCACCGTCGGCTGGATCAGCCAGTGGAGCGAGATGATCGAGGATCCGCAGCAGAAGATCGGCCGTCCGCGCCAGCTCTATACCGGCGTCACCAAGCGCGACTACGTCGCGATCAACGACCGGAAGTAAGGTCGAGCCATAACGGCTTTCGAAGCGGCGCCATCACAAGATGGCGCCGTTTTTGTTTTGCGCTGATACAATCTTGCTGCCGCGCACAACAACAAGTCGGCGCAATGCGTCGGCGATCGCTTGACAGCCGAAATGGTCCGCGCGCATTCTTACTCTAAGTAAGAATGACGACAGGGATGGAAATGCCGGAGCAGCCGAGAAGTCGGCGGCAGACGCGTGCTGCCATTTTGACTCATCTGCTTCAGTCAGGCGGGTCGTTTCGCCCGCCGCTGGCCAAGGCCGTGCGCCTGTCGGAAGCGAGCCTGTCGCGCATCCTGTTCGACCTGAAGGCCGAAGGCCTGATCGAGGAAGTGCGGCGCCCTGCCCCTTACGTCGGTGGCCCGACGGGCCTCGTGTCGCTCGATGGCGAGGTGGCGCTCGCGGCCTTCGAGCTGACCACCCAGCGGCTCAGCGTCGGCGTCGGGGGCATGTCGGGCGAACTGCACCATACCGGGCATGTGCCGCTGCCGAAGACGCCGACCGCAGCGACCGTCGGCCGGGCGTTTCGCGAGGCAATGACATTGCTGCACGACTGGACGCGGCGCCGACGCATCCCCCTCGCGCAGATCGGCGTCTCCATTCCGGGTCTCGGCCGGCTGGGCGCGTCAGGGAATCCGATCATTCCCTGCGACATCGGGCGTATCAGTGAGATGTTCGGCGAGAACTTTGCCGGCGTGCCGGTCGAGTTCACCAATTCGGTCGTCGCGCACGCCATCTTTCATCGCTGCCGCACGGAGAACTATCCGTTCAGCGGCGCGCATCTCTTCGTCTTCGTCGGCCAGGGCGTCGCGGGCACCTGGATGGATGACCCGGTCGAAGACGATGCCCTCCAGCCGGTCGAGCTCGGCCACATGGTGTTCGAAGCCGACGGTCCAATTTGCCGCTGCGGTCATCATGGTTGCGTCGAGGCCTATACGTCGCTTCCCGCCCTGGCCGAGCTTCTTGGCGTCGCCGAAGCCGAGTTGCTTGAACTCGGCAGCGAATGGGTCACCGCAATGTCGCTCTCGTCGCGCGTGCGGCAGGAATTGCGCCGGCGGCTATTCCGGCTGGGCCTTGCGATCGGCAATACGCTGAACGTGAAGCCCTGCAAGGGCGTCGCGATCAGCGGCTGGCCATCGCTTCTCGCCGAGGACGATCGCAACGCGCTCGTCGAGGGGATCGACGCCTGCCTGTTGGGCGGCCGCAAGCACGCGCAAGTGTCGCTCGCTTTCGTACCGCCGTCGAATGGCAACGATCCGCGGGCGGCGCTGGCTTTTGCGGCTTTCTGCCTCGCTTGCCGCGGCGGCATGCCGGCCGCATCGAGCGAGGCCGCCTGACATACCTGATGCCGCGCGGCGCTCGCGCGAAAGAGTTCACACCGGGAGGAACTTGCCATGCCGATCACGACAACAAGGCGCCAACTGCTCGCCGGATCTGCGGCCGCGCTCGCGCTGCCGGCATTTGCCCGCGCGCAAGGCGCGATCAAGCCGCGTCTGACTGCGATCTCGCAATGGTCCGCCGGCAGCGATGGTGCCGCCATCACGGCGCTCGGCAAGAAATTCGAGGAGAAAGGCGGGGTTTGGCAGCACTCCCCCGTCCCCGGCTTCACCACCGAGATGATGAACAAGCTGCGTGCCCAGATCATGGCCGGCGATCCACCGGCCTGCTCGCAGCTCAAAGGTCCCGAGATCGCGGCCTGGTCCAAGATTGCCCCAACGGTCGATCTCGACGCCGTCGTCGCTGCCGCCGGATACGAAAAGGTTGTCGCGCCGGACCTTGCAAAATTGCACAAGCCGGAGGGCAAGTGGATTGCACTGCCGTTGCAGATCTACAGCACCAACATGCTGTTTCTCTCCAAGCGCGCGATGGACAAGGCCAAGGCCGACAAGATCCCCGTCACATGGGCTGAGTTCAACGACCTCGCCGAGAAGATGAAAGCAGGCGGCGTCCCCTATCCCATCGCCAACGGTGGCACCCGCGCGGACGACGGCCAAAAATTCGAGGCCGCTTTGGCAGGCATCAGTCCCACCGCATACCGCGCAGCCATCATGAACCTCGACAAGAAGGCCCTGGAAGGCCCCGAGATAAAGGCGGCCTTCGTACAGGTGCGCAAGATTGCCGACTGGATGGACCCCAACGTCGGCGCCCAGCATTTTTCGACCAACCTGAAGCGCTTTGTCGACGGCGACATGGGCATGATGATCATGGGCGGGTGGGCGCAGGGCGTCTTGCGTAACGCCGGCTTCAAGTTCGAGGACTTCATCATCGCTCCGGGCCCGAGCGACAATAGCAAGCCGGTCTTCCTGTTGAATGCCGATGCCTTCATATTCTGGCAGCGCAAGGAGCCCGATTTGCAAGCCGGCCAGACGCTGATGGCCCAGCTCGTCATGGATCCGGCGATCCAGACCATGTATTCGCAGATCACGGGATCGATCCCGGTGCGCACCGACGTCGATCTCTCCGGCGAGGGCTGGTCGGACGGTCAACGGCGGACCGCAGCAGCTCTTAAAGACGCGATCGCCAGCAATCAGGCCGTCCTCAGCCTTGCGCACAACATGGCGCAGGAAAACGGCATGACCGCAGCGATCATCGACGTGATCACGGAGTACGTGAAGAACAAGACGATCAAGCCGGAGCAAGCGGCCGTACGCCTCGCCGACGCCGTCGAGAGCTCACGTTGACGATCGCCGTCTCGACAACACCGGGCCGGCCGGCGGCCCCTGACTGGGTACGCCGGCTGCCCGAATATCTGACGATCTGGGTGCCGCTGCTGTTGTCCGCCGCGCACCTCATTGCGTTTACGCTGTGGACGATCTGGATATCGTTCACGCCGTCCACTCTGGTCCCGGTCGCGGGCTGGGTCGGTTTGCGCAACTATTCTGCGGTTGCAGCATCGCGGAACTGGCAGATTGCCTTGGACAATCTGCTGCTGTTTGGCTGCGCCTTCGTGTTGCTGAGTCTGGCGACTGGCCTCATCCTTGCGATCCTGCTCGATCAGCGCATTCGCGGCGAGAACCTGCTGCGGTCCATCTTCCTCTATCCCTTAGCGGTGTCATTCGTGGTCACCGGCACGGTCTGGAGTTGGCTGCTCAATCCTGGCCTCGGGATCCAGAAGCTGGTCCGCGACCTCGGTTGGACTACCTTCCGGTTCGACTGGCTGATCGACCGCGACATGGCCATTTGGACCATTGTCATCGCTGCGATCTGGCAGTCCTCCGGTTTTGCCATGGCGCTGTTCCTCGCCGGCCTCCGCTCCGTCGACGCCGACCTGATCAAGGCCGCGCAGATCGACGGCGCCGGACCGATCCGAATGTACCGGCGGGTCATCCTGCCGACCCTTTGGCCGATCACCATCACCGTCATCGTCATCCAGCTGCAGTTCGCGATTTCGACTTTCGACCTCGTCCGCGCACTCACGAACGGCGGACCCGGAATCGCCACCCAGCTGCCGGCCCTCGTCGTCTATGATTTGATGTTCCAGCGCAGCCTGCTCGGACGGGGAGCGGCGGCGGCGGTGCTCATGTTGCTCATTCTTCTCGCGGTTTTGCTGCCCTATGCAGCGTGGCGTTACGTCCAGCGGCGGCGGGCGATCCATGCGTGAGCGAACCTTCGCGCCAAGCCGGATTCTGATCTATCTCGTCGTCTCGCTGATCGCTGCAGCCTGGCTCGCGCCATTGGCTGTTGTCGTGCTGAATTCGCTCCGTACCAACGAGGAGATCGCACAGGCCTCGATGATCGGCTGGCCGAAGCAATGGGCATGGAGTAACTACGCCGCGGCCTGGAGCGGTTTCTGCGTCGCCGAGACCTGCGCCGGCATCCGGCCGTACATGCTGAACTCCGCGCTGGTCACGATGCCCGCGACGATTTTCTCGACCCTACTCGGTGCTGTCGCCGGTTACGCCGTGTCGCTCTGGCGTTTTCGCGGCGATAGCTGGATCTACGGCATCGTGACCCTTGGCCTCTTCCTTCCCCAGCAGATGCGCTTGCTTCCCTGGACCATCGTGTTGCGCGATATCGGCCTGATGAACACGCTCACGGGCCTGGTCGTGATCCACACGATCCAGGGGCTCTCCTTTACCGTCTTGTTCTGCCGAAACTACTACACTGCCATCCCGCAGGATCTGATAAGAGCTGCGCGCATCGATGGCGCAGGGTTCTTTCGTATTTTCTGGCGCATCATCCTGCCGCTCTCGCCGCCTATTCTGGTCGTCACCGTGATCTGGCAGTTCACGCATATCTGGAACGAGTTTCTCTACGGCGTGACATTCACGACCGGTCAGCAGCAGCCGGTCACCGCCGCGCTGATCGCGCTATCCGCCGCGGTCGCCGACATCCCGCAGCATGGCGTGCAAAGCGCGGCGGTGATGATCGCCGCGCTGCCAACCCTGCTGATCTATCTGATCGGCGGCAAGTATTTCGTGCGCGGCCTCACCGCCGGGGCCGTGAAATGATCGGATCGTCATGGCAGCCCTAAGCATTCGCTCCCTGTCCAAGCGCTACGCCAATCTGGAGGTGCTGAAGGGCATCGATCTCGACATCGAGAGCGGTGAATTCACCGTGCTCGTCGGCCCATCCGGCTGCGGCAAGTCAACGCTGCTCAACATCATCGCCGGGCTCGACCTCCCGAGCGCCGGCACCGTGGAAATCGGCGGACGTGTCGTCAACGACATTCCGCCGAAGGACCGCGACATCGCCATGGTGTTCCAGTCCTACGCGCTCTATCCATCGATGACGGTACGCCAGAACATCACCTTCGGCATGGAATGCCGCCACGTACCAAAAGCGGAGCAGGAGAAGGCGCTGGCGAATGTCGCCAAGCTGCTCCAGATCGAGCCGCTGCTCGGTCGCAAGCCGTCGCAGCTCTCCGGCGGCCAGCGCCAGCGCGTGGCGATGGGCCGGGCGCTGGTGCGCGATCCCCTGCTCTTCCTGTTCGACGAGCCGCTCTCCAATCTCGACGCCAAGCTGCGCGTCGAGATGCGGATGGAGATCAAGCGGCTGCACCAACGCATCGGCGCCACCATCGTCTATGTCACCCACGACCAGATCGAGGCGATGACGATGGCGACGCGCATCGCCGTGATGCATCGTGGCGTGGTGCAGCAGTTTGCCGATCCTGACACCGTGTATCGCTATCCCGCCAATCTGTTCGTGGCCCGTTTCATGGGCTCGCCGCCGATGAACACGATGCCGGCACGGCTCGAGGCCGATGCCGGCGGCCCGGTGGTCGTGATCGGCGCGGGACGGCCGGACGAGGTCCGCCTCCGACTTGGCCAATACGACGCGGCGGCACCCTTCGTCGGCCGTGACGTGGTGGTCGGGATCAGGCCGGAATGCATCGCCGAGGGCAGCCGCGTGTTCTCCGCCGATCCGCCCGTCGTCGTCAACGCGCCGGTGGAGATGGTCGAGCCGACGGGGGCCGAAACGATCGTGCTGCTGCGGCTTGGCGGCGAGCCGGCGCTGGCGCGCATCACGCCGGACATCCGCCCCACACCGGGCGCCGCCGCCCCGTTCGCGCTCGACACGCGCAGCATCTGCCTGTTCGACCCCGAGACGGAGCGACTGATCGCATGACAGCAACGAGCTATGCCGGTCTTAGGGACCGCGTGGTGTTGATCACCGGTGGCGCCAGCGGCATCGGTGCCGCCTTCGTGCGGGCGTTCGCGGCCCAAGGGGCGCGCGTCGCGTTCCTGGACCTCGATGAAGCAGCCGGCCGGGCGCTGGTCGCGGAGGTGAAGGCCGCGGCTGCAACCGCACCCCTGTTCGTGCCCTGCGACCTGCTCGACATCGACGCCTTACGCGGCGCCATGGTGCAGGTCCACGGATCGCTTGGCGATGCCGCGGTTCTCGTCAACAACGCCGCCAATGATCAACGCCAGGTGCTGGCTGAGGTGACCCCGGCCGAGTTCGACTGGATGATCGGCGTCAACCTCAAGCACGTCTTCTTTGCCGCGCAAGCGGTGGTGCCGCAGATGCAGGCGCGCGGCGGCGGTTCGATCATCAACATGTCGTCGATTGCCTGGATGCGCGGCGCGCCGGGGCTGCCGGTCTACGCCGCGGCAAAGGCCGCGATCGTCGGCTTCACCAACTCCCTGGCCCGGTCGCTCGGGCCCGACCGCATCCGGGTCAACGCGATCGCGCCGGGGATGGTGATCACGGAGCGTCAGCGCCGGCTGTGGTACCCGGATGACCAGGCGATCGCCGAGCTGCGCACGCGCCAGGCCATTCCCGACGCGGTGACGCCCGAGGACATCGCCAACATGGCGCTATTCCTCGCTTCCGACGACAGCCAGCGCATCACGCGCCAGTGTTTTCAGGTCGACGCTGGTCTCGGCTAGAGTCTGTACTCACAACCCGAGCTGCCTCGCAGAGGTCCGCTCCGTATCCGATAGCGGTCGCGTTGGCGTACCTCTCCCTGAGTCCGAGTTGGGCCATCAGCGGACTAAGTGATCCTTCGGTATCAGCACGAGACCGAGTAACGGATCGCTCTGAAGATTACCGAGAATGATTCCGTGCCCCCCGCTAGCGCGGGGGCAGCCTTCATACAAAAGTATCTTCACGGTGTCTGTCTTGATTGATCCCTTGATCACGCGATCAACACGTGCGTTCAACAGCTCGCCTTGCAGACCTCGCGCGTCGATGAAGTGCGTGCGATCATGGATTGTTGCCTCGATGATCTCGGACGCATCGACGTCCGCCGGGACCTGCTCGAACATGATGCTACGTGCTATCACGATGGTGCAGGCGGTCGCGCCCGTGAAAGTCATGCAATAGACCGCCAGTGAGAGCGACCATGTGCGCATATTGGCAAGCAGGTAGTTGAACATCGCACAACAATGCCAACTCTCCGCGAGGTCTGCAACGGGTCACAAGCCGCCGATCAGGCCCAAGTAGGAGGCTTCCGCTTTGCGCTGGCAAGCCGACGCTTGTGAGTACTCGTTCTAGCTAGCCCGCGTGCCCTTGCGCATCGTCGCCAGCACGATGTCGGCTGCGAGCACGCTCGGCGACTTGTTGCCGGTCGACATGATGGTGTCGAGCTGCGCGAACGCTTCCACCTGCTGTCGGCGCAGCGGTGAATCGGTCAGAAGCTCCGAGAGCGCGGGCGCCAGCTTCTCCGGCGTGCAGTCTTCCTGCAGGAACTCCGGGATGACATCCTTGCCGATCACGAGATTGGCGAGGATCACCGAGGAGACGCGGATCGCGCGGCGCAGGATGAAGGCTTCGATCGCGCCGACGCGATAGGCCGTCACCATCGGAATGCCCGACAGCGCGAGCTCCAGCGTCACCGTGCCTGATTTTGCCAATGCCGCGCGCGCGACGCGGAAAGCGGCGCGCTTCTCGTTCTCGCCGACCACGATTTGAGGCTTGACCGGCCAGTTCGCGATGCCTTCGCGGATGGTGGCTTCGAGATGCGGCATAGTCGGCAGGATCAGTTCGAACGCGCGGCCTTCCGTCTGCAGTCGACCGAGCGCCGCCCCGAACACGTCGAGATGGTGCCTGATCTCGCTGCGGCGGCTGCCGGGTAACACCAGCAAGACCGGCGGCTCGCCGTCGCGGCGCGCCTGTTCCTCCGCGTTCGGCCGCAGCGAGGGCAATTGCTCGATCAGGGGATGGCCGACATAGCTGCATGGCGGCCCGCCGAGCTTGCGATATTCCTCCGGCTCGAACGGCAACAGGCCGAGCACATGGTCGACATAGCCGAGCATGGTCCGCGCCCGTCCCGGCCGCCAGGCCCAGAGCTGCGGCGAGACGTAGTCGACGATTGGGATCGCCGGATTGCGCCCCCGCACGCGGCGGGCGACACGGTGAGTGAAGTCGGGACTGTCGATGATGACGAGCGCGTCCGGCGCGGCTTCGGTCACGGCCTCCGCGGTCTCGCGGATCAGCCGCAGGATCTTCGGCAATTGCTGCACGACCGCGGCGAAGCCGACGATCGAGAGCTCCTCGATCGGAAACAGCGTCTCCAGCCCCTGGCGCGCCATGGTGTGGCCGCCGACGCCCACGAACTGCACGCCGTCGCCGAGGCGCTGGCGCAGCACCTTCATCAAGGCGCTGCCGAGCCGGTCGCCGGATTCCTCCGTGGCGATCAGGAAGATCTTGCGCTGGGGATCGCGGCCTTGCATCACGCCGGCAGGCCGATGACGAAGAGATATTTGGCGTCGGCGAGCGCGATCATCGCCTGCGGCTCGGCGGCGATGGTGTTGCCGGCAACGACGGCGATCCCGGCCAGCCCTGCCGCGGCGACGCCCTCGAGGGTGCGCGGGCCGATCGTCGGCAGGTCGAAGCGCAAATCCTGCCCGCTCTTTGGGACCTTCACCAGCACGCCCCGCCCGGACGCGGCGCGGATGCGGCCCTCTTCGCGCAGCCGTGCCACGCGCGCGAGCAGCGCATCGGTGCCCTCGATATCCTCGACCGCCACCACATGACCATCGATCACGACCGCGGCCTGGCCGATGTCGAACGGACCGAGCGCGGTCAGCACCGCGCGTCCGCGCTCGATGTCGGTCTTGCCGGTGTCGCTCGGCCAGGCGCGGCTGATGCAGCCCTCGGGCATCAAGAGGTCCGGCGCGACTTCTTTGATGCCGACCATCCGAAAGCCGCCCTGCTCGAGAATGCGCCCGACGCCGGACAACAAATGATCGTCGCCGCCGCGGAAGGCGCGGATGACATTGCCGAGCAGCCGGAGCGTCGTGAAGTCGACCCGGACCTCCGAGAGCGAAGGCCGTATCAGCGTGCCGATGAAGATCAGGTCGCGGCAACCTTCTTCGCGAAACAGCCGCATGGCGCGGCCAAGCTGGCCGACCGAAATCCAGCGATGACGGAATTTCTCCACCCTCGCGGGATCGCAGGCTCCTCGAAGCGGAAACAACACCGGCGTGACGCCGCGGGCGGCGAGCGAGTCGGCAACCGCGAATGGCATCGCTCCACCGCCAGCGACCACGCCGACCGGCGATGAAATTTCCGAAGCCGCCGATGTCATGCCCGGGGCCATCGCATCATCACTTCGCGATGGCGGGAAGACAGAGCGGGCGCTTGCCCTTGCCGATGAAGTCGAGGATTTCGCCGATGGCCGGATCGTCACCGGCGAGCGGCCGCGCCGCCTCCAGGCGTTCGGCAAAGGTAGCGTGGCCATGGAAGAGCTTCTGGTAGAATGCGCGCACGGTCGCAAGCCGCTGCTTGGTGAACTTGCGCCGCTTCATGCCGATCAGGTTGAGGCCTTCGAGCACGGCATATTGGCCGTTGACGAGGCCGAACGGTATGACATCGTCGCGCACGCCGCACACCCCGCCGACCATAACCTGCGGGCCGATGCGGGTGAACTGGTGCACCGCGGACAGACCGCCGATGAAGACGAAATCGCCGATCTCGCAGTGACCGCCGAGCGTGGCCGAGGTCGCGAAGATCACGTCGTTGCCGACATGGCAGTCATGGCCGACATGGCTGCAATTCATGAAATAGTTGCGGTCGCCGACCTCTGTGATGCCGCCGCCTGCGACCGTGCCGGCGTTCATGGTCACGGACTCGCGGATCGTGCAGCCCGAACCGATCTTGAGCTTCGTCAATTCGCCACGATAGCTGAGCGATTGCGGCGGCGTGCCGAGCGAGGCGAACGGATAGATGGTGCAATCGTCACCGATCGTGGTCTGCGCGGTAACATGCACATGTCCGATCAGCTTGCAGTTGCTGCCGATCACGACATGCGCGCCGATGATGCAGAAGGGTCCGATCTCGGTGCCCTCGCCGATCACGGCGCCGTCCGCGACCCGTGCGGTGGGATCAATCTTACTCATCAAGCAATCTGACTCATCAAGAAGGTCTGATTAGGTGTTGAAGTCGCTCGGTTTTCCGCTGGTTAGCGCGACTATGCCCGATCTGTCCAGTGACGTATGATCTCTCCGTGTTTCAAGTGCCGGGTGAAGCAGCCTTCCCGGCTCATCAACAAGTTCATGCGGAGCTCAGGTATCTTGGTCAGGGCTTTGGCACTTCTCCTCGCACAGCTCGTGACCGCGCCGATCGTATCCGAGACGATCGAGACCGGCGAACACCGCCTCGTCGATCTCAAGACATTCGAATGCCGCGACATCACCCGCAGCACGGTGCTCCAGCGGGTCTGTTACGACCGTGCGCAGCAGGCCCTCGTCGTGGCAGTGGACGGCGTTTACGACCGCTATTGCGGCGTGCCAATCGATACGGTCGAGCGCCTGCTGGGCTCACCGTCCATGGGCCAGTTCTTCAAGCAGAACATCAAGCGCGAGGTCAGCGGCAGCCGGTACGCGTGTCCTGCACGCGAGCGCATCCAGAGAAGTTGATCCCGCTCAGTCGGTCAGCATGGCGCCGACATCGGCCTCCGCAACCACCTGGCCGTTGACCTTGGCGTCGCCGTGAAACCACCACATGGCCTTGCGGCGGCCGATTGAGCGCATGTGATATTCGATGGTATCGCCGGGCAGCACCGGCTTACGGAACTTGCACTTGTCGATGGTCAGGAAATACACAGCCCGCGGCTTATCGGTGCCCTCGACCGACTTGATGCCGATCACACCCGCGGTCTGCGCCATCGCTTCGATCATCATGACGCCGGGATAGACCGGGCGATCGGGAAAGTGGCCCTGGAACGGCGGCTCGTTGAAGGTGACGTTCTTGATGCCGATGCCGCTGTAATCGGTGCGGATGTTGATCACGCGATCGATCAGCAGCATCGGAAAACGGTGCGGGAGCGTTTGCAGGATCATGTTGATGTCCACAAGCTCGAACCTGACCGGTGCTTCGTCCGTCACTCCCGTTCCTCCTGCTTCGGATCGGCCTTGCTGTCGCGCGCCAGGCGCTCGACGGCCAAGATTTCCTTGAACCATTGCCTGGTCGGCTTGGCGAAAAAACCACCCCAACGTCCGTTGGGAGGGACGTCGTCCTTGACGCCGCTCATGGCAGTCACCTGAGCTCCATCCCCGATCTTGACGTGATTGTTGATGCCCACCTTCGCTCCCAGCGCCACGTTGTCGCCGAGGGTGAGGCTGCCGGCAAGACCGATCTGGGCTGCCAGCAGGCAGTGCCGGCCAATGGTCACATTGTGGCCGATCTGGACCTGATTGTCGATTTTGGTCCCCTCGCCGATCACGGTGTCGCGCAAGGACCCGCGATCAATGGTGGTGCCGGCGCCGACCTCCACGTTGTTCTGGATCAGCACGCGGCCGGTCTGAGGCACCTTCAGGTGGCCCTCGGGGCCGAAGAAGATGAAGCCGTAGCCGTCCTGGCCGATCGAGCAGCCGGGGTGGATCAGCACGTCGTTGCCGATCAGCGCGCACTGGATGGCGGTGCGTGCCCCGACATTGCAGTCCCGGCCGATCTTGACGCCGGGGCCGATCACGGCCCCCACGCCGACCACCGTGCCGCTGCCGATCTCCACGTCGGGGCCGATCACGGCCAGGGGATCGACGATCACGCCGTCCTCCAGCCTGGCCGTTGGATCGATGATGGCCGACGGCGCGATGCCGTCGTTGCCGGTCCAGGATTGCGGCCGGAGCGCGTCGCCATGCCACTCCCGCGCGATCCTGACGAAGGCGCGGAACGGCTGTGGCGCCCGCAGCACGGCCACGTGCGCGGGCACCCGGGCCTCGAAGCGTGGGCTCACCAGGCAAGCACCGGCCTTGGTCGCCTTGAGCTCATCGGCATATTTGAGATTGTCGAAGAACGTCAGGTGCATCGGGCCGGCTTCGTCGAGCGAAGCAAGGCCCTTGATGATTTGGCCGCCCCTGGCGGGATCGACCAGCTCCGCCTTGGTCAGCGTGGCTATGTCAGCCAGCGCTGAGGCGGGCGGCTGTATGAAGAAGGTCGGCTGCGCCATTCCACCCCGTCGCGGTCCGGCTTCGGCCTGAAGCGGCCAAGCCGCATCATGCCTGATCTCCTGGATTGGCACGATCCCTTTCGGAAACCGGCTCCGTAGTCCGGATCGTGCCGTGCTGTTCGAATTAGAACGAGGTGCCGCCGCCGAACCGGAACTCCTGCGTACGGTCGTTCTTGCCCTTGGTCAGCGGCACGGCGTAGTCGAAGCGCAGTGGACCGAACGGCGAGGCCCAGATCAAGCCGACACCGACCGACGACCGGACGGCATTGCCGTTGTCATACACCAAGCCGGTGCAGGTTCCAGCCGAGGCTGGATTGACGGTCGACGGCGTGCAGCTCGAATTCTTGGTCGTGGTCATTTCGTTGGTCACAGACCATGTCGTCGGGCCCTGATAGTCGAACAGACCGCCGGCGTCGGCGTAGACGGCGCCCTTCAGACCCACTTCCTTCGGCAGGAACCAGAACGGCATCTGCAATTCGAGCGAAGCACCCCAATATTTGGTGCCGCCAAGCGCGTCCTGCGTACCGAAGGGGTTCAAATCGCGCGGGCCGATGCCGTTCGGGGCAAAGCCGCGGACCAGATTCGGGCCCATCTGGAAGTGGTCGAGCATGCGCAGATCGCTGCCCATCTTGTTCAGCATGCCGCCCTGCAACCGGACCAGGCCGACGATGTCCGAGACGAGCGGAGTGTAGTACTTCGCATCGACAACCGACTTCAGGTAAGAGACGTCGCCGCCGACACCGGCGAAGTCCTGCCGGAAATCGACCAGGAGACCGTCGGTGGGGTTCTTGTTGTTGTCCAGCGTATTGTAGGTCAGCGTGTAGCCGAGCGCCGAGGTCAACGTCTTGCCGTTCGCAAGCTCCTTGCGGACCGGCAGCGAGGCCTCGCCGTCGCTGTAGCAGCCGAGGCCGTTGGTCGAGGCATCCAGAGGAATACCGCTCGCCGCCGAGAAAGCCGGGCTTGGATTGAATGCCGCCGACCCAACTACGTTGTTACAGTTCGCCAGGTACGACGGCAGCGTGATTTCCTGCCTGTAGATCGAGTAGCGCACCTGCAGCGACAGATCTTCACGCAGGGAGAAGCCGAGGCGCGGCGAGAAGCCGAGCGTCTTGGTGCCGTAGGAGATGTAGCTGTTGGACCTCTGCTCGCGCTGATAGAGGTCGAGACCCAGCGCGACCCGGTAGTCGAGCAGATAGGGCTCGACGAAGGACAGCGAGTAGCCGCGGGCATACTGACCGTATGTCACCGCCGCCTTGGCGAACAGGCCGCGGCCGAGCAAATTGCGTTCCGAGACCGAGACTTCGGCCAGCGCGCCGTCGGTGGTGGAGTAACCACCCGAGACCGAGAAGTCGCCGGTCGATTTCTCTTCCATGTCCACGAGCAGGATCACGCGGTCGCTCGACGAGCCGGGCTCCGTCGTGATCTTCACGCTCTTGAAATAGTCGAGGTTCTTCAAGCGGCGCTCGGCACGGTCGACCAGCGCGCGGTTGTAGGCATCGCCCTCGGAGACGTCGAACTCGCGACGGATCACGTAGTCGCGCGTGCGGGTGTTGCCGCGCAGGTTGATGCGCTCGATATAGGTGCGCGGACCCTCGTCGATGTTGAACACGACCGACACGGTGTGCGCCTCGAAGTTGCGGTCGCCGCCGGGACGGACCACGGCGAAGGCATAACCGCGCCGCGAGGCTTCGATCTGCATCTCCTCGACCGATTTCTCGACCGATTCGACGTTGTAGAGCGAACCGACATTGACGCGCGAATAGTTGCGCATCGAGGTGGCATCGAAGTTCGGAATGCTGGAGCGGAAGTCGATCGAGCCGACCCGGTATTGCGAGCCTTCCTCGATCTTGAAGGTGACGTTGAAGCCCTTCTTCTCCGGATCGTATTCGGTGAGCGCGGCGACGACCTGGACGTCGGCGAAACCGTTCTTGAGATAGAAGCGGCGGATCAGGTCGCGGTCGGCCTCGACCCGATCGGGATCGTAGATGTCGCTGCTGGCGAGGAAGCTCAGCAGGTTCGATTCGTGCGTCTTGATGACGTCGCGCAGGCGGTACGACGAGTACGCGTTGTTGCCGACGAACTCGATCGACTTGACGCCGGTCTTGGCGCCCTCCTCGACCGTGAAGATGAGATCGACGCGGTTGTTCGGCTGCTCGATCACTTCAGGCGTGACGCGGACGTCGTAGCGGCCGGAACGGCGATAGATTTCGGCGATTCGCAGCGTGTCGGACTGCACCATGGCGCGGGAGAAGGTGCCGCGCGCCTTGGACTGGACTTCACCGGTGAGCTGCTCGTCCTTGATCTTCTTGTTGCCCTCGAAGGCAATGCGGCCGATCACCGGGTTTTCCACCACGGAGACGACGATCTGGCCACCGGCACCGCGGTTGATCCTGACGTCCTGGAACAGGCCGGTCTCGATCAGCGCCTTGAGGCCGTCGTCGATGGCACCCTGATCCAAGCGACCGCCGGGACCCGGCTTGAAGTAGGAGCGGATCGTCTCCACCTCGACCCGGCGATTTCCTTCAACGGAAATCGACTGCACGGTCTGAGCAAGCGCAGACGAAGATACAAAGGCAGCCCCAACCGGGGCAAGCACCGGCGCGCCGAACATGATCAGGGTTGCGAGCAAGCCCCCCCGGAGTCGCAGTCCAAACTTCATTGCGCAACGCTGCCTTATCATTCCGTACCAGACCCAACCCCAACGCCGGTCTGGAGATTCCCCAAGTTCAAGCCGCTTGTAGACAATTTCACCGACGCCGCAAACGGCCGAGCGCGCCGCAATTTCATTTTCATTCCAAGACGTTGCCCAAGAGCAACGCCCGGGCAACGCCACAAAAAAGCCCCTATCAGGATGCGGCCATCCGCAGGATGTCGTTATAGGTCGCAAACACCATCAACATCAGCACCAAGCCCAGCCCGATTCGGAACCCCATCTCCTGAGTCCGCTCGGACAGGGGCCGACCACGGGCAACCTCCGCCGCATAGAACATAAGGTGACCGCCATCGAGCAGCGGGATCGGGAACAGATTCAGCAGGCCGATCGACACCGAGAGCACCGCGCAGAGGTTGATCACGAACTGGAACCCGGCGCTGGCCGCCTGCCCCGACATCTTGGCAATGCCAAGTACGCCGCTGACCTCGTTCGGATTGCCGTTCCCGACGAACAAAGAACCCAGGAACTTGAAGGTGCTGGTGATGATGAACCAGACCTGCTCCACACCGATCTTGAGCGCTTCGCCGACGCCGACCGGCGACGTCGAGGCTTCACCGGCCTGGGACTTGTGTTCGACGCCGAGCACGCCGAGGCGGTGGCTGTTGCCAAAGGGATCCTTGCGCTCGAGCAGCGCCGGCGTCGCGGTCAGCGATACGATGGCGCCGTCGCGCTTGACCTGGAAAGCAAGCGGCGAACCGGCATTCATCGCAACCATGCGCTGCATGTCGGCAAAGCTTTCGATCGGCTTGCCGTCGATCTGGACGACGACGTCGCCGATCTTGAAGCCGGCTGCCGCCGCAGCGCCGTCGGCGACCACACCGTCGACGCGCGCGATCGTGCTCGGCTTGCCGTAATACAGCGCCATGCCGGCGAAGATCAGCGCGCCCAAGATGAAATTGGCGATCGGTCCGGCGGCAACGATGGCGGCGCGCGGGCCGACCTTCTTGTGATGGAAGCTGCCGGCGCGCTCCTCGGCCGTCATGGCCGCAAGCTTCTCGGATGACGGGGTCGAAGCCTCGCTCTCGTCGCCGAAGAACTTGACGTAGCCGCCGAGCGGGATCGCCGAGATCTTCCAGCGGGTGCCATGGCGATCGTTGAAGCCGACCAGCTCAGGTCCGAAACCGAGCGAAAAAGTTAACACGCGAACGCCAGCCCAGCGCGCGACCAGAAAATGGCCGAGCTCATGGAAGAACACGACGATGGTCAGGACGAACAGGAAGGGAACCGCGTAGCCGAGGAGCCCATGGCTCAACGTATTGAAACTATGGACGAAAAGGTCGATCATCGAATTCCCTCATCCAGCGCCGCAAGGCCCTGGCCCCGAACCATCTAGGATGCCTTTAAGGCAATTTGAGGCAATAGGGCGGCAGCCCTATTTCGCGCAACATGGTCAACAGCGATTGCATCGTCCGCTGACGTCAGCGGGGCCTGGTTCCCGCCACGAATCCAGTCGTCCAGCGTCGCCTCCACCAGCCGGGCAATCGCGCCAAACCGGATCTTGCCCGCGATGAAGGCGGCGACCGCAACCTCGTTGGCGGCGTTGTAGACGGTGGTCGCCCCCTTCCCGGTCCGGAGCGAATCGAAGGCCAGGCGCAGCCCGGGGAAGCGCTCGAAATCCGGCGCCTCGAAGGTCAATTGGCCGATCTTGGCCAGATCGAGCTTGGCGGCCGGACCCTTGATGCGGTCGGGCCAGCCGAGGCAATGCGCGATCGGCGTGCGCATGTCGGGTGAGCCGAGCTGGGCCATGACTGAGCGGTCGGAGAACTCGACCATGCCGTGGATGATCGACTGCGGATGAACGAGGACGTCGATCTCGTCGGGCGAGAGCGCGAACAGATAGGAGGCCTCGATCACCTCGAGCCCCTTGTTCATCATCGAGGCGGAATCGATCGTGATTTTCTGGCCCATGCTCCAGTTCGGATGCTTCAGGGCTTGCGCGAGTGTCGCCTGCTCGATGTCGGCAGGCTTCCAGGTCCGGAACGGACCGCCGGAGGCCGTGATGATGACACGGACGAGCTCGTCGCGATTGCCCGAGGCGAGCGCCTGGAACAGCGCGTTATGCTCGGAATCCGCGGGCAGGATACAGGCGCCCGCTTTCGCCGCGCGCTGCATGAAGAAATCGCCGGCGCAGACGAGACATTCCTTGTTGGCGAGCGCGACATGCGCGCCGCGATCGACCGCCGCCAGTGCCGGCTTCAGCCCGGCCGCGCCACTCACGGCGGCCATCACCCAATCGGCCGGACGCGCGCCGGCCTCGATCACCGCGCTTTCGCCGGCGCCGCATTCGGTGCCGGTGCCCGCGAGCGCGGCCTTGAGTTCGGCAAATTTGGAGGTGTCGGCGATCGCGACGTAGCGCGCGGAAAACTCCTTGGCGAGCTTTGCCAGCGCCTCGACATTGCTGTTCGCCGTCAGCGCCTCGACACGGTAGCGCTCGGGAGAGGCGCGCAGCAGATCCATCGTGCTGTCGCCGATCGAGCCGGTGGCGCCGAGAACCGTGACGCTGCGGACGGTCGACGCCGCAGCCTTGTTGTTACGCAATGGAACCGCGCTCATATCTTCACCAAACCATAAGACCGCTTCCGGCGCTATGCACACCATGGCGGAGGAAGCCGATAATCCATGCCACCAGGATGGCAGCGACAAAACCGTCCAGACGGTCCAATAGCCCGCCGTGGCCGGGAATTAAGTGACTGGAATCCTTGACATCGAAGCGCCGCTTGACCGCGGATTCGAACAGATCGCCGCAGGCCGACACGACCGACAGGACCGCGGCGACGAGCAGCAATGGAACTATCTTTCCAAGCCCGCAAGCGGCAAAGCCGACCGCGACCAAAAGGCTCGCGGCAAAGCCGCCGAACGCCCCTGACCAGGTCTTCTTCGGGCTGACGCGCGGCCACAGCTTCGGTCCGCCGATGCCGCGGCCGGCGAAATAGCCACCGATATCGGTCGCCCACACCACGAGCAGCACGAACATCAGCGCGGCGAAGCCGTTCACGAGATCCTTCCGCAGCAGGATCGAGGCCAGTAGCGCCGCCGACGCATAGGCGAATCCGGACGCAGCCCAGACGAACTTGCCCCGCGCGATCACCGTCACGATCGCGCCGCCAATCAGGCCGGTGATGATTGCGGTCTTCAGCGCGCCGAAGGCAACGCACAAGCCCATCGTGGCAATGACGATCGTCCCCGCCCCGGTCAGCGCGGTCGAGCCTGCGCCCACCACCATCAGCCATTCCGCGAACAGTCCGATCGATACCAGGGTGACGAGCAGCGCCCACATCCAGCCGCCGGCATAAGCGAGCGCAATGGCGAGCGGCGCCAGCACCAGCGCTGCGAGGATTCGCATCACGAGATTGCTCGGGGCAGGCTGAGAGCCGGCCGGCGCGGGATCGGGGTCGCTCACGAGGCGGTTTTCGCGACCAGGCCGCCGAAACGGCGCTCGCGCCTGGCGAATTCGGCGATTGCGCCTTCCAGCGCCGCCTTGTCGAAATCGGGCCAGTGGATCGGCACGAAGACAAGCTCGCTATAGGCGGCCTGCCACATCAGGAAGTTGGACAGGCGCTGCTCGCCACTGGTGCGGATGATGAGATCGGGATCGGGAATGTCGGGTGCGTCGAGATGCGCCCCCAGGGTCTCGGCATCGATCGTGTCGGGATTGCGCCGGCCCTCGGCGACTTCGCGCGCGAGCTTCTGCGCCGCCTTCGCGATCTCCTGCCGGGAGCCGTAATTGAAGGCGACGACGAGCGTGAGGCGCGTGTTATCGCGCGTCAGTTCCTCCGCCTCGTTGAGAAGTGCGCAGATGTCGCCCTCCAGCCCGTCCCGCTCGCCGATGATGCGTACCTTGACGCCGTCGCGATGCAGGCTTGCCAGATCATTGCGGATGAAGCGGCGCAACAGGCCGAACAGATCGCCGATCTCGCTCGCCGGGCGCGACCAGTTTTCCGAGCTGAAGGAGAAGATGGTGAGATAGCGGATGCCAAGCTCATGCGACGCGCGAACCACGCGGCGCAGGGCCTCGACGCCGCGACGATGGCCCTCCGCCCGTGGCAAGCCGCGCGCGGCCGCCCAACGTCCGTTGCCATCCATGATGATGGCGACATGCGCAGGCGCATCGGACCGATCGGGTCCTTCCGTTGCGGGCGCGGCGGCGTTGGACATGAGGCTGCCTTAAAGCATGATCCGGAAGAGTGCGAAGCGGCTTTCCGAAAAGATCATGCGCGAACAATAACCTAAAGCGCGATCCAGCGCGCTTTAAACGGTGAGGATTTCTTTTTCCTTGGCGGCCAGCAACTGGTCGATCTCGGAGATCGTGCCGTCGGTCGCCTTCTGCACGTCGTCGGCGTGGCGCTTCTGATCGTCCTCGGACATCTCGTGATTCTTCTCGAGCTTCTTGAGGACGTCGAGACCGTCGCGGCGGACATGGCGCGCGGCGACCTTGGCGGCTTCCGCGTATTTGTGCGCGACCTTGACGAGCTCCTTGCGACGCTCCTCATTGAGCTCGGGGATGCGCAGGCGCAGCACCTGGCCTTCGGTCGCCGGCGACAGGCCGAGATTGGAATCGACGATCGCCTTCTCCACCGCCTTGACCATCGACTTGTCCCAGACCTGCACCGAGATCAGGCGCGGCTCCGGCACGCTGACGGTGGCGAGCTGGTTCAGCGGCATGTGGCTGCCATAGGCGTCGACCTGCACCGGATCGAGCATCGAGGCTGAGGCGCGACCGGTACGCAGGCCGCCAAGTTCGTGCTTGAGCGACTGGATCGCGCCCTGCATGCGGCGTTTGACTTCGTTGAGATCGAAATTATCCGTGGCCATCACGTTTCTCCTTCAAAATCCCGGCGACCTCTCCGCACCCTTCCCTCGAGGGCGCAACGACAAGCCGTCAGCCGGCGACAATGGTTCCGTGGCCGCCGCCACGCAGTACAGCGCCGATCGAACCCGGCTCCGCGATCGAGAACACAATGATAGGCAGCGACGTCTCGCGGGCAAGCGCGAAGGCGGTCGCATCCATCACCTTGTAGCCACCCTCGATCGCCTGCGAATGGGTCAGACGGTCGAATCGCGTCGCCGTCGGGTCTTTCTTCGGGTCGGCCGAGTAGACACCGTCGACATTGGTCGCCTTCAGCACCGCCTGGGCGCCGATCTCGGCTGCGCGCAGCACCGCGGTCGTGTCGGTGGTGAAGAACGGATTACCGGTTCCGCCGCCGAGCAGCACGATCCGACCCTCGGCGAGGTATTTGTGTGCCGCGGTGCGGGTGAACAGCTCGGAAATCTCGGGCATGACGAAGGCCGACAGCGTGCGCGCAGGCGTGCCCTTGCGCTCGATCGTGGCTTCGAGCGCGAGACAGTTCATCATCGTAGCGAGCATGCCCATGGTATCGCCGGTCGGGCGCGACACCCCGCGCGAGGAGACCTCGACGCCGCGAAAGAGGTTGCCGCCGCCGATCACGACGGCGACTTCGGTGCCGAGATGGCGGGCTGCGATCAGATCGTCGGCGACCCGGTCGATGGTCGGCTGATCAATGCCAAAACCCTGCGGTCCCGCGAGATATTCGCCGGACAGCTTGATCACGACGCGACGATAGACCGGATCAGTCATGAGCACTTTCCTTGTCCGGGCGCCGCTTCCGGCGGCACGCCGGAAGGAACGTTCCGGCGCTTACTTCTTGCCGCTGGCGGCCGCGACCTCGGCCGCGAAGTCGCTTTCCTGCTTCTCGATTCCCTCACCGAGAGCATAGCGCACAAAGCCCGCGATCTTCACCGCGCCGCCGACCTTGCCTTCGGCTTCCTTCACCGCCTGCGCCACCGACTTGCCGGTGTCGTGGATGAAGGCCTGCTCGAGCAGGCAGACTTCCTTGTAATAGGTCTTCAGGCCGGACTCGACGATCTTCTCGATCACGTTCTCGGGCTTGCCCTGCTGGCGATATTTGTCGGCGAGCACGTCCTTCTCGCGCTTGACGACCGCCGGATCGAGACCGGACGGATCGAGCGCCAGCGGGTTGGCGGCCGCGACATGCATCGCGATCTGGCGGCCAAGCGTTGCGAGCTCGTCCGCTTTGCCCGGCGATTCCAGCGCCACGATCACGCCCATCTTGCCGGCGCCCTCGACGACGGCGCCGTGGACGTAGCTCGACACCACGCCCTGGCTGACTTCGAGCGAAGCTGCGCGGCGCAGCGTCATGTTCTCGCCGATGGTGGCGATCGCGTCATTGATCGCAGTTTCGATCGTGACGTCGCCGACCTTGGCGGCCTTGATCTTCTCGACATCGGCGCCGACGTTGAATGCGACCTGGGCGATCATCTTGACGAGGCCCTGAAACTGGCCGTTGCGCGCGACGAAATCGGTCTCGGAATTGACCTCGACCACGACGCCCTTGTTGCCCTTGATGAGCGCACCGATCAGACCCTCGGCGGCGACGCGGCCCGACTTCTTGGCGGCCTTCGACAGGCCCTTCTTGCGCAGCCAATCCTGCGCTGCTTCCATGTTGCCGTCGTTTTCGGTCAGCGCGGCCTTGCAGTCCATCATGCCTGCGCCGGTCGACTCGCGCAGGTCCTTGACCATCGCAGCTGTGATCGTTGCCATCGTTCAAAATCCTTTTTGCCTGCCGGTTTGCCGCGGCGCGGCCAGATCGCCTCGCCGCGGTCCATCTCAGGAATTCGCGTCAACTGAAATGGTGGCCGGAGCTTGTCCGGCCAACCCATCGCTCTTTTTGACTATTCCGCTTCCGCGGTCAGCGCCTTGGCCTTGGCCACCCAGGCGTCCGCGCGGCTCGGCAGGCCGACTTCTTCGCCGATCTTGTGCGCGGTGTCGTGATCGAGCTCGGCCAGCTGCCAGAAGTGGAAGATGCCGAGGTCGTTGAACTTCTTCTCGATCGCGCCCGACACGCCCGGGAGCTTCTTGAGGTCGTCGGAGGTTCCGCGCGGACCGGCGAGGCCCTGGAAGCCGCTCGTGGCGGCGGGCAGCTCTTCTGCGACCGGCCGAACCGAAGCGCCGACGTCGATGCCGGAATCGCCCTGGGCGCGCGAAATACCGTCAATCGCTGCGCGCGCGATCAGATCGCAATAGAGCGCGATGGCGCGGCCGGCGTCGTCATTGCCCGGCACCACATAGGTGATGCCCTTCGGATCCGAATTGGTGTCGACGATGGCGGCGACCGGGATGTTGAGCCGCTGGGCTTCCTGGATCGCGATGTCTTCCTTGTTGGTGTCGATCACGAAGATCAGGTCGGGCAGACCGCCCATGTCCTTGATGCCGCCGAGCGAGCGGTCAAGCTTGTCGCGCTCGCGCTGAAGCGTCAGGCGCTCCTTCTTGGTGTAGGAGGAGGCATCGCCGCCGGCGAGCACGTCGTCGAGATGACGCAGGCGCTTGATCGAGCCCGAGATCGTCTTCCAGTTGGTCAGCGTGCCGCCGAGCCAGCGCGAATTGACGAAGTACTGAGCGCAGCGCTTGGCTGCGTCGGCAACGCCGTCCTGCGCCTGGCGCTTGGTGCCGACGAACAGGATGCGGCCGCCCTTGGCGACGGTGTCGCTGACCGCCTGCAAGGCGTTGTGCAGCAACGGCACGGTCTGCGCGAGGTCGACGATGTGGATGTTGTTGCGAGCGCCGAAAATGAACGGCGCCATTTTCGGATTCCAGCGGTGAGACTGGTGACCAAAGTGCACGCCGGCTTCGAGGAGCTGACGCATAGTGAAATCGGGTAGTGCCATCGTTCTAATTCTCCGGTTGGTTCCTCCGGAAGCGTGTGAGCAGGACAGAGCGTTGTCGCCCCGGCTGCCACCGGACGGCCTTGTGAGCCATGCTTCCGTGTGAGATGGCGCGGTGTATAGCGCGATTTCGGCCAGAAGCAAGGAAATAAGGGCCTTTCGGGGCGGCTTTCGCCCGCGAGAGGCCCTCTTCCGTAAAGACCACGCTGCGGCCTAGCCCCTGCCTAGCATCTGGGCTGGTTCGGCGGGCACTTCTTTGCCGCCGGCGGCGGAGCCGGAGGACGCGGTGGGGGTGCTGCCGGGCGCGGCGGCGGCGGTGGCGCGACGGCCATCCGGGGCGGCGGAGGTGGCGCCGGCCGGGCGACCGGCGGCGGCGGCGCGGGTCGCGCCATTGGCGGCGGCGCCGGCCGAGCGACCGCGACGGGCGGAGCCGCCCGTGGCGGTGGCGGCGGCGCAATACGCGGCGGAGGCGGAGGCGCCGGCCGGGCCACGGCCTGAGGCCGCGGTGGTGGTGCCGAGGGCCGGGCAGCCTGGGCGGGAGCAGCGGTCGGCTGATGCTGCGGCCGGATCGGCTCCCGCGCCGCCGAGGGCGGCGGCGTAACCGGTCGTCCAACCGGGCCAGGAGGCGGAGGCGTGCGGGCAGCCGGCGGCGAACCAGCTGGCTCGCGGGTCGCGGACTTGCCATGGTCCCCAGGCCCGGTCCCGGGCGGGCCCTGGGCCACCGGCGGCTTCGGCAGTTGGCCGGGGACAGCGGCCGGGTTTGTCGCCGTGGGCGCAGTCGCCGACGCGCCGGTCGGCGCACCGGGATGGGCTGGCGGCGTGGTGCCGGGAGCAGCAGTCGTCGGCGCTCCCGCAGGCCCTCCCGAATGGTTCGGCAGCGGCGCGCCGGGTGCAGTGGCTGTGGGCAGCCCGGGTCTGCCGCCCGGCAGAGGGCCGGCTCCCGCTGGCGGTACGGGCGGACCGCCATGGGTGCCGGGAACCGGCAGCGTGTTGGCTTGGGGCAACTTGGCCGGTGGCGTGGCAAGTGGACTGGCAGGTGGAGCGGCGGGTGGCGTCCCGGTCGGCGCGGCATTGGCGGGCGTCGCCGGGGGCGTTCCTGGCCTCGCCGTCGGCTGCATCGTCGCGCTCGGCGGCATCGGCGCCTTGCCTTGCTGAATCAGGGCGGCGCGCTGCACGACCGCCTGCGGCATGGCTGGACTGGCCGGATTGGTGCGCCCGGCCATGGTCGGCGTGAGATTGCCCGCTCCGGCACCGGCACCCGTCGGCGGTGCCGGCGGCTGGTTGATCACCGTGTTGATGACCGTCCTATTATGGATGTTCTGATAGATGATGTTGTTCGGCGGCGGTGCAACATAGATTGGCGGCCTGACGAACACAGGAATCGGCACGAACATCGGCTGCGGCAGCACGAACAGGCCGATCACCGGCATCGGCGGCGACAGCACGACGAAATCCGGCGGCGGCGGCGGCAGATAATAGACCGGCGGCGGCGGTGGCGGCGCGAAGCCAAAATCCGGATCGCTGAAATACAGCACCGGACGATCGACATAGACCACCTCCTCTGGCGGCGGTGGCGGCACGTCGTAGTCGATCATCGCGAAGCTCGGCGGCGGCTCGGCCGGCGCGGTGAGAATCGCCAGGCGCCGGCGCGCATCTGCCGCATGCGGACCGCGCGAATAGCGACGCAGATACGACCAATAGGCTTCCGGCGTGTCGGTGCGATAGGTTCGCCGCCAGGTGATGGCCTCACGGCGCGCCGCGACGATCGCCATCACGCGCTTCGACAGCGGGTCGCCGGGATAGGCGGTGAGAAACTCTTCGTAGGCCGGCAGCGTGTCGCGCGTGAGCGCGGCGGCATAGGCATCCTGCACGCCGAGATCGCGGATCGGCTTGTTGCGTATCGCGGCGACCTGGTCGGGTGCGGCCTCCGGCGGCGGCGCGTCGGGCCCGCGCTCGAAGAACGAGAATTGAGCGGAAATCTTCTGCTCGTTCCAGGGCACTTGCGCGCCCTTGCTGGCCTCGTTGACGCGCAGGCGAACGCGGTCGAACACCTCGGGCAGCGGCAGGCCGCCGGTGCGGATCATCTCCGCCAGCGACTGCGCATAGATGCCGTAAGGTCCGGGCTCCTCGGGCGCCACCGTGCCGGGCGCGGCATTGAACGCGATCAGCATGTTGGCGTCGGGCTCGACCAGCGCAAGTCCGCTCGCGATCTGCTGGCCGCCCTCCACAAAGGGCTGCGCCCGCGCAGCGTCGAGCACGATGATGTTGGCCTTGAGCGGAACGGAAGCCAGCTGACGGAGATAGTCGCCGATGCGCAGGCCTTCGGTCGGAATGTCGGTGTCGCGGGCGATGTTGGAATCGACCGGGATGAAGTAGTTCTCACCCGCAAGCTGCACGCCATAGCCGGCGAGATAGACCATCGCGACGGTGCCCGGGCCTGAGGCCTGCGCCTTCTGGATGAAATCGCGAAAGCTCTTGCGCAGCGTGTCGCCGTCGAGATCGCGGGCGCCGACGACGTCGAAGCCCGCCGCCTGCAGCGTCTGCGCGATCAGGCCGGCATCGTTTGCCGTCGTCGCCAGCGGCGACTTGGCATAGGCGCCGTTGCCGACCACGAGCGCGATACGCTTTTCCTGCTGCTGCGCACGCGCCGGATCCGGCGCGCCCGCGGCAAGGACCGCGATCGGCAGGAGGAGGCAAATGAAGGCTCTGAGCGTCCCACGCATGGCTTGCTTGCCCGTTTTTGTTGTTGAGGTGCCGCCACGCATCAGACGCGTGGTCAGCTGAATGGCACTTGAACGAAAGGCTTCCAATTGAACGAAAGGCTTCCAAATAGCGAAGGCTTGCATTGAGGCGGCGGCATGGCGCCCGGCACCAACGCCAGGGCGCCTGCGTCAGCCTCGCGACAACGAACCGGCGCGAGCCGGTCCGCCTCGTCAGATCTGCGCGATCAGGTCGACCGTTCCCGTCGTGAGCCGATAGATGCCGCCGACGACCTTCAGCTTGCCCTGCTCCACGGCCGCATTGAGGATCGGCGCTGCCGACTTCAGCTTCGCGACGTTGTCGATGACGTTCTGCCGGATCGCCTTGTCGAGGACGTCCCCACCACCCTGCTGCATTGCAGCCTTGGCGGCCGGCGCGATCGCATCGACCAGCGAGGGAATATGGCCCGGCGGCGGCTTGTTGTCCTTGATCGCCTTCAGCGTCGCATCGACCGCACCGCAAGCGTCATGGCCGAGCACGAGGATCAGCGGCGTATTCAGCACAGCCACCGCGTATTACATGCTGGCGACGGTTTCGGTGCCGGCGAAATTTCCTGCGACGCGGCAAACGAACAGATCGCCGCGGCCGGTATCGAAGGCATATTCCGGGGCGATGCGCGAATCGGCACAGCTCAGCACGGCCGCGAACGGATTCTGTCCGCCGACCAGCGCCTCGCGCTCGTGCTTGAAATCGTGCCGCCGCGACACGCCGTCGACATAGCGCGCATTGCCTTCCGTCAGGCGCTTCAATGATGCGTCGGGCGACAGCACGTTCTGCGGCTTGGGCGGCGTTTTCGTCTCCTTGGCGAAGGCCCTGCCGGTCAGGGCGAGGCCGAGCGCGGAGGCGCCCAACAACATCGCGGACCGCCGCGACGGCGCGATCCTCTCATGTGGGGATTCATTGCACTTGTCGCACATGTCACGTCCCTCCCCGGCGCGGTGTACCAACGGCCTCACGGCGATCATAGCCGCAACGCTGTGACGACACCACAAATGACGGTGCGGGCGGGACCGAATTCGCGCGGGGCTATTGCGCCAACCGAAGCTCTGCGATCGTCGTCCGGGCGGCCCGGTTCATCCAAAGGCAGGAAATCCAGCGGCCCCTGGTTTTTATAGCCGGACGTCATCGCAAGCGTGAGCCCCCAGCCCAGCAGCCCAGTGCTCGCATTCGCGATCATGGCGCTCTTGCGCTCACTGAAGCGCGCTACGAAGAACACGGTCTGGCCGGACTGAGCCGAGAAGTCCACGCGCGTGACGCCGAGCGCCGCTTCCTCTGCTACGAACTGGTGCTGGCCTGCCGGGCGATCGACATAGACATATGTCCCGGTCTTCAGGCCCTTGATCGGCGTACCGTCGAGGGAAAATTCCCAGTCCGGATCGCCGATGCCGCCGAAGCCCTTCTCGCGAAACACGACGACGCGAGCCTGCCCGGCTTTCGGCGGACCTAGTTTTCGCACCGTCTCCGAATATCCGAGCCCGCTCCTCGCCGTCTCACAGCCGCACAGCAGTGCCGCAGCCACGAGCAATACCAGCCCACGCAATAGCATCACGCCCCCAGATTTTCCCCGAGTGCATGCTAATCAAAATCAGCGACAGGTTGCAACAGGGCCGCAGCATCACCCGCGCAAAACATGCAGCCGCCTGCAACACGGTGCGTGTTGCTAGAGCTGCTGCACGTCCACCACGCCGGCGACCGCCTTGATGGCGCCGGCGATCTGCGGCGAGACCTTGAAGCGCCCGGGCAGCTTCATCTCGACCTCGGTCTCGAGATCGAGCATCATGACCAGCGAGACCTCGCCGTCGCCGTTGGAGCGGGGCGCGATGCCCGGACTGCCGACCTTCGGCGCGGCGCCGTTCGAAGCGGCCATGTCGGGGCCGGCGAGACGCTTGGCGATCGATTCCAGCGGCTTGGTGTCGCGCACGAAGATGCGCAGGCCCTTCTGCGTCTTGGCCGCGGCCTCGTCCAGCGGCTCGGCGTGGAGCACGCGCGCGCGGACGTCCTCGCCCTGGAGCTCGGCGCCGAGCTGGAGCAGCACCGCGGCGCCCGGTTCCAGCACGTCTCGATATTGCGCAAGGCCTTCGGAGAACAGCACCGCCTCGAAGTGACCCGTGGGATCAGAGAGCCCCATGATGCCCATCTTGTTGCCGGTCTTGGTGCGCCGCTCCATGCGCGACACCACAGTGGCCGCGACCTTGCCTGCCGTGGCGCCGGTCTTCACCGCGCGCGAGAACTCGGCCCAGGACTGCACGCGCAGCCGCTTCAGCACGGTGGCGTAATCGTCGAGCGGATGTCCCGACAGGAAGAAGCCGATCGCATCATATTCACGGCGCAGCCGCTCGGCCGGCAACCAGGGCTCGATCTGCGGCAGCATGATGGTCGGCGCGTCGGCCGAGCTGCCGAACATGTCGTTCTGGCCGATGGTTGCAGCTTCGTTCGCCCGCTGGCACGCGGCGAGAATCGAGTCGGCGCCGGCGAAGACCCGCGCCCGGTTCGGCTCTAGCGTGTCGAAGGCGCCCGCGGCGGCCAGGCTTTCGATGATGCGCTTGTTGATCGCGCGCGGCGACACCCGCGCGGCAAAGTCGGCGAGCGAGGTGAACAAGCCGTTTTTGGTCCGCTCCGCGATGATCTGCTCGACCGCCGCGATGCCGACGCCCTTCAGCGCCGCGAGCGCGTAGTAGATGGTCTTGTCGCCGACCTCGAAAGTCGCGCCGGAACGGTTGACGTTGGGCGGCTCGACCTTGATGCCGAGGCGCTGCGCCTCGGCGCGGAATTCGGAGAGCTTGTCGGTATTGTTGAGATCGAGCGTCATCGACGCCGCGATGAACTCCACCGGGTAATGCGCCTTCATGTAGGCGGTGTGGTAGGACACCAGCGCATAGGCCGCCGCGTGGCTCTTGTTGAAGCCGTAGTCGGCGAATTTCGCCAGCAGCTCGAAGATGGTGTCGGCCTGCCCCTTTGGCACGCCGTTCTTCACCGCACCGGCGACGAAGATCTCGCGCTGCTTCTCCATCTCGGCGCGGATCTTCTTGCCCATGGCGCGGCGCAGCAGGTCGGCGTCGCCGAGCGAATAGCCCGACATCACCTGCGCGATCTGCATCACCTGTTCCTGGTAGATGATGACGCCGAAGGTCTCCTTGAGAATCGGCTCCAGCACGGGGTGGAGATATTCCGGCTCCTCGTCGCCGTGCTTGCGCGCGCAATAGGTCGGGATGTTCGCCATCGGGCCCGGTCGATAGAGCGCGACCAGCGCGATGATGTCCTCGAAACGGTCGGGGCGCATGTCGACCAGCGCGCGCCGCATGCCCTGGCTTTCAACCTGGAACACGCCGACCACCTCGCCGCGCGCCAGCATCTGGTAGCTTTCGGCATCGTCGATCGGCAGCGTCGCGAGATCGACATGGATATTGCGCGGCTTGAGCAGTTTGCACGCGACGTCGAGCACGGTCAGCGTCTTCAGGCCGAGGAAGTCGAATTTCACGAGGCCGGCCGGCTCGACCCATTTCATGTTGAACTGGGTCACCGGCATATCGGATTTGGGATCGCGATACATCGGCACGAGTTCGCTCAGCGGGCGGTCGCCGATCACGATGCCGGCCGCATGCGTCGAGGCGTGGCGGGTCAGGCCTTCGAGGCGCTGGGCGATGTCGAAGGCGCGCGCCACCACCGGGTCCTCGTCGCGGAATGCCTGGAGCTTCGGCTCGCTCTCGATCGCCGCCGCAAGCGTCACCGGCGCGGCCGGATTCTGCGGCACGAGTTTTGTGAGCTTGTCGACCTGGCCATAGGGCATCTGCAGCACGCGGCCGACGTCGCGGAGCACGCCGCGGGCCTGCAGCGTACCGAAGGTGATGATCTGCGCGACCTGGTCGCGGCCGTAGCGCTCCTGGACGTACCTGATCACCTCGCCGCGGCGGTCCTGGCAGAAGTCGATGTCGAAGTCCGGCATCGAGACGCGTTCCGGATTGAGGAAGCGCTCGAACAGCAGGCCGAACTTGATCGGGTCGAGGTCGGTGATGGTCAGCGCCCACGCAACCAGCGAGCCTGCGCCGGAGCCGCGGCCCGGCCCGACCGGAATGCCCTGCCCCTTTGCCCATTTGATGAAGTCGGAGACGATCAGGAAGTAGCCCGCGTATTTCATGCGCATGATGACGTCGAGCTCGAACGCAAGCCGCGCGTTGTAATCTTCTTCCGTCGTGCCTTGCGACAGCCCGTGCACGCGCAGGCGGTTGGCGAGCCCCTCCTCTGCCTGCCGCTTCAATTCGGCCGCCTCGACGGAGGCGGCATCGGAGCTTGCGGCAGCGCCGACCGTGAAGAACGGCAGGATCGGCTTGCGCGTCATCGGCCGGAACGAGCAGCGCTCGGCGATTTCGACGGTCGAGGCCAGCGCCTCCGGAATGTCGGCGAACAGCACCGCCATCTCGGCGCGGGTCTTGAAGCGATGATCGGGCGTGAGCTGCTCGCGCTCGGTCTCCGCGATCAGCCGGCCGCCGGCGATGCAGAGCAGCGCGTCATGGGCTTCGTAATCGTCGCTCGCGGCGAAATACGGCTCGTTGGTCGCGACCAGCGGCAGGCCCTTGGTGTAGGCGATGTCGATCAGGCTGCTTTCGACCCGCCGCTCCTTCTCGATGTTGTGGCGCTGCAATTCGATGTAGAGGCGGTCCCCGAACAGGCTGGCCAGACGCTCGCAGCGCGCCGCCGCGAGCTCGCTATAACCGCCGGCAAGCGCCAGCGAGATCGGCCCGTCCGGACCGCCCGTCAGCGCGATCAGGCCTTCGGTCTCGCCTTCGAGCCAGTCGAACTTGATGTGGGGAGCATGAGTGTCGGGCGTCTCCAGGAACGCGCGCGAGTTCAGCCGCATCAGGCTGCGATAGCCGCGCTCCTGCGCGGCCAGCAGCACCACACGCGAGGGCAGAAGCGCGTTGCGGGCAGTGGGATCCTGATCGCCGAATTCGATCGCGAGTTCGCAGCCCACGATCGGCTGGATGCCGGAGCCCGCCATCTTGTCGGAGAACTCCAGCGCACCGAACATGTTGTCGGTGTCGGTCAGCGCCAGCGCCGGCTGATGGTCTTTCTTGGCTAGCTCGGCGAGCTTGGCGATCTTGATCGAGCCCTTGAGCAGCGAATAGGCCGAGTGAACGTGAAGGTGGACAAATCCGGCGCTCGGCATGGTCGCGTGACGGCCTCTTGCAGATGAGATGGAGCGGTCGCCGGCACCGGAGGCATCCTGCACTCGCCTAGCCGACTCGCCTCACAATGGTGGGGCGCCACGCTGCCAGAGTCCACGCCGGAGCGGCCGATCAGCCGCGTCGTCCTCCTTTTCCCCAACCTGGGCCCGCACCTAGAGCTGCGGGAGCACCTGGGCCCAGATCGCGATCATCCCGACAAACAGCGCGATCGACGCCAACGCGGCGGCTTCTTCGACGAAAATCCTGAACATGGCTTGCTCCATGGCGAGAACGTATGAAGAACATTGTTCTCATTTCGTTCTCAGGAGTCAAGCCATCTTCGCCACCTCGAAACCGAATGGTTAACCCGCTGAACTTGAACAACAAAAAAGCCCCGGCCGATGGCCGGGGCTTTCGCCGACCGCTCGAAGTCGAGCGATCGATATTAGGCTTCTGCTCAGTAACGGCCGAGGCTCGGGCCGCCGAACTTGTAGTTCAGGCGGACGAGACCCATGTCGACGTCCTGCTTGATGCTGTCGGTCTTCAGGCCCGCGAAGGTGATGTCCTTGTCGGACAGGAAGATGTGGTTGTATTCCACGCCCACCGACCAGTTCGGCGCAAAGCCGAACTCGAGGCCGGCGCCGACCGTGCCACCCCAGCGGGTGTCGCTGTTCGACGCGAGCAGACCGCCGGTCGCCGTGCTGAAGACTTCGTTCTTGACGCCGACGACGGCCGCGCCGCCCTTGGCGTAAACGAGCACGTTGTTCCAGGCGTAACCAACCTGACCGGTGATCAGACCGAACGAATCGATCTTGGTGCGGTTGCGCTGAGCGAGCAGCGCGCTGACGTTGTCACCGGTGAAGTCGGCCCAGTTGCCCTGGCCTTCCACGCCGAACACCCACTGGCCCGACTGCATGCGATAGCCGATCTGACCACCAACCGTGCCGCCAGTCGCATCGTGCGAACCCTCGCGGCCAACGGCAGCGAGATCCCAGGTCGCATGCGACGACGCGCCGCCGCCGTTGATACCGATGTAGAAGCCGCTCCAGTCGTAGATCGCGGCAACCATCGCCGGCGCCTTGGTGTAAGGCCGCGCAGCGAGGTCAGCAGCCACCGCCGGTGCAGCCGCGCCGAGCGCGACAAGGCTCACAGCAGCAAGCAACAGATTCTTGTTCATTTGATTCCCGTTCCAGTTTCGTCGTTAGGCCCCCGGGCCGTGGCGTCGTCATAACAGCGCTCGACGGAATTGCTGTAACCTCGACGCCACAGTCCGCGCCAAAGGATCGCGCTTCATTAATGAAGATTTACCAGCGCGTACGGGAAACCCTTTGAAACAAGTGTTTTCATGAGTTCCATCGTCGGCTACACGACATCTGCAGCACGTGCGCGTGACAACGTCGCGCGCACGTTCGCGTGATTGGAGAATTGAATGCGCAGACGAATTCCTCACCCTATTGTCGCCATATTTTCGCTTGCCCTCGCCACATTTGGGTTCACCCTCAGTGCAAGCGTGCCTGCGCACGCGTTCGGGACCCACCATGCCTTCTGCCTGACCGGCGATGAATGGCCGGGGCTGAGCAATTGCACGTTCGATACTTACGCGCAGTGCCAGGCGAGTTCATCGGGCCGCGCCCTCACCTGCATCGCGAACCCGTATTTCGCAGGCCAGAGCGACGATCCCTATGCATATCAGAACAGGCCGCGCGCGCCGGTGCCGGGTTATTCACCCGGTTACTACGTGCCGCGTTGAGATGCGTCGCGCTCGTCTCGCGCTGTTCGCGATCGGCCTGCTCCTCGCGGGCGCGCCTGCGCACGCGCAGACCTACGATCCGAGCTATCCGGTCTGCATGCAGATCTACGGTCCCGTCGGCTATTTCGATTGCCGCTACGCTCGCTCGAGCAGTGCAGATTTTTGGCCGTCGGTCGGTCGGCGACGTGCGTGGCCAACCCGTATTTTGCGCAGAAGAAACCCCCTCGCCGCCCGCGGCGGGTCAACTAAATCGGGACGCTGATATGCGGCCTGCCTTGCGTTGAGCTTCCAGTGTTGACGCCGACCGATCCGGGTTTAAGTACGACGGAGAAATCTTGCAGGGGTGGCGACGTTCGCTGGGCTGGTTCCCGTTAACGCCACCATTGCAGGACATATGACGACATCGAAGCAAGCGACATCGCAGCAAGCGACCTCGCCCCGCGCGACCGCGGCATCCACGCCCCCTCATCTCGCCATCGTCCTGTTCTCGCTCGCGATGGGCGGCTTTGCGATCGGAACCACCGAATTCGCATCGATGAGCCTGTTGCCGTTTTTCGCCGCCGACCTCGGGGTCGACGAGCCGACCGCGGGACACGCGATCAGCGTCTACGCGCTCGGCGTCGTGCTGGGCGCGCCGCTGATCGCCGTGCTCGGCGCACGGTTGGCGCGGCGCGCGCAGCTATTGATCTTGATGGCCGTGTTCGCGCTCGGCAATGCCCTCACTGCGCTGGCGCCGGGCTTTGGCTCGATGATCGCGGCGCGTTTTCTCTCGGGATTGCCGCATGGCGCCTATTTCGGCATCGCCGCGCTGGTCGCAGCCTCGCTGGTCCCTCAACATCGTCGCTCGCAGGCGATCGGCCAGGTGATGCTGGGCCTGACCGGCGCCACCATCGTCGGTGTGCCCCTGGCCAATCTGATTGGGCAGGCGATCGGCTGGCGCGCGAGCTTCGGCCTCGTGTCGGTGCTGGCGTTGCTCACGGTGCTGCTGTGCGCCTTGTTCGCGCCGCGCGACAAGGCTGGCCGGTCCGATCCGCTGCGAGAGCTCGGCGCGCTGCGAAGCGGCCGCGTCTGGATCACGCTGGCAATCGGCGCCATCGGCTTCGGCGGCATGTTCGCCGTCTACACTTATCTCGCGACGACGCTGATCGAGGTGACCAAGGTCAGCCCCGCGCTCATACCAGTTTTTCTGGCCGTGTTTGGCATCGGCGCGACGCTCGGCAATCTGTTCGTGCCGCGCTTTGCCGACCGCGCGCTGATGCCGACGGCGGGAGGCATCCTGCTGTTCTCAGCGGTCGCCCTCTCAGTGTTTCCGCTCGCCGCCGGCAATCCCTGGGCGCTGGCGGCAGACGTCTTCGCCATCGGCGCCGGCGTCTCGCTCGGAGCCATCCTCCAGACGCGGCTGATGGACGTCGCCGGCGACGCGCAGGCGCTCGCCGCCGCACTCAACCATTCGGCGTTCAACACCGCCAATGCGCTCGGCCCGTTCCTCGGCGGCATCGCCATTCGCGAGGGGCTGGGCTGGACCTCCACGGGCCCCGTTGGCGCCGCGCTGGCGGTTCTGGGTTTCCTGATCTGGATCGTCGCCTATCGCGACGCCAGATCTGTTCCGGTCGATATCAGCTCAGGAAGCAAGACCGCCCCATCGGAGAATCCTCCGGCGAGACGTGCACCGCCGCTGGCGCCGGATGATCGAAGCCGTTCGGATGCTGCCCGAGATCCGGTGGCTTGAGGACGCCTCCTTAACCAGCCATCGTGACGATCAACGGTCCGCTTCGGGTTGCGATCACGGTGTGCTCGTATTGAACGGTGGGCGCCTCGGGGCTGCTGTAGAGCGTCCACGGATCGTCGCCATCCTGTGCCCATTCGGCGCCAAGGGACAGGAACGGCTCGACGGTGAACACCAGGCCTTCGCTCATGACGCGGCGTTCGGAGCGGTCGGGCCATGTTGCGATCTCCGTCGGCTCCTCGTGGAGCGACAGGCCGACGCCGTGGCTGGCAAGGTTCCTGACCAGGCTGTAACCGTTCTTCCGCGCAAAAGTCCCGATGGCCTGACCGATACCGGCAATCGGTTTGCCGGCTCCAACCTGCTGCAGGCCGGTCCACATCGCGCGCCGGCCATCTCTGCAAAGACGTTCGACCGCTCGGGTTGCGGGCGGAACGGCGAACGACGCTCCCGTATCCGCAAAGAAGCCGTTCTTCTCGGCTGACACGTCGATGTTCACGAGGTCCCCACGCGCGATCCGCCGATCGCCCGGGATGCCATGAGCGATCTCCTCGTTCACGCTGATGCAGGTCGCGCCCGGAAAATCGTAGGCCAGCTCCGGAGCCGAACGTGCGCCGGCAGCCTCCAGCAGGGTTCGCCCGATCCGGTCGAGTTCGGAGGTGGTCATGCCCGGCTCGAGCGCCTTCCCCATTGCCTCCAAGATATTGGCGACGATGCGCCCGATCTCTTTCAGGCGCGCGAGGTCCTCGTCATCCGAGATTGTCATGTCATGCTCTTCCGAAAGCCGGGACATAGCTCTTGTTACGGCGGCTTGCAAACGGAAGAGATCGTTTCCAAGCCGCGTTCAGATCTCATCGAGCAAGCTGCGGACCTTGGCAGCCAGGTCTTCTATAGCGAAGGGTTTCGGAAGCAGATGCCTGCCGGCATCGAGCACGCCATTGTGAACGATTGCGTTACGCGTGTAGCCGGTGGTGAACAGCACTTTCAGCGCCGGGTATCGTTTCGAGAGCTCGGCCGCAAGCTCCGCGCCGGTCATGTCGGGCATGACGACATCCGTGAACAGCAGATCTGGAATGAAGCCATTTTCGATTGTCCTGATCGCCTCTTTGGCACTGGCTGCCTCGATGACGGTGTAGCCAAGTTCGCGCAGGCTTTCGGACGACATGCTGCGGACTCGCTCGTCATCTTCCACGACGAGAATGGTTTCGTTCTGATGGTTTGCACCGGCGGACATCTCTTCCTGCGACAGATCTGAGCCCGTCTCCTCGCCGGCAAACCGTGGAAGGTGGATCTTCACGGTCGTGCCAACGTCGACTTCCGAGTCAATTTTGACATGGCCGCCCGACTGCCGCACGAAACCATAGACTTGGCTAAGGCCGAGGCCGGTGCCCTTGCCCACGACCTTGGTCGTGAAAAACGGATCGAACACCTTGCCGAGCACATCGGCCGGAATTCCCGTGCCGTTGTCCGTCACGGCCACGAGAACGTACTGCCCGGGTGCGAGTGCGTACTCGCGAGCATATTTTCGGTCGATCGAAGCGTTGCTGGTTTCTATCGTCAGCCTGCCGCCCTTTGGCATGGCATCGCGCGCATTGACCGCGAGATTGATCATGGCGCTTTCAAGCTGGGCCGGGTCTGCCTTGACCCGCCAAAGGCCATCCGCCAGCACCGTTTCGAGGCGGATCAGCTCGCCAAGTGACCGCTCGAGCAGCTCGCTCATCCCGCCGACCATCTTGTTGATGTCCACGACCTCAGGCGCGAGCGGCTGTTGGCGCGAGAATGCGAGCAGTCGCTGCGTCAACGTAGCGGCGCGATTTGCACCGTCGATGGCGCCCTCGATGAAGCGGTCTATGCTGACCTCTCCCCTGCCGAGCCGCCGCTTGGCAAGATTCAGGCTGCCGAGAATTACGGCCAGCATATTGTTGAAGTCGTGGGCAATACCGCCGGTCAATTGCCCGACGGCTTCCATCTTCTGGGATTGCCGCAATTGCTCTTCGGCTTTCATGCGCTCGGCAATTTCGTCGGCAACACGTTGCTCCAATCCGGCATTGAGCGCCTCGAGCCGGGTCAAGAGCTGGGCGTTGTCGATAGCGGTGGCGGCATGGCCCGCAATACCAAGCAAGGCGGCCTCATGCTCTGCCTGGAATTTACCCGTCTCGGCGTGACCGAAGAAAAGTCCGCCGAGGACTTCGCCGGTTCGCGAGGTCACGGGGACCGCCAGGTAGGATCGGACCGGAAGATGACCCTCCGGCATGCCTTTCCGTGGCGCGTTTTTGCCGTAGCGCGGGTCCTGCAGGATGTCGTCGGACCTCATCGCACCCGTGCCCTTGAACGTCGGCTCGAACACGGCGGTGTTGCGTGGCATCGGGAATTTCTCGAAAGCGGACCGCGGCACACCGGACAGCGAATACAGCATGTAGCTGCCGCCATCCGGCGCAACGACATTGTAGAAGAAGGCCCCGAACTGAGCGCCAGTCAGCTCGACGCCGGCATCCGTGACGATCTGGACGATCTTCTCGAGATCGCGCTCGCGAGACACCGAGGCCCCGGTATCATTCAGTAGTCTGAGATGACGCTCGGTTTTCTTTTGCGCGGTGATATCCAGAACCGTTCCGATGAACCGAACAGCCTGGCCGTTGACGAAGATGGCTTGACCGGTCGCGGCGATCCAGCGCTCGACCCCATCCTCGATGCCGATGGTTCGGTATTCCATATTGTAGCTTGTCGGCGCGTGCGGCGTCAGGGCTGCGGACACGGCCTCGTGGGCGCGCTGCCTGTCCTCGGGATGAAGGCCCTTCAGGAACGACCCTTCATAGCTGACTTCGGCATCGGCCGGTAAACCGAACACCTCCCTGCAGCGGCTATCCCATCGAAGGACGTTGTTGACCGGGTCGTAGTCCCAGGTGCCGATACCGGCCGCCTTGTTGGCAAGCGTCAGGCGTTCGGCGGACTCCCGCGCCGCCTGTTCCGATCGGACGCGCTCGATGTGGGCCCACGATCGCTCGGTCACTTCGGTGAGCAAGGCGAGTTCGCGCGGCGTCCACTGGTGCGGGCCGCGGTGATGAATCGCCATCAGGGCGGTCAGTCGCCCTTCTTTCACCAAGGGCATGCAGATCGTCGAACCGATCCCGATGTTCTGGAAAGTGGCGGCTTCGTCCGGCGCAATCTCCCTTAAATTGTCATTGATGATGAGCGGCCTGCCCGCGCCCAACTCTCGCACCGCCTTCTTGCCGAAGTCGGCCAGACTGTAGTGCCCGATGATATGCATTGCGCCGGGCGCGGCCCAATCGCCGCGTATCGTGAAGCCGTCCTGATCCGGGTCCATGTCGGCATAGGCGCAGTTCGAGACGCCGAGATGCTCGCCGACCATTTTGGTCGTGACCGCCATCACGCCGTCCGCATCGCGAGTCCTGGCCGTCTCCTTGTTGAGTGCGTCCAGGAAAAGCAGACGGGCTTCGTTCTCCCGCACGGCCGTCTCCGCACGACGACGCTCGACGGCCGTGCGCGTCCGCTCGGCAACATCGCGGATGAGCTCCAGCTCTTCGGGGCTCCATTCGCGCGGCCCGGCATTGTTCAAATACAGCAGCGCCACGACCCCGTCGGGCTCCGAGATCGGCATGTTGACGAGCGAGCGCGCAGAGATCGCCTTGAGCGCCTCGGCACGATCGCCGACACGAGGATCTTTTTCGGCATCGGCACAGATGACGGTCTCGCCCCGCTTGAGATCTTCGATGTAGCTGCCATAGTCGCGGAAGCGCAGTACGCCTGCGAGGCTCAAGATGCCCGGTGCGTTCCAGTCGCGGACAATGGTGATGGTCTCGGCTGAGGTGTCGACCGTGCCGTAGCCCGCCCTGCTGACGTTCAGGCTGCGGCCAAGCAGCTCTGCCGCAGCATAGGCGAGATCGTCGGGATTGCTGATCTCCCGGATGTAGTCGCCCAGTGTGGCTAAGACGGAATTGCGATCGGCCGAGCGGACCCCGGTCGCTGTCGTCATTGGTCTTCCCCTGCCACTTTCCTGGCTCCACGATGAGCCAGCTGTTTGATCGTCCCGCTGCTGTTCGCTTCGACCGCAGGTAGCCCGCCTGAACTTCGAGTGATGCAGACGGTCGCGCAAATTGTCTGCGCAATAACCGCATGATGGCATTTAGGTTCCCGCCATCACCGCCCCCTGGGAGATGCCGTTCTGCCTGCTCCCCCGTGGCCGCCAGATTACCAATCCAGACGTGGCGGACGGACCCGCGCGGATGCGCCACCGCAAGTTGTGGCAGCGCGGATCGTCGTGTAGCATCGATCTCTGCTTTTCACCGCGCGTGGTCCCGATCGTTTCATGCTCGCCCGTCGTCTGCTTGTCCTGGCCTTGCTGTTGCTTCCCGGCGCATTGCATGCCGAAGGGACGCCGGCCGAGAAGACTGGATTTGCGTCCAGGCTGACGATCTATCTTGCCAAGGGACCACCCGACGCATGCGGACCGGGCTGCGACCGCTGGATCGCCATCGAGGGCGATATCGACCAGGACGCTGCGCCGCGCATTCGCCGCTTCCTCACCGGCGTCAAGGACACGCAGCGTCCGATCTACCTCTATTCACCGGGCGGAAACGTGGAGCAGTCCTATGTCATCGGGCGGTTGTTGCGCAGCCGCAAGGCGATCGCCCGGGTTGGCCGGAGCATCGCGACGGCGTGCGCCGCGGGCACGCAGGTGGACGCCGCGTGCCTGAAGATCAAGAACGCGGGCGGTGAGGTGGAAGCTGAACTCACCACCTACCATGCGATGTGCAACTCTGCCTGCGGTTACCTGTTGCTCGGGGCGACGTCGCGTGAGGTTGCCCCCGACGCCGCGCTGGCGGTCCATAATTCCAGGCTGGTCCTTGCCTTTCACGGGCATCCGCCCCCGGCGGCCGTCGCGGAATACAGACAGCGGCGGATGGCGAGGGCCGATCGCGATCGCGCTGCATTCATCGCGGCGATGGGGATCAGCCACGAGCTTGATGATCTGATCCGGACGGTGAAGTTCGAAAACCTGCACATGCTGACGCGCGCCGAGCTTTATCGTTTCGGCATCGACACGCGTTCGCTTGCCGAAACGGCGTGGAAGCTGGAAAAGGAAGCGCGCCCCTTCGTCCGCAAGTTCGCGATGCTGAAGAAGGAGAACGGCGCGTCGTTCCGGCCCATGGAATGGCGTCTGTCCTGCGAAAGCGGAAAGCGCGTGCCGCTGACATTCGCGGGCGAGATCGACGAGACGGCCGTCGGCAAGAGCACCATCCTGGTGACGGCCGACGCCGCTCCGGAGAAGAGGGCCGAAGGGTCTGCATTGCGGGCCGGAAAATATGAAGTCTGGCGCGGCAGCATCGATCCCGACATGGTCAAGGCGATACTGGCGTCCCGCTCCCTGCATGTCCGCGAGACCACGCTGATATCCGACGACAAGGCGGACATCACAAAATTCGACATCGACTTGAGCGGCCTGACGTCAGTGTGGCCGCAGCTTGCGGCGTCATGCGCGGCGGCGACGCCGGCTCCGAAAAGCCCTTGGCCGGCCCTTCCGCGGCCGAACCCCGGCGTAACGCTCCCGACCACCCCGTCGCCGTAAGTTCAACGAGGCAAGACTCGAACACCGCGCCGAAGGGGCTCAGCTCTGCCAGGGCGTGTTGCGAATGCGCGTGCACGCGTTCGGCTTGTGAAACGTGGGATCGTGATCTTCAATGTAATCGAAATTGACCGTGCCGAATGTGGTCTGCGGCTTCTTCATGGCCGAGCAGGTTTGTATCTGAAGGAACTCGTTCTTGAAATCACCGCGCGGAAATGCGGTGGTCACCTGGTCGCGCTGCTCTGGCGTGTATTCATCATAGCCAATCCCCACGACGTCGACCAAAACACCCGCATTCGTGAGAGCGATTTCCGGCCGCATGTATTGTGGAATTCCAGGTGTCGTATGTAACGCGATCGCCTCCCAAACCAGATCGGCTTTTGGCTCGTCAATGCCGTGCCCCCTCAGAAATTCGCGGGCGGCATCGGCGCCATCAACTTCAAACCGCTTGGCCTGCGTGTGGTAATGGTCGACGAGTCCGAGATCGTGGAACAGCGCCGCGATGTAGAGCAGCTCGGAATCGAATTTTAGATTTTGCCGATGTCCCTTGATCGCGCCGAATACAAAGACGCGGACCGAGTGGTTGAACAACATGTCGTTTTCGTACTGGCGCACCAGCTCGGCAGCCTCCCGTGCAATCTTGCTGTCGGGAATCTTCACGCCGGAAATTGCGATGGTCATATCAAGCTCCTGCCTTGCATCGCTGAGATCTCAGGACATGCCGTCGCAGTCGAAGGCATGTGTCCACCCTCTTGCCGTCCGGCACCGCGGTCAGGCTGCCATCTCCTCCTTCGCGGCCTGCGGCGTATTTCGGAAGCTGATTGCCATGCGATTGTAGGCGTTCATCAGGCCGATCGCGATGGTGAGATCGACGAGCTCGCGCTCCTCGAAGACGGCGCGGGCAGCCTCGTAAGCTTGATCAGGGATGCCGGTTTCGGCCACGCGGGTCACCGTTTCGGCCCATGCGAGGGCGGCACGCTCCCGCTCGTCGAACAGATGCCCGCCTTCCGCCCAGGCCTGCACCAGCGCGATCTTTTCGATCTTCTGTCCGCTCTTCAGCAGATCGCGCGTGTGCATGTCGAGGCAGTAGGCGCAATTGTTGATCTGCGAAATGCGCAGATAGACCAGAGTGACGAGCGTTGCAGGAAGATTGCTCTGCATGACATAGCCGTAAAGGCCGCCGAGCGCTTTCATGCCTGCGGGTGCGATGCGGTCGTAATCGAGACGCTTAGCCATTTTCATACTCCATGATCGGTTCTGTTCGGCGGCTGGCGCCGGATACTTTCCTTGTCCGATAAATGTCTCTGCGCTGGTCTACAAAAAAGCACCAAGAATGGACAAAAATCGTGTACCACGGAGGCATGGTCAAACCGCTGCGGCTGGAGCTCGATCGATCTGCGAAGACGCCATTGGCGGAACAAATCCGCAGAGGTATCGGAGCTGCCATCGAGAGCGGCGTGCTCGCGCCGGGAGCTCGTCTGCCGTCCTGGCAGGATTTGGCGGCTCAGCTGGGTGTCGCGCGCGGCACCGTGCGTTCGGCTTACGAAAAACTCTCATCCGCGCAACTGATCGTCGCGTCGCGCGCGACCGGAACGCACGTCGCGGATCGACCCGCCTTTCCCCCTCGGCAGGAAGCAGCTCCCCACCCCGGCTCGTTCATGGAGATGTACCAGGAGCTCACTGCGGGACCGGCCGTTTTCCAGATGGGTGTGCCCGCTCACGAGACCTTTCCTGCCAAGCTGTTCGCGAGGATGCGCACACGGGCGGTGCGCGCGGAAACCAGCGCACCGGCCATCTATCGGGATCCGCGCGGCGAGCTGGAATTGAGGCGCGACATTGCGGCCTATCTCGCGCTGGCGCGGGGGATCGAATGTGCACCGTCGCAGATCATTATCACCGGCGGCTTCAGCAGCGGGCTCGGACTGGCACTGCGGGTTCTCGGCCTCGAGCAGAAGAAGGTCTGGATGGAGGACCCGGGCTTCCCCTTCACGAGGCACGGCCTTGAGCTTGCAAGGTTGTCGATCACGCCGATCCCGGTCGACGCGAACGGCATTGACGTGGGTTACGGCCTGAAACACGCTCCTGATGCTGCACTGGTCGTCGTGACCCCGGGACAGCAGGCACCGCTTGGCTCCACCTTGTCGCTGGCACGACGTTCGCGTCTTCTCGACTGGGCAGCCCAGGAACGGGTGTGGGTGATCGAGGACGACTATCTGAGCGAGCTTCAGCTGAGGGGGCGGGCCACACCGGCGCTCGCCTCTCTCGATCGTTTCGGGCGCGTTATTCACATCGGGTCTTTCAGCAAGACCCTGACCCCTGCCTTGCGGCTGGGCTTCGTCGTTGCACCCGCCTCGCTGGCTTCCCGTTTTGCCGAGGTTGCGGCATGCCTCGCTCCGGCGCCCGGGGCTTCCGTACAGATCGCAACCGCCGAATTCATCCGCGACGGCCACTATCTACGGCATCTTCGACGCACGAAGCGGGCCTATGCCGCGCAAGGCGATGCGCTGCTGAAATGCCTCAAGGCGCGCGCCAAGGACGTTGCGATCGCCGGATTGGCCGCGGTCCTGAGACTGCCGGACGGAACCTCCGACGTCGCGATCGCGCGGGAAGCGGCATCGTTTGGATTGGCGCCCACGCCCCTGTCGCTATGGCATGCATCTGCGGCCTCGGCGCGATCCGGCCTGTTGCTGGGCGTCGCCACATCTCCCCACAAGAGGATCGAGGCATCCTGCGACCGGCTGCTTCAGATCATCGACCGTCATACGTGACGAGCTTGGGCCTTATGCTTCCGCAACTAAACCGGCGTGTAGATCACGAGCTTCAGCGCCGGATCGTCATTGGCCTGAAAGCTGGTGTGCTCGAACCGGAGCACGCCCTTGGTCGGATGGTTCATGGTCTTGAGGCCCGCGGCGGTGCTGCGGATCTCGTGCGCTTCCCACCATTTGACGAATTCCGGACTGCCCTGGCGCAGCCGCGTCAGCAATTCCGTAAAGGCAGGATCGCCGGCCCAGACGTCGTGAGTGGCGCGAAACATCGCAACCATGCTCTTCGCGACATCCGCCCAGCCGGCACCGTAGAACTTTCGCGTCTGCTTGTTCGTCAGCACCAGCAGCAGCGTGTTGCGGTCCTGTTCGGGCAATTGTCCGAACCCGAAGATCTCCTCGGCCGCCGCGTTCCAGGCCAGCACGTCCCAGCGCCGCCCCGTGATGTAGGCCGGCTGCTTCAGGCTTTCGATCATCCGCCGAATTGGCGGCGGCACGATCTCGCGCGTGAACGCGCGCCTGTCGCCGTCGCGGGCCAGTGCCTTGAGATGGGCGTGCTCGGTCTTGGTCAAGCGTAGCGCACGCGCCAGCGCGTCGATGGTGGTGACCGAGGGGCTGACGGTGCGGCCCTGCTCGAGGCGGATGTACCAATCGACGCCGATGCCGGCGAGCTGCGCCACCTCTTCGCGGCGCAGGCCCGCGGTGCGGCGCCGCCGGCCGGCAGGAAGCCCGACCGTCTTCGGCGACAGCTTTTCGCGGCGGGACCTGAGAAAGTCGCCGAATTCGACGCGGCGTGGATCGGCCATGGTGACGTGCCTCGATGGAGGGCCTAGGGAATACTAGGATAATACCAGGCCTTCCTGGCCCTGGGAAGGCGGTGCATATGGACATCACCCGAACATGAGGTGACCACCATGAAAGCCGCCGTACTCAAATCCCTGGGATCTCCGCTCGTGATCGAGAATGCACCCGAACCAGTGCTCGGCACGGGCGAGGTCATCGTGGACGTCATCGCAACGCGGGTGCTGTCCTACATGAACGAGGTCTTCAGCGGGGTGCGCAACTATGCGCTCGAGCTGCCGATCATCCCCGGGCCTGGCGGCATCGGCCGGGTCCGCGCCATCGGCCCGGACGCGACGAAGCTCAGCGTTGGCGATTGGGTGTTCTGCGATCCGACGGTGCGCTCGCGCGACGACGCCGCAGCGCCCGACATTGCCCTGCAAGGACTCACTGCTCCCGGTGCCGGCGCCATGCGCCTGCAGCAGCATTTTCGCCACGGCTCGTTTGCCGAGCAGATGCGAGTGCCGACGGAGAACGTAAAGCCCCTAGGCCAAATCACGTCCGACGAAGCCACGGGATGGTGCGCGCTGGGGACGCTGCTGGTGCCCTATGGCGGTTTCCTCGCCGCCAACCTTCAGCCCGGCGAGACCGTGCTGGTGAGCGGGGCCACCGGCAATTTCGGCAGCGCAGCCGTCTCGGTCGCGCTCGCGATGGGCGCGGCCTGCGTGGTCGCGCCCGGCCGCAACGACAAGATCCTGGCCGACCTCGTCCGCCGCTTCGGCGACCGCGTCAAGCCGGTCAGGCTCTCCGGCAACGAGGACGACGACCGCGAGAGCATGAAGCGCGCGGCGCGAGGGCCCATCGACTGCGTGCTCGACATCATGCCGCCCTCGGTGAGCACGAATGTGGTGCGCGCGGCGATCATGACGGTGCGTCCTTACGGCCGTGTCGTGCTGATGGGCGGCGTCGGCATGGCCGGCGGCGCGGGGCTCGAACTGCCCTACCCCTGGATCATGCGCAACTGCATCAGCATCCGCGGCGTCTGGATGTACCCGCCGGATGCGGCAGGCCGCCTGATCGCGCTGGTGCGCGCGGGACTGCTCAGGCTGGAGGAGTACGAGGCCACCGCCTTCGACCTCGACCATGCCAACGAGGCCGTGGAACATGCGGCCGCCAATGGCGGGCCGTTCAAATTGACGGTGATCCGGCCTTGAGCGCCCCGGGCGTGCTGTCGACCATTTTTTTCGTCAGTCCGGCCAAGCACTTGGCTACTGTGCATGGGGTTGTTTTCGAGGGTTTTTACTCGAGCTCGACCACCTGGCCGTTCGACAACGACACGCGGCGGTCCATGCGACCGGCGAGCTCCATGTTGTGGGTCGCGATCAGCATGGAGACCTTGGTCGCCTTGACGAGCTGCATCAGGGCCTGAAAGACGTGGTCCGCGGTGTGCGGATCGAGATTGCCGGTCGGCTCGTCCGCAAACAGCACCCGCGGCGCATTGGCCACCGCGCGCGCGATCGCAACGCGCTGCTGCTCGCCGCCCGACAGCTCGGACGGACGGTGCGTGATGCGCTCGCCGAGGCCGAGATAGCCAAGGATCTCCTTCGCGCGCTTGACGCTCTCGGATTTCTTGAGGCCGCGGATCATCTGCGGCATCATCACGTTCTCCAGCGCCGAGAACTCCGGCAGCAGCCGGTGCGACTGGTAGACGAAGCCGATGTCGGTGCGGCGAAGCTGGGTGCGCTCGATGTCGGGCAGTTGCGAGGTCGGCGCGCCGTTAACGTAGACCTCGCCGGAATCGGGCGCTTCCAACAGCCCCGCAATGTGCAGCAGCGTCGACTTGCCCGAGCCGGACGGCGCCACCAGCGCGACGGACTGGCCCGCCCACAGCGCGAGCTTGGCGCCGTCGAGGATCGTCAGCGGCACCTCGCCCTGCAAGTACTGGCGCTTTATCTCGTGGAGATAAATGACCGGTACATCTTCCGCCCCCTGGCTCTCCATCAGCCCCTCACTCGTACCGCAGCGCTTCGACGGGATCGAGGCGCGCAGCGCGCCAGGACGGATACAGCGTCGCCAGGAACGACAGCGTCAGCGCCATGATGACGACGGCCGAGGTCTCGCCGATGTCGATCTCGGCGGGCAGCTTCGACAGGAAATAGAGTTCTGGCGAAAACAGTTCGGTGCTGGTCAGCCAGGACAGGAATTGCCGGATCGACTCGATGTTGAGGCAGATCACCAGCCCGACGATGAAGCCGACCATCGTACCGACCACGCCGATCGAAGCGCCCGTGATCAGGAAGATGCGCATGATCGAGCCTTGCGAGGCTCCCATCGTGCGCAGGATCGCGATGTCGCTGCCCTTGTCCTTCACCAGCATGATCAGGCCGGACACGATGTTGAGCGCCGCGACCAGCACGATCATTGTGAGGATCAGGAACATCACGTTGCGCTCGACCTGGAGCGCGTTGAAGAAGGTCGAGTTGCGCTGGCGCCAATCGACCAGGAACACCGGCCGCCCCGCCGCCTCCGTCACGGCCTGGCGGAACGCGACGATCTGATCCGGATTGGTGGTGAAGACCTCGATCGAGGTGACGTCGTTGCTGCGGTTGAAATAGGCCTGCGCCTCCGCGAGCGGCATGAACACGAAGCCGAGATCATACTCCGACATGCCGATCTCGAACACCGCGGCGATCTTGTACGGCTTGATGCGCGGTGTCGTGCCCATCGGGGTGACCGCGCCCTTCGGCGCCACCAGCGTGATGCTGTCGCCGGCGTGCAGCGACAGCTGGTCAGCGAGGCGCCGGCCGATCGCGACCCCCTGCCCGTCGTCAAAGCCCTCGAGCGAGCCCTGCTTGATGTTCTTGGCGATCGAGGTGAGGTTGTTGAGGTCGTCGGAGCGGATGCCGCGCACCAGCACGCCGGAGGCGTTCCAGGGCGATGACGCCAGCGCCTGGCCATCCACCACGGGCGCTGCGAGCCGGATGCCCTGGACCTGGCTGAGGCGGTCAGCGACGTCCTTCCAGTCGGTCAGCGGCGATTCCAGCGGCTGGACCAGGATGTGGCCGTTGAGCCCGAGGATCTTGTCGAGCAGCTCCTTGCGGAAGCCGTTCATGACGGCCATGACGATAATCAGCGTCGCCACGCCCAGCATGATACCGAGGAAGGAGAACCCGGCGATGACCGAGATGAATCCCTCCTTGCGGCGCGCCCGCAAGTAACGCGCCGACAGCATCCACTCGAATGGCGCAAAAGGCGCGGTTTGAACAGTTTCGCTCATGGTCTCATCCATCGCTCGATAGTCCCATGATTCGGGGTCAAATGTGGCCGGATTGGCGGCCGCGATCTCGGGCGATGAACAATATTCAGCCGACCAGCCTTATCAGCCCACAAGTCTTGCGACCGCGTCCGCAGGCGACATGGTCTCGCGGGCGCCGTCACTTCGCCGCTTGAGCTCGACCTTGCCGTCGGCGAGCCCTTTCGGCCCGATCATGATCTGCCAGGGGATGCCGATCAGGTCGGCGGCGGCGAATTTGGCTCCGGCGCGCTGGTCGGTGTCGTCGTAGAGCACGTCGACGCCCTTGGCGGACAGCTCCGCGTAGAGCTTCTCGCAGGCCGCATCGACCGCGGCATCGCCCTGCTTGAGGTTGAGAATCGACACCCGGAACGGGGCAACGGCCTCCGGCCATTTGATGCCGGCATCGTCATGGCAGGCCTCGATGATGGCGCCGAGCAGGCGGGAGACGCCGACGCCGTAGGAGCCGCCATGGATCGGCACGTCGACACCATCGGGGCCCGCCACCAGCGCCTTCATCGCGTCGGAATACTTCGTGCCGAAATAGAAGATCTGCCCGACCTCGATACCGCGGGTGTTCACCCGCTTGTCCGCGGGCACTTCCTGCTCGAAGCGCCCGGCGTCGTGAACGTCTTCCGTCGCCGCATAGACCGAGGTCCATTGCTTGATGATCGGCGTCAAATCGCTCTCATAATCGACGTCCTCGCCCGGCACCGGCAGGTCCAGCACGTCGCGATTGATGAACACGCCGGATTCGCCGGTCTCGGCGAGCACGATGAACTCGTGGCTGAGGTCGCCGCCGATCGGGCCGGTCTCGGCGCGCATCGGGATCGCCTTCAGCCCCATCCGCGCGAAGGTGCGCAAATACGCAACGAACATCTTGTTGTAGGCGACGCGCGCCGCGGCCTCGTTGAGGTCGAACGAATAGGCGTCCTTCATCAGGAACTCGCGGCCGCGCATCACGCCGAAGCGCGGGCGCTGCTCGTCGCGGAATTTCCATTGAATATGATAGAGATTGAGCGGCAGGCTCTTGTAGGACTTCACATAGGCGCGGAAGATCTCGGTGATCATTTCCTCGTTGGTCGGCCCGTACAGCAGCTCGCGCTTGTGCCGGTCGGCGATGCGCAGCATCTCGGGGCCATAGGCATCGTAGCGGCCGCTCTCGCGCCAGAGGTCGGCAAGCTGCAGCGTCGGCATCAACAGTTCCAGCGCGCCGGAGCGGTCCTGCTCCTCGCGCACGATCTGCTCGATCTTCTTCAAGACGCGGAAGCCGAGCGGCAGCCAGGCATAGATACCGGCGGCCTCCTGCCGGATCATGCCGGCGCGCAGCATCAGCCGATGCGAGACGATCTCCGCCTCTTTCGGATTTTCCTTCAGGATGGGCAGAAAGAACCGCGACAACCGCATGGCAATACTCGAGGAATCAGTGATGGCTTGCAGTGAAACCGGATTGGGAGCCAAAACACAAGACCGGGAATGAGGAAAACCCGCTAACACAGCGGAATTCCTGTCATTTTCCGTCGACTTCACCTTCGACGCGAGGTGCCGAAGAGCCGGGTTCAGGGCGCCGCCACCTCGAACTCGTCCTCCAGCGTGATCTTCTCGAAATCGGTCACCAGCGCGTCGATCCGCACATGCCAGCGGCCGGCAAAGGGCAGCTCGACCTTGCGCACGTGCCAGTAGCGGTCCGGCCCGCGCGAGGCGTTCCGCTCCATCGGCTCGATGCCGCGTTCGGGCAGGCTTAGCGTCAGCGTCACCTCCTTGGCCTCGAGCACCGCCCCCTCGCCGGTCATGAGCTGCAGGACGAAATCGTCGATACCCGCCTTGCCCGGCGAGACCAGGACCTGAAACATCGCCCTGTCGGTGTGGATGTGGATCGCCAGCGGCGTCTCCGGAATGATCGTCCGCGGCGGCGGCGTGAAGCGCCAACCGGCCACGACGGCGAAGATGCCTAGCGCGATGGCGCATTCGAGTACGATCGAGCGCCTCAGTGCCGGCGCGGCCTTGTGATCCCCGGCCGGCGCTGGGGTCAGGCGGAAGCGGTTGAGCGCGGCAAGCGCCAGCAGCACGAGGACCAGCACGAGTTTGATCGAGAGGATAAGCCCGTAGCGTGTCTCGACCAATGCGGACGGCTTTTCAAGCTGGACGATGGCGAGCGCGAGGCCCGTCAATGCGAGAACGCCAACGGCAGACGCGGCGATGCGAGAAAAGCGGTTCACGACGGGCAATGTCGCGGCAGGTCGCTTTGACAACAGGGCGACCAGCGGCGCAAGGGCCCCAATCCAGAAGGCGACACCGAGACCGTGGAGAAAGATTGCCGGCCGGGTCAACAGTTCGGGCGGTGCCGTAGCAGCGTGCCCGGTCATGGCCAGCGACAAGCCGACGCCGACGAAGGCAATGATCGCCAGAGCGCGCGCGCACCACGCGCTGCCTAGCGCCAGCAATGCGAACAGCATTGCAGCGACGGCCACGAGCAAGGCCGGGCCCGCGCTGGTCCCGGATGCGACTTTCCAGGGAGCCATCGTCGCGAGAGCGGATAGCGGTAGGCCGAGGAGATCAAGCCCCAACACACCAAGGGACACCACCGCGCTCGGGACGCCGATGGCGAGCGCCACGCACGGAATGGTTATGCCGGTCATCGACCACGCAACCCAGCGTACAAAGAACACGCCGCCGACGCCGACGAACAGGCCAAGATAGAGACCGACCCGCACCAGCCAGATCAGCACGTTCAATCCGGCATCGGCGGTTGCGGGAGGTTGCGTCCCCGTCGGCATGCCGATCGAGAAGATCACCGATCCCGCGACGGGATGGCCATCCTGCGAGATCACGCGGTAGCTGACGACCGCCGTGCCCTGCGGCATGTCCGCCGGCATCGCAACCGAGATGGTCTCGCCCGATGCGTTGACGCGCAAATCCCGCGCCCTGCCCGCGCCGTCGATCAATTGGATCGCGCCCGGCGTCACCGTCTCGTTGAAGCGCAACTCCACCGTCTTCGGCGCGCTCGCGAGCATGCTGCCGCGCGCCGGCTCGACCGCGACCAGCGCCGCGTGCGCCGAGGCGCCGGTCGCGAAGCCGACAAAGAGGAGCAGCGTCGCGAGCGCGGCGAGCAGGCGCATCAGGGTTTCGGCAGGAGTTTCAGGCCAGGCGCCGGTGACTTGTCCTCGTGCGAATGCCCGGTTCCATCCGCGGGAATCTCGATCCAGCGGCTGACGCCCATCTCGCATTCCTGGACGACGGGGAAATACAGCGTCGTATTCGGCTTCAGGCTCGTGGTGAGGAAGCTGCTGATGACGAACTCATCGTAATTGTGGTCCGGCAGCTTGCCGCCGGACCAGGCCACCTCCTTGACGCCGGAGGAAAGCTTGTTGCCGTGGTAGTCGTACTCATTGGCGTATTTGCCCTCGACGATATCCACGGTCCAACCCGCCTTCGGCATCGGCTTCACCGCGATCACGCCTTCCGGAATCTGCACCCGGATCTTCACCGTGGGTGAACCCTTGCAGCCGTGCGGCACAGCGAAGACGGCCTTATAGTAGGAGCCGACCGCCGCCTGTTTGGTCTCTAGCGTGATATGCGCCGCCGCGGGCGACGCTGCGAGCGCCCCGATCAGACTCGCAAGGATTCGATGCATTGTCATGGAAGGCTTGATCTGTTTCATCACATCTTCATTCCCGAATGATCCGGCATTTTCTTCATCATGTGTCCGCTATCGCCGGGCGCCTGGGCGCCGACGCCCTGGACGTCGAGGGAGACGGCGACCTTGCCGGCCTTCTCGAACTGAAGTGTCACCGGCACCTTGTCGCCCTGCTTGAAGGGGCCCTTCAGCTCCTGAAGCATGAGGTGGTAGCCGCCGGGGGCGAACTTCACCGTCTTGCCGGGATCGATCACGAGCCCCTTGTCGAGCAGGCGCATCTTCATCACGCCATTGTCCATCGCCATCTCGTGGACCTCAGCCTTCCCCGCGATATCGGCGGAAACGCTGACCAGCTTGTCGGCCACTGTGCCCTTATTCTCGATCGTGAGATAGCCGCCGGCCACCTTGGCGCCGCCTGGTGTCGCCCGGCTCCACGCCTGCGAGATGACGAGATCGCCGGCCTTGACGTCCTCGGCCTGCGCGACGGCACAGGCGGTCAGCAACAGTGAAATTGCGAGGAGAGTTCGTCCGATAGTCTTCATGTTGATTGCCTCTTTCGCGATTGATCGGGCCGAGAATGGCCCTGCCTTCTTCCACGACGACCTTCCGCCACCGTCAGCATCGGCATTCGGAATGCCGGCCTGCCGCGGAGCCGAATATAGACCCAAGCGCCCATTTGCACGTCACCATCGATACCTCATTCCAGCGTACACTGCCCGTCCCGTACCCGGCTCAAACAATGCCGACGTCGCCGTCGCTCGATCGATGATGCTCGCGCTGGCTATGTAGGTCTTGTTGGTGAGATTGCGCCCCTCGATGTAGGCAGACATCGGGCCACCATTGTCGAAGCCGGCTTTCAATCCCAACAGGGCGTAAGGCTCTGTCGTCAGCGTGTTCATGCTGTCGACGAAGTAGGCCTGTGGCACCCATTCGATGTTGGGTCCAACATAGAACCCGAAAGGGTGCTTGTAGAGAAGCTCCGCGCGCAGGTAGTGATTTGGAGCTCCCGGCAATCGATTGTTTCCGAAGGTCGGATCTTTGTCGAAGCGGAAGTCGCTGAAGGAATAAGCGACATTCAGCCAGATCTTGTCCGGAGCCGGGCCGTTGACGAAGATGTCACGAAAGATTGCTGCGCTCGCGCCGGCTTCGATGCCCTGATGGATGGTGCGATCGGCATTGGTCACATTGCAATTGCCGAAAGCACTATAGAGGCATTGCAATTCGTCGCGAATGTTGGCCCGGTAGGCCGTCAGTTCCCAGGCGTAATCAGGTCGCTTCATGCGAGTCCCGATTTCGTACGTGGTCGCAATCTGCGGGCGGATGCTGGTGAACGGGAGCGTCGGAATGCCGGGACCAATCGCGCTTTCGCCAAAGCTCGGCACCTCGGCACTCCGCGAGACATTGGCGAAGGCCTGCCAGCTCGGATCGATTTGCCACAACAGGCCGCCTTTCGGCGACCAGAGATTAAAGCGCGTTGCCCCCGATTGATCCCCGTCGCTGAGGAAACGATCCTGCCGATTGCGGGTCGCGTACAGAAATTGCGTGCCGCCGATAACTGCAAGATTTGGAATGACGTAGAAGCTGTCTTCGACATAGGCGGAGGTATTCTCCGACCGATCGATCGAGGAAGAAAGCAGCGCGCCCTTCTGCCCGCCAATGTTGGCGAACTGCTGGTTGTCGATGCTGCCGTTCAGCACATTTACGCCCGCGACCAACTTGTTGCGGAAGCCGCCAATGGTGCGGTCATCCGTGATCTTCGCAAATCCTCCATAGTCCTTGTAACGGTAGTCCAGCCACTGGAAAATCGGATGCATCAAATGCCGATCGACGCCAAAGGCGCCGAATTCGACTTTGGTGTCATCGAAACGAACGGTGGTCTTGTTGGCGAGCCTGACAGTATCGATGTTGCGCTGCTGATCCATCGCAACATTCGCGGGTGCAGCAGCTTCCGGATCGGTCAAAGCGGACGTCTTGGTCACGGTACCGGGGATTCGCTGCCGCACTTCGTTGGCATTGAGGTAGAACCGGGTCTCGACATCCGGGGAGAACTGATACCCAATATTGCCGCTCAAACGGTTGCTCGAGCCAAAACTGTGATCGCGAAATCCGTCTGCGGCCTGCGTGGAAGCGGTCACGAAACCATCCCACGGCCCGTTGACGCCGCCTGCGTTCGCCTGAAGTCGCTTGTAGCCGAATCCGCCGACGTCGAAGGACACACCATTCGGAAACGAGTCGCGGCCGGTCGGGGTCACGAAGTTGATCGCGCCTCCCAGCGAATTGGCGCCGAACTGAAGCGCGTTGCCGCCCTTGAAGACTTCGACATATTTGTAGGCGCTCGGATCGATCTCCTGGAAATCGCCATAGCCATCCGCAGTGTTGATCGGAATGCCGTCCATATAGAGCTGCACACCGCGCAGATGAAAATTGCGCGACAGGCCGGACCCGCGAATCGAAAGGCGGGTGTCGTCGCCCCATTTAGGCTGGGCGTACACGCCGGGCACGTAATCCAGAACATCCTTGATCGTGTTGGAAGGCGTCGAGTTCCTGTACGCCTCGGCCGAGACGAGCGCCACGCCGCCCGGAGCCTGGTTAATCTCCGCCAGCGCTTGTTGCGCCGTCAGAACCGTCAGGGCACCCGGAGCCCCGGCACTCTGTTCGCTCGCGGTTTGCTGCGGGGATGGGGTCGTCCGCAGGCTTCGCGTGACGCGGGCCGATCGCGCAGAATTGCGTGGCGGTCGGACCGCCGGCGCACGTTTCTGCTGAGGCGCTTCAACGGTGATTGGCGGCAGCACTGCGCTGCTGCCTTGGGCAAAGGCTCCGCTCGACGACGCAAGCAGCGCGGCCTGAATGGCAACGACGCTCACACCACGGCGGGCATGACAACGTAACATGGGGCATTCCTGACGCCGGGCTTTCTCTCCGGCCATTCGACAGCATCAATCGCCTGCGGCGGACCGCGGCGATCACGAGAGTCGTCAGGAAAATTGAGGCGGCGCGCGCGCCTGCGCGTTTGTGCCTTTATGGGCCGCGCCGGCGGATGCCTCCGCCGCGTGCCACACCACGCGCTCCGCGTGGCGGAAGGGAACGGAGAGCGCGGCGTGCGGCGGCGAATCGAGCGACGCGCCCATCTGCGCCAGGCAACAGAGGGCGCACGCACCGGCATGTGCGACCGGCGTACCCGCCGGATCGTTCAGGCCGCCCTGCTCGCTCGCGCTATGGCAGATGACGGCAGCAGAAAGCGGATCGGCCACGGACTGGCCGGCCGCCAGACAGGCGGCAATCGGCGCCAGCACCTGCATCACCAAAGCGAGCAGGACCAGGGGGAGGAATTTTTGCAGCCGTGCGCGCATCCGCCGAACCGTTTGTTCGTCTACTAACTAAACACCGGCGGATGGCCGAGTCGAGCCCGGTTCCGCCGCCTCCTTAATCCAGCGCAAACTTCCCGGAAAACTGTGGTCCGGCCGCGCGCGGGAGGGAACCTCCGGCATTTGAGGCAGTCGAGCACCCGGCCCCATCCACAGATTTCTTATATTTGTCATGTGCTTACAGAGCCGAAAGCCCGATCATTTCGTCAATTGCTCGAATTTTGAACATTCGTTGCCGAAAATGATGACAAGTGAGAAAAGTTGATCTAGCATCCCCTTGCTCAGGCTGGCCGCGAGGTCGAAGTCTGGTGGTCCAAGTCTCGGGAGGAGCCCCTGACGCGCAAAATGCAGCGTCGCCCCGCCAATCAAGATCAAATCTTAGAATCGGGGATAATAGGGTCGACACAATTTTCGAGCGGGGCTAGGGCCCCGCTCTTTTTTTGTCTGCGGGGCTAAAGCACCGATGAATGCTTCTCCCAATCCGATCGAACAGAGCTTTGAACTTGCAGCCTCGCGCTGCACCGATCTCACGCCACATGTCTATCAACGGCTGTTCGAACAGCATCCCGAAACGCGGGCGATGTTCCGCACGCAGGGCTGCGAACTCGTGATGGGATCGATGCTGGCGCTCACGATCGAGGCGATTCTCGACTTCGCCGGTGATCGCCGTGGGCAATTCCGGCTGATCGCGTGCGAGGTCGCCTCGCACGATGGCTACGGCACGCCGCGCGAGCTGTTCACCGCCTTCTTCGCCGTCATCAGGGATACGTTGCGCGATCTGCTGCGCGATGAATGGTCGCCGGACATCGCGCAGGCCTGGGACCGACTGCTCATCGAGATCGACGCGTTCGCCGCCGTTCAGGCCTGACGCTTTGCGCTGCACCAACGCGGGCTCGCGGCAATCCCGCCGTTGATTGCGGATTGAGTGGCACCAACTCTTGTGAGACACTTTCGGTCATCGGTCGCGCAATCAATGACGCGCCGAAGATAAAACTGTATGGGAGCGAGCGATGTCCGGGACGAAAGATTTCTCGACGACGAGGCGCGATCTTCTTCAGGCGGCAGCAACCGCCGGCGCCGCGACTGCCATCCTCGGCAGCATGGGCATTAACCCCGCCCTTGCAGCCGAAGTCGGACGCAGCGAGAAGCCGCTGAAGGCGGCGTTCTCCAACGCAGGACTCCAGGCGACCTGGTGCGCGCAGGGCAAGCAGGCCGCGGAATTCTGGGGCAAGCTGTTCAATGTCGAGGTCACCTGGTTCGACGGCCAGCTCGATGCCGTCAAGCAGCGCGCGGCTATTGACAACATGGCCTCGCAGAAATGGGACTTCGTCGCGATCCAGGCTTTCGGCATCGGCACCCTCACCCAGCCGGTGCAGAAGATGATCGACGCCGGCACGCCGGTGATCGACATGGACACGCTGATCGCGCCGCTGGACCAGATCAACGTCCACTCCTTCCTCGCCCCCGACAACGAGTTCATGGGCGCCTCCGTGACGCAGGCGCTGTGCAACGCCATGGGCGGCAAGGGAAAGATCATCATGACGCAAGGAGCCCTCGGACATACCGGCGCGCAAGGACGCGCGAAGGGCTTCAACAATGTCGTGAAGCAATTCCCCGGGATCGAGGTCCTCGACACCCAGCCGGCCGACTGGGATGTGTCGAAGACTGCACGTCTCTGGGAAACCTACCTGACGAAGTATCCGCAGATCGACGCGGCGTTCTTCCACAATGACGACATGGCGCTCGCCGCTGCCAACATCATGAAGGCGCGGGGCCGCACCAACATCCTGATCGGCGGTGTCGACGCGATGCCGCCGGCGATCCAGGCCGTCAGCGAAGGCCGCATGTTCGCCACCGTTCGCAATCCGTCCTGCCGGATTCATGGCGGCGCCGTCATCGCGGGCGTTTCCGCCGTGGTCGGCGGCGAAAAGAGCGGACAGGGCATCCCCAAGAACGTCGTCACCGACGGACCGGTCGTCACCAAGGCCAACGCCGCCGGCATGCAGTGGATGCAGGATCATTTCCTGATCTGAGTCTCCATGCGAGAGGATCGTTCGCCCATCCTGGAACTGCAGGGCATCACGAAGAGCTTCGGCGGCGTCGAAGCGCTTCGTGGTGTCGACTTCGCGCTTTCACCCGGCGAGATCCATGGTCTCGTCGGCGAGAACGGCGCGGGAAAAAGCACGCTGATGAAGATCATCGCCGGCGTGCACACCGAATTCTCCGGCCGCTTCCTGATCGACGGACAGCAGACGCATTTCCGCTCGGCCCGCGATGCCCACAGCGCCGGCATCGCCATGGTGCACCAGGAGCTCTCGGTCGCGCCCGACCTCACGGTCGCGGAGAACGTGTTTCTGGGCAACCAGCCGACCAACGCCCTCGGCCTGGTGCAATGGCGGCGGATGGCGCGCGAGGCCGGCGAGCAGCTCGCCCGCTTCGGCATCGACGTCGATCCGATGAGCAGGCTGGGCGACTTACCCATCGGGCTCCAGCAGCTGATCGAGATCGCGCGCGTGCTGTTCTCCGGCGCGCGCATCGTCATCCTGGACGAGCCGACCTCCGCCCTCTCCCCGCCCGAGGTCGAGCGACTGTTCGCAACGCTGCGGCGGCTGCGCGAGGAAGGCACGGCGATCGTCTTCATCTCGCATTTCATCGAAGACATTCTTCGGGTGTCCGACACGGTGACCGTGTTCCGCAACGGACGGAAGGTCGCGGAGACGGCAAGTGCTGCGACCAGCAAGGGCGCGCTGATCGAGGCCATGATCGGTCGCGGTGGCGAAGCGCTCGAGCACAGCTATAGCGACGATCTGATGCTGCCGCGGCCGAGCGACAGCTCGGTGGTTCTGAAGGTCGACCAGCTGTCGCTGGCCCGCAGCCTGAAGGACATCTCCTTCGAGGCGCGCGCCGGCGAAGTGCTCGGCATCTACGGCTTCATGGGCTGCGGCCAGCAGGAGCTGTCCCGCATCCTGTTCGGCAAGCTAAAGCCGGACGGCGGCACGCTCGCGGTCGAGGGCAAGCCCAAGACCTTCGCGAGCACGGCTGCGGCGCGGCGCGCCGGCGTGGCGCTGGTGCCCGAGAGCCGGCGCGCGATGCTGTTTCACCAGGAGCCGGTCTACAAGAACATCTCGATCAGTATTCTCGATCGCATCTCGGCGCTGCTGCTCAAGCCGGCGCAGGAGCGCGACATTGCCCAGCGCCAGGTCGAGCAGCTCCAGATCAGGCCGCCGGTGGTCGGGCTCGATCTCGGCATGCTCTCCGGCGGCAATCAGCAGAAAGTCGCGCTGGCGAAATGGCTGACCTACCCGCCCAAGCTCCTCGTGCTGTGCGAGCCCACCCGCGGCATGGATGTCGGTGCCAAGAACGACGTCATCAACATCGTCCGCGATCTCCGCGCCAAGGGGCTCGCGATCATCGTGCTGTCGACCGAGCCGGAAACGGTGCTGTCGCTGGCCGACCGCATCCTTGTGCTCAAGCGCGGCGCATTGGTGCGCGAATTCACGAACGAGCTGGTCAGCAAGGACCGCCTGCTGGAAGCGGCGTGACGGAGAAGCACCATGGCGAGCAGTGAGACAGTTCCAGCGGCGAGTGCGCGGGCGCGGGGCCTTGCACCATTCCTGCGCTCGCAGATGCGCAACATCGCCCCGTTCCTGACGCTGATCTTCCTGTCCGGCTTCTTTGCGCTGGCCAGTCCCTCCTTCGCGACGCTGGACAATCTCGGCAACATCCTGACGCAGGTCTCCGTCACAGGCATCATCGCCGTCGGCCTCACCTTCGTGATCCTTTGCGCGGAGATCGACCTCTCGATCGCCAGCATCGCCAACGTCACCGGCATCGCGGTCGCCTACTTCACGCTCCAGGAATCCTACGTCAACATTCCCAACATTCCCCTGCCCGGCGCCGCGGCGATCCTGCTGGCGATTTTGCTCTGCGCTTTGCTCGGCCTCGTCAATGCGCTGGGGCTGACCGTGATCGGCATCCCTTCCTTCATCATGACCTTGGCTATGATGCAGATCGCGGCGGGCATCTCGGCGCTGCTGGTGCGCGGCCAGATCGCCTACAAGGTGCCCGGCGTGATCACCACGCTCGGCTCCGGATCGATCGGCGGCATCCCATGGATCGTCATCGTCGCAGCGATCATGCTCCTCGGCGGACATCTGGTGCTGACCTACACGCGCTTCGGCCGCTACGTCTACATGGTCGGCGGCAACCGCGAGGCGGCCGAATATTCCGGCCTCAACGTCAAGCTCATCCTCGGCGCGGTCATGGTGATCTCGGCGGTGTGCTCCGGTATCGGCGGCATGCTCGGTGTCGCGCATTTCGGCAGCGCGCAGCAGAACGAGTTCGATACCTATCTGCTCGACTCCATCGCCGCCGTCGTGGTCGGCGGCACCAGCCTGTTCGGCGGCCGCGGCGGCATCGGCAACACCATCGTCGGGCTGTTCGTTCTCGGCGTTCTCAACAACGGTCTCGACCACGTCAACATCGACAGCTTCCTGAAGATCCTGATCCGCGGCCTGATCCTGCTGGCAGCGCTGGTGATCAACGTCTATGCACAGCGGTTGAGGGAAAAGGCGGTGGAGTAGCCGCCCGTCAAAACAAAAAGCGCGAAAACAACCCCATGCACAGTAGAGACTGTGAGGGAATTCAACGAGTTACAAAAACCCGAAATTGTGTAGCTGCGTCCGTGGCGGCGTTTGACTCGTCGGGCAAAACAGGAGCAGGATGTCATCATGGCGATGTGCGCGGGTCGGCTCCGGACAGCGCCCCAACCTCCGTCATTGCGAGCGCAGCGAAGCAATCCAGACTGCCGCCGCGGAACGATTCTGGATTGCTTCGCTGCGCTCGCAATGACGAGGTGACAGCAGGGGCAATCGAGCCTCACCTTCATCGCAGAGCATGAGGACCGCGGCCTAACTCTCCGCCTTCTCATCCGACCCAAGCCGCGAGAACCGGAAATTGCAGTGGCTCGCACCGCCCGCGAGCGTCTGCGTCCTCTCCAGGCGGATGCCTCGCGCTGCGTAGGCGACGAAATCGAGCCCGCAAATATTCGGCAGGATGTCCTTGTCGCCGTGGCGCGCCGCGAGCTTGCAGAAGCCGCAAGCCTTGTAGTTGATGCCGAATTCAAAACTGTCACCCGTATCCGGCTCGACGAAATCGTAGACGAAATCTTCCGGAAACTCGGTCTGATGGCTTTCGGTCGTGCTTCTCGCCGCCTGCTCGCGTAGCAGGGCCTGGTTCTCCGGCGACATGAATTGACGACCCGAGGCGAGACGTTCCGCTTCCGATACGGTGAGCAATTGCGCGTTGTAGGTTTCCCGCTCGATCTCGCCGATCACAGGCACCGGCACACCGTGGCGTCGCAGCACCCGACTGATGGCCGTGAAACCCATCAGACGCATGAAGAAATCGCTCATGCGGCTTGCCGCGCCGCCGACATAGGGCATTTGGGTCAGCACGATCTCGAATTCGTCCATCACCTCCCGCCTGATGCCGTCGATCTCGGCAAGCTGCGCGCGCTCACGCAGCATCGCTTCGGCCAAATCGAGCCGCTCGCGCATGGCGGCCTCCATGGCACCGCGATGCGCTTCGTAGAACGGATGGATGATTTCAGCCATGGGACACCTGATATGATTGGCTCATTGCAAACTCGGCTGGTTTCACGCCGCGGCGATCGCCTCGATCTCCAGCAGCCATTTGCTGTCGACGGTCTCGACGATCACGACCGTCAGCGCGGGCTGGTGGTCGCCCAGCACTGCGCGACGAATGGAGCGGTTGGCCTCGAGTTGATTGCGGTCGGTCAGGAACGTGTTGACCTTGACCAGATGCGCGATCCCAAGGCCGGCGGCAGCGAGCACCTCGATCAAATTGCGCCAAGCCTGCTCGCACTGCGCCTCGAAACCGTCGGGAACGGTGCCGTCGGATCTCTGGGGCACCTGGCCGCTGATGAACAACAGGCGCCGATGCTGCGTCAGTTCAAGTCCCATGCAGTAGCCGCCGGCGGGAGCGTGGACGGTTGCGGGATTGTGGCTGACGATGTGAGCTGGGGGCATAGGGTTTCTCCGGATTGCAGGTCGACCGTATCCGGCGCCGTCACCGCTTCGCAAAGCATCATTGCTGCGGCTCAGCGCAAGAAAATCTATTGCAAGGCCACAGCCCATCAGTGTCAAAGTGAAAGCCCAATGACCTACGCCCTCCCCCCACTCAACGCGCTCCGCGCCTTCGAGGCCGCCGCCCGGCATCTCAGCTTCAAGCTGGCCGCACACGAGCTGCACGTGACGCCCGCCGCCGTGGGGCAGCAGGTGAAGGCGCTGGAGGCGCGCCTCGGCGTGCAGCTGTTCGAGCGGCTGCATAAGCAGCTCATCCTCACCGCGGCCGGTCAGGCCTATCTGCCCGGCGTCTCCGAAGGCTTTCGCCACATTGCGGAGGCGACCTCGCAATTGAAACCGGCAGGTGCAGTGCTGCTGCAATTGGGGGTCCATGGCAGCTTTGATCTGCGGCGCCTCGAACTGGCAGCGTTTCGCAGCACGCATGCGGAGATCGGCTTGCGGGTGCTGCATCCGGCCGGCCTGCACGAATTGGTCGAAGGCAAGGTCGACCTGCTGATCGCCCGCGGCCTCGGCCACCATCCCGGCTATCGCTGCGACCGGATCGACGAGGGATCGGGTTTGGGTGATTGGCTGGTTGCGCCTGAAGGCACCGCGGATTGCCCTGAGGTCGTCAGTTTTCGCGCGTGGCTGCGTGCGCTGCAGGCCGAGAACACAAACCGCCGCCCTCGTCTGATCGGTGTCCGACGATAGGCTTGACGGGCAATCCATAGCCGCGCCACGACTGCGCTTGATACGTCGGGCAAAACAGGAGCACGATGTCAGGATGGCGGTTGTCGCGTCGGTGGCAGGTCCCTTAGGGAGTGGAGGTGCATCTATGGTTGCCGTAAGCTGCCGTACTTAGCCAAAAGAGAACTACCGACGATTGCTTGGCTGATCGCTCGGCTTATTGCTTCTATTACCGTCCTGGATGGACGGACAATCGAATGAAGCAGTGTCCGTTCGGCAATTCGCAAGCTGGGGACCGTGCGGCTGAAAGCCAGTAAGCCGCACTGACATGTTGCTGGTCCTCCGACGCATACAAAGAGGCGCCCGTGGAATCCGACAAACTTGCCAGCACCAAACTTAAGCTCGATGCTGCCGACAGCCATATCAAAGACTTGGTCGTCCTCATCAACGCCTTTTACACGACAGACCCCAAGCCCGTCCGGTCTTACGTTGATATTGAGGGAGACAAGCAAGTCTTCAAGGTTGAACACCTGCGGGACCTGCCGGGGACAATCTACACCCGGATAGGGGATGCACTCAGCAATACGAGATCGTCTCTGGATCATCTAGCCGGCGCCTTGGCTGTCAGGAACGGCCAACCTGCTAATCACTCAAATTTCCCGATTGCTGGCAGCAAGGAGAAATTCGAAAGCAAGAAACTCCAAGGGGAGCAGAAGTTCGGAGCTGAGGCGTGGGCAATGATCGGCGAGCTGAATCCATATCGGGGTGGCAACGATCTTCTTTGGTCCCTCAATACTCTGCGAAACATGGACACACACGAAACCGTGGTGCCGATCGCTTCGACGATTCCAGGCTTCCAGTTCAATCTGAAATTTCATATCCCAGAGCCCGGTGATTTGGATCTTGTAAACTCCCCCCGCTACGACGAATTCAAGGTGGCGCGACTCTGGCGACTTCCAGCCAACGCAACTGTGATGGGCGGACAAACTAAGTTCGGCTGCGATATTGGTTTCACCAAGGTCGAGCCAGTTGAAGGGCAACGAGTCGCTACCGTTCTCGAGCAATTTCTTGATCTCGCGCGCAGTACAGCCACTCGTTTCGAACAGAGCTTTTTTAACTGATCACGGCCAAGAACCTGAAGAAGGGCGAGAGCCCCTGACGGGAGTTGAAGGTCAGCGGAGATAGCGTCCCTGCATCGACATCGACTCAATTCGACAGCCGATCATCCATCCACCCAATCGGACAAGCGCCGACCCAATCCACACCGCAAAGCGAGACTGCTCTGGAGAGCCAACATTGATCTGAACGTGAAGCCTTATCCCGGAGCATCTTTCATTCTTGTCTTTTCCCTGAAGTGGTTTCGGACCCCCGAGATCGCGGCTACCGAACGCCCCTACCGGTTTTTCAGAGAGAATGGCGCCCTCGGGCTGCCATGATAAGGGCGCCCTCGACGCCGGCTTCGTCGGTCACAGAATGACGAGAGTGGCTAGTGGCAGGGTCGGAAAGACGCCGCTGCTGTTTTTAAAGGTCAGCAAGACGAGCCCGCCGGCAGTGTGTTTCCGTTCGCTCCTCCAAGGAGTGTCAACAATGCCCGTCATCTCCGCGCAATAGCGAAGCCGTTGGCGCTGAAGGGTGCGAGGCATGCGACGTGAACGCATCGCAGGCGGAGCCTCGAAAGACGGCACGGATGCTGCAGCCGGGCCGTCGTCCTTCGAGGGCCGCTGAAGAAGCGGCCACCTCAGGATGACGGGGATAGAACGGAACTCGTTGCAGCAATCTCGTCGGCACGCCAGCATCTTACCGAATGTCCATCGGGCCGCGTCTCCAGCACCGGCCCCGGCTCGCTCCGACGCACGGCTTCCGCATGCCGGCACCGCGGGCTGAAGGCACATCCGTTCGGTGGATTGAGCGGATTGGGAAGATCGCCGAGGCCGAGGCATTCGCCGCGCTTCAGGGTGAGATCGACGCCGTCGACGGCACCGAAACCGGCGACCGCCTCCGTCGCGTCAGGTCGAAACCGATTCCGTTCCACGCCTCGCGTGCCAACCAGATTTTCCCTCAACACGACTGCCGCCCATGCACTCCACAAGATAGTCCACGAATACTCGGACGCGAGCAGGCATGTTCGGCCCGCCGACGAAGACGGCGTGGAAGATCTCCTTGTCACCAGGATTGAACGGTTCGAGAAGCGGGACCAGGCGCCCCTCCGCGATCGCGTCCCCGAGACTGAAATTGCCGACACGGGCGATGCCGACGCCGTCGAGCGCCAGCTGGCCCAGTGTCTCGCCACTGTTCGCCTCGATGGCGCCTCGCACCTTCAGGGCGAAGTCGACTCCGTCCCGGCGGAACGGCCAAACCGGTTCGGCCCGGCGAAAACTGAAATTCAGGCAATTGTGGTTGTAGAGGTCTTCCGGCGTTTCGGGCACGCCCCAGCGCCCCAGGTAGTCCGGCGAGGCGACGATGGTTCGGCCGTTCTCGCTGAGGCGCCGCGCCGTGAGCGCGCTGTCAGTCAGCGGACCGCCGCGAACCGCCACATCCGCCTGCCCCGCAGCGACGTCAACGATCCCGTCGCCAAGATTGATGTCGACCACGATGTTCGGATAGCGGCGCACGAACTCGCCAAGCAGAGGCACGATGCAAAGACGCCCGTGGGAGACCGCAGCGCTGACCCGGATGCGGCCGCGCGGAGAACCCTGGTCGGAGATCGCCTGCTCGGCTTCGTCGAGATCGGCGAGAATGCGGCGGGCCGCGCTGAGATAGGCGCGGCCTTCCGCGGTCGGCGTCAACGCGCGCGTCGTCCGCAACAGCAAGCGTACGCCGAGCCGCTGCTCGACCCGGTCCAGAGTGCGGCTCACGGCCGACGGCGTCAGTCCAAACGCGCGGCCCGCAGCCGAGAAGCTGCCGCCGTCGATGACCGCGCAGAACACTTCCAGTTCCCGGGCACGGTCCGCGGTATCTGCTGCCACCTTTGCGCTCCAGTCAAAAATGCTTGGCCTGGGTACTAGCTAATCCCAACGATCTTCCTCGTCTAGCTTTGCGTCTACGAAAAAGGCCAACACAGGAGATCGCCCATGAACGTCCCCGACCAGCTTCGCCGGTTTGCCCTCACCGGAGCCGCGCTCGCCATCCTGGCCGGCACCGCCGCCGCGTCGGCGGCCGACGGGCCCACGGATTTCCCGAATACCTTCCACACCGAAGAGGTCGCGACCAATGGCACGACCCTCCACGTCCGGGTCGGCGGGTCTGGACCGACGGTCGTGCTGCTGCATGGCTATGGCGAGACCGGAGACATGTGGGCGCCGCTCGCGACGAACCTTGCTCGCAATCACACGGTGATCGTACCCGATCTGCGGGGCATGGGCCTTTCCGCCCGCGCCGAGGCCGGTTTCGAGAAGGTCAATCAGGCGGAAGACATCGTCGGCGTGATGAACACGCTGCAAGCGCCGCGCGCTGACATCGTGGCGCACGACATCGGCAACATGGTCGCGTTCGCTCTGGCCTCACGGCACGCCGGGCGGGTGACGAAACTGGTGCTGATGGATGCGCCGGTGCCCGGCGTCGGGCCGTGGGAAGAAATCCTGAAGAACCCGTTGCTGTGGCACTTCCGGTTCGGCGGGCCGGATATGGAGCGCCTGGTGGCCGGCCGCGAGCGGATCTATCTCGACCGGTTCTGGAACGAGTTCTCGGCCAATCCGGCCAATTTCCCGGAGGCGTCCCGAGCCCACTACGCGCAGCTTTACGCCGCGCCGGGGCGCATGCACGCCGGCTTCCGCCAGTTCGCCGCCTTCGATCAGGACGCGATCGACAACCGCGCCTGGCTCTCGGCGCACGGCAAGCTGCTCATGCCGGTTCTCGCGATCGGGGGCGGTGCATCCTTCGGCCCGGCAATGGCGGCGGTGATGCAGGCCGGCGCGGTCGACGTGCAGGAGCGGGTCATCGGAGGCTCCGGGCACTGGCTGATGGAGGAGCAACCCGCGGCTACGTCGGCCGCGATCGAGGCCTTCCTCAACGAACGGCCCGTCGCCGCGGAGAACGGGCACCTGGGTCAGACCGCTCTGACGCTGGAGCAGACGCAGGCAATGCCGCAGTCCGGCGCAGGCGCCGGCACCTCCGGAGTTGCTGCGATCCGTACCGTGCTGCTCTCGGGCGACCCCGCCAAGGCCGGCCCGTATGTGCTCGAAATTCATGTGCCGCCGAACACCGCGATCGCACCGCACACCCACCGCGACGACCGCTTCGCCACGGTGATCTCCGGCACCTGGTACTTCGGTTACGGCAGCAAGGTTTCCGACGCGCCGGTCAAGCCATTGACGGCAGGCGGCCTCTACACCGAGCCCGGCGGCGTTGCGCACTTCGCCTTCACACGAGCCGAGGGTGCGGTCGTCCGTCTGACCGGGATCGGCCCCAGCGACACGGCTTTCGTCGCCCCGCCCGCATCCCACTGACCTGCTCCAGAGCACTTCAAATCCAAAGGAAATTCCGATGACGTCGTTCCCCACCATCCGCGATCCCAAGACCGACCAGCTGTTGACCCCGCATAATGCGGCTTTGGTGATCATCGACCCGGCGCTGGACGCGCTACAGGAGGGTTTCGAAGTCTATCCGGTGGTCGACGCGGTGGGTGGCACCTCCCGCGAGGCGCACGACGCCGGCCTGCTGCGCCTGGTCCAAGCCGGTGCCCAGCCCACCAGCTGGGTGCAGCTGATCTGCGAACTGCAGCGGGACTGGAACCGCGCGGCAACAGTGACCGGCTTTTCGGAGATCCTGTTCGCGGTCGAAGGCCACTGATCATGATCATGGAGACCGTCGACGCTGCGATGATCGAGCGGACCAACGCATCGCAGAAGCCGCCGGTCATCTTCATCCATGGCCTGTGGTCGAAGCCCAGCTCGTGGGACCGATGGGCCGAAATGTTCGAGGCCGCCGGCTATGCTCCGTTGGCGCCCGGATGGCCGGCGGAGCTGGGCGGCGCCGCGGCACCGGAAACCATCGGCGAGGTCGCGGCGCATTTCGCCCGCATCGCCGGGGCGCTGGAGCGCCGCCCGGCGCTGATCGGCCATTCGTTTGGCGGGCTGATCGCGCAGACCCTGGCCGGGCGCGGGCTTTCGGCTGCGACGGTGGCGATCGAACCGGCTCCGTTTCGCGGGGTGCTGGAGCTGCCCGTCTGGACCGAGGCTCCCGTCGACGTCGAGGCCGCCGGGCGTGGACCGCTGCTGACGATCTCCGGCGAGCGCGACCATACCGTGCCGCCATCGGTCACCTGCGCCGCCCACGAACGGCAGAAGCGCAACAAGCACCCTGTTACCGAGTTCGTCCAACTTCCGCGACGCGACCGCTCGCTGCCCATAAACAGCGGCTGGCGGGAGGTGGCGCAGACGGCGCTGACATTCGTGAGACGCTTTCTATGCCTTCTATAGCGTTCAGTCGCTCGTGTTTGAGGGCAGCTCAACTGCCGCTTCTGGCCACGCAGCGGATGGCTCACCAATTTTTCCGCTTCGGTCGCCGCACTCCTTGCTAAAAATGTTCGCCATTGGTCGACACCAACGCCGCCTGCCCCGCAATCTCATCCGCTCGCCAGCATCGCACCGCGTGCCCGTCAGCACGCGTCTCCAGCCCCGGCCCGGGCTCGCGGCGACACACCGCCTCGGCATAACGACACCGCGGACTGAACGCACATCCGTTCGGTGGATTGAGCGGATTGGGAAGATCGCCCCCTGTCGTCGCCAGGGGTGCATGACGCAACGGATCGGGGATGGCGGCGATCAGGGCTTGGGTGTAGGGGTGCGCCGGCCGTTCAAAAATCTCGCGCCAGTGGCCGTTCTCGACGATGCGGCCGAGATACATGACGGCGACCTTGTCGCTCATGTGCTCGACCACGCCGAGATCGTGGCTGATCATGATGTAGGAGAGACCGAGCGTCTCCTTCAATTCCAGCAGCAGATTGATGATCTGGGCGCGGATCGAGACATCGAGCGCCGAGACCGGTTCGTCGCAGATGACGATCTTCGGGTTGAGGATCAGCGCACGCGCAATGCCGATGCGCTGGCGCTGGCCGCCGGAGAATTCATGCGGGTAGCGGTCGGCCTGTTCCGGCCGCAAGCCCACGTGCCGCAGCATCTTCGCGACGCGGTCCTCGATCTCGCTCTTGGCCGTGACGCCATGCACGCGCAGGGGATCTTCCAGCGTGCGGCGAACGGTCTGGCGTGGATTGAGCGAGGCGTAGGGATCCTGAAACACGATCTGCACGATGCGGGCCAGCGCCTTTCGATCGCCGGATGGCCTGTTCGTCACGTCCTGTCCGTCCAGCACGATGCGGCCGCGCGTCGGCGTCACGAGGCCAAGGATCGACAATGCGACCGTGGACTTGCCGGAGCCGGACTCGCCGACGAGGCCGAGGCATTCGCCGCGCTTCAGGGTGAGATCGACGCCGTCGACGGCACGGAGCAGCCGACGGCCGCGCCCCAGCAGGCCGCCTCCGAGCGGAAAATGGACCGCGAGATCCCTGACGCTGAGAATGACATCGTCGTCTGGCCGTGTCTCACCCAACCTCTCTTGCGGCTCATGCATGGTGATGACACCTGACCAGACCGCCGGCCTCCAGCAAATCCGCTCCCGGCGCGGTGGTCCGGCAAATATCGGTCGCCTGCGCGCAACGCGGATTGAACCGGCAGCCGTGGGGGAAATTCGTGATGGCCGGGACCACACCCGCGATCTCCGTCAGCCGGCTGCGGCCAAGGGCTGCGCGACTGCCGAGCCGCGGCAGCGAGGCGACCAGGCCTCGCGTATAGGGGTGCGAAGGTGCCCGGAAGATGTCGGCTGAGCCGCGCTCCTCGACGATGCGGCCGGCATACATCACGGCCACGCGGCGACAGACATTGGCGACCAGCCCCAGATCGTGGCTGATCATCAGGATGGCAGTTCCCCGCTCGGCGCACAAATTCCGCATCAGCTCGATGATTTCGGCTTGCACGGTCACGTCGAGTGCCGTGGTCGGCTCGTCGGCGATCAGGAGATCCGGACCGCAGGCCAATGCGATGGCGATCATCACGCGCTGACGCATGCCGCCGGACAGCTGGTGCGGGTAGTCCTTCACGCGCCGCTCCGGCGCGGGAACGCGGACGCTCGCCAGCGCCTCGACCGCCAGTCTGTCGGCTTCCCGCCAGCTCTTGCCCTTGTGCAGCACGAACATCTCGGCGATCTGCCGGCCCACCGGCGAGACCGGGTTCAGCGCCGTCATCGGCTCCTGGAAGATCATGGCGATGCGATTGCCGCGCAGCTCCCGTTGCCTGGCGGCTGAAAGGTGCTGGATCTCCCGCCCCTCAAACCGGATGGTGCCGCCGCCGATCGACAAAGGCTGCCGCAACAGGCCGATCAAGGCGAGCGCCGTGATGCTCTTGCCGCAACCGGATTCGCCGACCAGGCCGAACGTCTCGCCGCGATCGATGCGGAATGAAATGCCCTCGGCCGCCGCAACGCGCCGCGATCCATCGTCGAGATCGATGCGCAAATCCTCGACTTCGATCAGCGGCTCGCCGGTCATGTCCGCCGGCTCCGCGATTGCGGATCGAGAATGTCGCGCAGTCCGTCGCCGAGCAGATTGAGGCCGAGCACCGTCAGGAAGATCGCAAGGCCGGGAAACACCGAGAGCCACGGCGCCGTCGTGATCTGATCGCGCGCATCCGACAACATGCTGCCCCAGCTCGGAAACGGCGGGCGGACGCCGAGGCCGAGGAACGACAATGCGGCTTCCGACAAGACCGCGCTGCCCATGCCGAGCGTGCCGATGACGACGATCGGCCCCAGCATGTTCGGCAGCAGCTGCGTGATCATGATGCGCAGATCGCCGTAGCCGAGCACGGTCGCGGCCTGCACATAGCCCTGGCTCCTCAGCGACAGCGCCGAGGCCCGCGCGATCCGGCACGTGAAGGACCAGTTGGTCAAGCCGAGTGCGATCAGAAGGCTGGTCAGGCCGGGGCCAAGCACCGCCATGATGGCCAGCGCGAAGATCAGCGAGGGAATCGCGAGCATGAGATTGGTCAGGCCGTTGACGACATCGTCCCACCAGCCGCCCCAATAGCCGGCGCTCAGGCCCAGCGCCACGCCGATGACGCTGTTGATGAGCTGCGAGACGATGCCGACCGTCAGCGAAACGCGCGCGCCGTAGACGACGCGGGAATAGATGTCGCGGCCCTGGTCGTCGGTGCCGAACCACCAGGTCCAGCTCGGCGGCTCCTCCGCGTTGAGCAGATTGGCGTCCAGGACAGGATCGGTATGCGCCAGCCAGGGCGCGAGCAGGCCGACCAGGATCGCAAGCGCGAACAGCGCGCCACCGATGACGAGATTGGCGCGGAGCTTCATACGTATCTGATCCTGGGATCGATCACGCCGTAGAGCACGTCGATCAGCAGATTGATCGCGAGAAAGGATAGCACCACGACAAGAATGGAGCCCTGGACGGCCGGAATGTCGCGCTGCAGGACACTGTCGACCAGCAGCGAGCCGATACCCGGCCAGGAGTACAGCTTCTCGACCACGACCGCCTGCCCCATCAGCGCGCCGAACTGCAGGCCGACGGTGGTGAGAATGATGACAAGCACGTTGCGCATCACATGCCACTTCACGACCCGGGTCTCGCTCATGCCTTTGGAGCGCGCAGTGCGGACGAAATCCGCGGTCATGATCTCGAGGACAGCGGCGCGTGTCGTCCGGGCGAACAGCGCCATCGGCGAGACGCCGAGCGTCACGGCAGGCAGGATCAGATATTTCAGTCCGCCATCGCCATAGCCGAAACTCGGCAGCCAGCCGAGCTTCAACGCAAACAGATACATCAGCACCAGCCCGAGCCAGAATTTGGCGATCGAAAGACCTGACACCGCCACCACCATGGCCAGCGTGTCGACGATGCCCCCCGGCTTCAGCGCGGCGATGAAACCCAGGGGTACGCCGATCACGACGGAAAACACCATGGCTGTGAAGATGAGCTGGAGCGTCGGCCATATCCGTTTGGCGATCATGAACGTCACCGGCTCGCGCGTCCGGAACGAGGTTCCGAAATCACCGGTCGCAAGCTTGGCGATGTAGACGCCGAAGCGGACGTAGACGGGATCGTCGAGGCCGAGCTGTTTCTTCATGCGCAACTCGACCTGCGGATCGGCATCGTCGCTCATCGACGAGACGATGCTGCCGGGAACGACGCTGAACAGCACGAACACCAGAGCCACCACGGCGAGCACGGTCGGAATGGTCTGCAGCAGGCGGCGGAACAGGAACGAGAGCATCGGCACTTTTCCTCTCTCCCTCCGTCGTTCATGGCGACGGAGGGAGCGCGAGAGCGCGTGTCACTTCGCGGGCGAGGTCTCGTCGACCCAGAGGTCTTCGACGTTCTGATGGGTGAGTTCCGTCGCGTTCAGCTGAACCCCCTTGAGCCACGGCTGCACCGCCATGACCGCCTTGTTGTAGTTGAAGAACCAGACCGGCGCCTCTTCGTAAAGGAGCGCGTTGGCCTTTTGCAGCAGCTGGGTACGCTTTGCAGCGTCATCGGACTGCCCGGCCTCGTCGATCAGCTTGTCGAATTCGGCATTCTTGAAGTTCATGTAGTTGCAGGCCGATTGCGGCGTCGCCGAGTGGAAGCATTTGAGGGCGGCCTGGGGATCGGGTCCAGTCGCCTGCGAATAGACGAAGGCCTGGTAGTCGCCGCTACGAACCACCTCCGCCAGCACCGCGGTCTCGACCTGCTTGACCTTGGCCTTGATACCCACCCTGTCCAGCATGGGGATCACGGCCGAGACGATCGGCAGGCCCCAGCTCTCGTTCTGGCTGGTGGTCCATTCGAATTCGAAGCCTGAGGGATAGCCGGCGTCGGCGAGCAGCTGCTTGGCCTTGGCGGGATCGAAGGCGTAGGGCTTCATCGCCTTGTCGTAGGCGGGAGAGGTCAGCGGCAGCCAGCCGGTGGCGCGATAGGCCTTGCCCTTGACCAGCTTGTTGATGATCAGGTCGGTGTCGATCGCGTAGTTGATCGCCTGCCGGACCCGCTTGTCGGCGAACGGCTTGAACGCGGGATTCATCCCCATGTAGCGGGTGAAGACCTCGGCGACTTCGACCACGGTGCCCTTGAGGTCGGCGTCGTTCTGATAGGCGACATATTGCGCCGGTCCCAGCACCGAGGTGTCGATCTCCTTGTTGCGGAAGGCGACATCGCGGGCCGCGGCCTCGCCCATGACCGACACGATGATCTTGTCAGCGTAGGGCTTGCCGGGCTTGTAGAACCGGTCCCATCGCTCCAGAACGATGCGCGATCCCGGCACGTGCTCGACGAATTTAAAGGGTCCAAGACCGATCGGCTTCTGGAGAAAGCTGTCCTTGGCGGCTTCGTCGGCGGGATAGATCGACGTGATCGCGTTCCAGAAGTAGAAGCCAGGATCGACTTTCTCGGTCAGCTTCATCTCGATGGTGAAGTCGTCGATTTTCTTCAGGCCGGAGATCTCCTTGGCCTGGCCCTTCTCGACCGCCGCCGCGCCCTCGATCACGCGGACATAGCGCGCGCCGGGATATGCCTTGGTGCCGTCCATGATGCGGTTGTAGGTCCAGATGATGTCGTCGGCCGTCATCTTGCGGCCGTTGTGGAAATAAGCGTCGTCGCGCAGCTTGAAGGTGTGAACGAGACCGCCGCCCGAGATCACATCTTCCTTGGCGAGTTCCAGAACCGGTTTGCCTTCCGCGGAATTCCAGATGTAGAGCGACCGGTGCAGGGCCTTGGCGTAGATCTCGTCCTGGGCGCGCTGCGTGGTAAGAATGTCCAGGCTGGTGAAACTCGAGCCATAAGGCGCGGTCATGCGGATGGTTCCGCCCTTGCGCGGTGTCTGGGCCTCCGCCGTGGCGGCCAGTGCCAGCCCCAGACCCGCGACGATCGCCACTATCCTGAACATCATGGTCCCTCCGACAACGCAAGCCGTGCTCTGGTCCGAGAGTTGACCATCCACGGCGGGTCGAGCGCAAGCGCCTTGAAGGGGTTGACGTATGCGAGCGTCGCGCGCGGGTCCCGCCGATTTGCGAGGACGCCCGCTAGAACTCCGGCTGCCAGTCGCGTAATTTTCGCGCTGCAGAAGTAACGTCCGCAATGGTCGGAAACGCCCCCGTCTCCAGCATCATCGCGCGCGCCAGCCGCACCGCGCGTGCTTCGCTGATCGCGCGCCGGCGCGGATCCTCGATCAACTCGAAATCGATGTTGTGGGCGAGGCCGAAGATGCGGCGGATGGTTTTTGCCGCGGCAAAGCCGACCGTGTCCGCGAACAGCCGCTGCATGTAGGCCTGCCGCTCGGCCTCCAGCCGTGCCGCGCCTGTCTCGCCGGCGAACAGTGAGGCGGGATAGGCATCGCCTGCGGCACCAGCGCGCCAGAGCTCGAGGAATTTGTGGGCGAACGCGTTCCAGACCTGCTCGACCGTTTCCAGCACCCAGGCTTCGAACGCACGCCGTTCGCCCGCCACGCGCTCGTGGCCGGCGGAGGCAAAATAGGCCATCAGCAGGTTGGCCAGCACGGCGCCGACATCGAAACCCATCGGGCCGTAGAATGCGAATTCGGGGTCGATCACCCGCGTCTCGCCGTCCGTCACCATGATCGAGCCGGTGTGCAGGTCGCCGTGGAGCAGCGCCTCGGGGCTTGCCATGAACTTGAGCTTCAGCCGGGAGATCGCGACATGCAGGTCCATGTCCTCGCGCAGCTCTGCGGCGAGCGCATCGAGATAGGGCGCAGTCCAGCGGTTCTGCTCGGCGATCCGGTAGGGATCGGTAAAGATCAGATCCTCGGTGATCTTGCACAGCGCATGGTTGCCGGCGAAGGCTGCGATGCCCTGCTTCTTCTCGGCCGCCGACAGCGCGAGGTCGGAGGTGAAGAACAATGTCCGCGCCATGAAGGTGGTGATGTCATCGACAAAGCGCGGATATTGCGTCCCCGCAACCATCCCCTTGCGCATGATGATGTGGGGCTCGAGCAGCTCCATCACCGTCAGCGCCAGGGCCTCGTTGTGATGCAGCAGCGCCGGCACGAGGCCGGGCGCGAGCTCGGCCTGCCGCGACAAAGCGAGATATTCGTAGTGAGCCCGGGACAGCGGCAGCGGCCAGCTCTCGCCGACGAGGCGGACATAGGGCAGCGCCTGCTTCACGGCGACGCCGCCACGGCCGCCCTTCACGATGAAAACGAGATTGAGATTGCCGTCGCCGACTTCGGTGATCGACCAGGAGGCCGGCTCGCCGCCGAGGGTCGCAGCGATATCCGCAACGCCTGCGAGATAATCCCGCAAGTCAGCCTCATGCAGAATCCGATAATCCCCTGCCCGGTCTCCGGTCATGACGATCCCATCCCATTTTATTGAGCATGATCTTCCCGGAAAACCGCTTCACACTTTTCCGGATCATGCTCCCATATGGGCCGGATCGTTACTCCCGCTCGAGGAAGCTCGAGCCGATCTCGGCCTTTCTTTTGATCGGATCGTAATCACAATAGACGCTGTCCGCCACCAGCGTGTAGCTGGCGCTGACGGTGTATTTGTCTGTTTTGACCGAGTTCAGGCCGATCACCGCGGTGCTCTTGCCGCCGTTCCACTTGAACGGCGTCGAGCTCTTGGCCTGCTCGCAGGCGACCACGGCCTCGTTGAAGACGTAGCCCTCGACGAACGCCTTCAGGGTGCGCACCTGCACGGCCATCTTCCACTCGAAATAGCCGATGGCACCGAGGCCGGCGACGATCAGCACCAGAAGCGCGACGACGATCCGCTGAAAAGTCATTGGTCCCCCAACAAAGCCAACCAAAAATTCTTAGAACGGCATGCCCATCAATTTCGACAGGCGTTCGATCGAGAGATAGCCGGCGTGATAGGCGACCATGGCGACCCCGTAGATGATCGCCGAGATGATCGTGGTCCAGATCAGCTTGCTCCTCATTCGCGTCAGGATCGGCGCGCCGGGGTCGCTGCCCGGCACTCCGACGCCGTCCTCATGCTGGCTGCGCACGCCGAACGGCAGCGTCAGGAACAGCGCGACCCACCAGATGACGAAGTAGATCGCGATTGCGGTTGAGATCTGGATGGCCATGGCTTCGGCCTATGCCTGCTCGATTTCGACCAGCGCACCGGAAAAATCCTTCGGGTGCAGGAACAGCACCGGCTTGCCGTGGGCGCCGATCTTCGGCACGCCGTCGCCGAGCACCCGCGCGCCCTCCTTCACCAGCGTGTCGCGCGAGGCGATGATGTCGACTACCTCGTAGCAGACGTGGTGGATGCCGCCGTCGGCGTTACGATCGAGGAACTTTGCGATCGGCGAGGCCTCGCCGAGCGGCTCGATGAACTCGATCTTGGTGTTGGGCAGCGTCGCGAACACGGTGGTGACGCCATGCTCGGGCAGCGCGACGGCCTCCGAGATCTGGGCCCCGAACGCGGCGCCATAGATTTTGGCGGCCTTGACGGCGTCCTTGGTCGCGATCGCGACATGGTTGAGCCGGCCCAGCATTGTTCTTCTCCCGTTACACTGTCAGGACGTGTACCAGACAGGGGGGCTTTTTGCCCCAATGTTCGTTGATCACGGAGCGGACAGCGCGTCGCACCGACTCCGCCAGCGCGTCCGCGTCGCGACGGCGCGCCTTCGGCAGGCCTTCGACAGTGGAGACCACAGCGTCGAAGACGATGTCGTCGAAGGGCTCGCCCGCTTTGTTCTTCTCGGGGATGCCGACCAGTTCGACCGCGGGATCGTCGGCAAGCTCGCCCTGCTCCGTCATGACGATGGCGACAAAGGCGCAGCCGGAGAACGCCATGCGGCGCCGCTCGACCACCGCGCGGGACTTGGAGTCCTCCAGAATCGTGCCGTCCTTGTAGAGACGGCCCGCGGGCACTTGCCCAATGATGCCGGGATCGCCGGGGCCGAGCTTGACCAGATCGCCGTTGCGGCAAACCAGCACGCGCGGCACCCCGGCGGCACGCGCGAGCTTGGCGTGCTCGTTCAGGTGCAGGGCCTCGCCATGGACCGGGATCAGGAGCTGCGGCCTGGTCCAGGCGATCATGTCGCGCAATTCGTCGCGGCGGGGATGACCGGAGACATGGACCAGCTGGTCGCGGTCGGTGATGACCTCCACGCCCTGCAAGACCAGGCCATTGATGATGGCGCCGACCGCCTTCTCGTTGCCGGGAATGGTGCGCGAGGAGAAGATCACGCTGTCGCCGCGGTTGAGCGTGATTTCGGGATGGTCGTCATTGGCGATGCGCGCCAGCGCGGCGCGGGGCTCGCCCTGGCTGCCGGTGCAGAGCGCCAGCACCTTGTCCTGCGGCAGATGACCGTAGACGTCGGGCGAGCGGAAGCTCTGCACGCCGTCGAGATAGCCGGTCTCGCGCGCGACCTGCACCACGCGCTCCATGGCGCGGCCGACCACGACGACCTCACGGTCGGCGGCCTTCGCAGCGATGGCGACCGCCTTGAGGCGCGCGACGTTGGAGGCAAAGGTCGTGACCGCGACGCGGCCCTTGGCGGCCTTGACGAGCTCGGTGATGGATCTCGCAACCTCGGCTTCCGAGGGTGAGCGGCCGTCGCGCACGGCGTTGGTGGAATCGCCGATCAGGGCGAGCAGGCCCGCATCGCCGAGCTCCCGCAGCCGCTTTTCGTCGGTCGGGCGGCCGATGATCGGGGTCGGATCGATCTTCCAGTCGCCGGTGTGCAGCACCGTGCCGACGTCGGTGTGAATCGCCAGCGCATGCGACTCCGGAATCGAATGCGCGACCGGGATGAACTCGACGTTGAACGGCCCGATATCGACGCGCCCGCCCGACGGCACTACCGTCACCGGGATCTTCGGCGCATTGCGCTCGGCGGCGCATTTGGCCTCGAACAGCGCGGCGCTGAACTGGGTCGCGTAGATCGGGCATTTCAGCTTCGGCCACAGGTCGATGATGGCGCCGAAATGGTCCTCATGGGCGTGGGTCAGCACCAGCCCCATCAGGTTCTTGCGTTCCTTCTCCAGGAAGCTGACGTCCGGCATGATCAGGTCGATGCCCGGCAGATGCTCCTCGTCACCGAAGGAGACACCGAGATCGATCGCCAGCCAGGCCCGCTGTTGGCGGTTGCCGAGGCCGTAGATCGACAAATTCATGCCGATCTCGCCGACGCCGCCGAGCGGTGCAAATACCAGTTCTTCAGGCTTCGCCATCACGCAGCTCCCACGGAGGCGGCCGTGCCGAAGAACACCTCGCCCGCGGCCACCGGCACGCGCCGGCCCTCCGCGGTGCGGACGATCAGGCAGCCGGTGTCGTCGATCGTGTCAAAAATGCCTTCCAGCGTCATCACTCCCGTGTGGATCGCGACCCGCTCGCCGAGGCCGGCGGCGCGCTCCAGCCACAGCTTGCGGATAGCGGCGAAGCCGCGGCCATTGTCCCAGATGCCGCGGAATTCCACCCAGGCATCGGAGAGCGCCGAGAACAACTCCTCCGCGCTGATCTGGACGCCGAGCGCGGCCAATGACACCGCAGGTGTGGGCGTGCCCTCGGGCGCGGCGACGACGTTGGTGCCGATGCCGACCACGATGGCAAGACGCTCGCCGATGGCTTCGGCCTCCAGGCCGATGCCGACCAGCTTCTTGCCGCCGGCCAGCACGTCGTTAGGCCATTTCAGGGTGTAGCGGGGACGGCCCTCGCCGAGGCGCAGTGCCGCCTCCAGGCTGACCTTCTCCAGCGCAGCCTCCTCGGCCAGCCCGGCCGCAAAGCCGATCGTCGCGGCGACGGAAGGGGCGACGTCGAGGACTTCGAGGACGCTGGCTGCGAGGTTACCCTTCGGTGCGATCCAGGCGCGTTGGCGGCGGCCACGGCCGGCGGTCTGCTCCGACGTCACGAACCACATCGGGCCGCGTTCGCCGCCCCTTGCGTGCTCGATCGCCTCGGTGTTGGTCGAGCCGGTCCGTTCGAAAGCTGCGAGCTTGTAGCCCGCCGACGCCGCACGAGGACCGAGCGCGAATGCCATCCTAGAACAGCGACTTTGCCGCGGCGGAGGCGACGCTCACCACGGGACCTGCGAACAGAGCGAACAGAATGTTGAACAGGCCCGCGACCGCCAGCACCGTCTTGACTTCGACGCGCACCGGATCGACCTGTCCGGCCGGCTCGTCGAAATACATCGTCTTGACGATGCTGAGATAGTAGTAGGCGCCGACCACGCTGGTCAGCACGCCGATCACGGCGAGCGTGAACAGGTTCGCCTTGATGGCGGCGACGAAGACGTACCATTTGGCAAAGAAGCCGGCGAGCGGCGGGATGCCGGCGAGCGAGAACAGCAGCATCGCGAACATGAAGGCGAGCAGCGGATTGGTTCGCGAGAGACCAGCGAAATCGCTGATCTGCTCGACCGGCTGGCCGTTGCGCTTCATCGCCAGGATGACCGCGAACGACCCCAGCGTCATCGCGACATAGATCACGATGTACATCAAGACGCCTTGCGCGCCCTCGACCGTGCCTGCGGCGAGGCCGACCAGGGCAAAGCCCATATGGCCGATCGAGGAATAAGCCATCAGGCGCTTGATGTTGCTCTGCCCGATCGCGGCGAACGAGCCCAGCGCCATCGAGGCGATCGCCACGAACACCAGGATCTGCTGCCACTGCGAGACGATGCCCGGGAATGCGGTCAGCGTAACGCGGGTGAAGACCGCGAGCGCGGCCACCTTCGGGGCCGAGGCGAAGAAGGCTGTCACAGGCGTCGGTGCGCCTTCGTAGACGTCCGGTGTCCACATGTGGAACGGCACAGCCGAGACCTTGAAGCAGAGGCCGGCGAGCAGGAAAACGAGGCCAAATACCAGGCCGACATTCGAGATCGTCGCGGCCGCCGCGATGCCGGTGAAGGCGACCGTGCCGGTGAAGCCGTAGATCAGCGAGGAGCCGTAGAGCAGCATGCCCGAGGACAGCGCGCCGAGCACGAAGTACTTCAGGCCGGCTTCGGTCGACTTGGCGTTGTCGCGGTTCGAGGCCGCCACGACGTAAAGCGCCAGCGACATCAATTCGAGGCCGAGATAGAGCGAGATCAGATCGCCGGCCGAGATCAGCACCATCATGCCGAGCGTCGAGAGCAGCACCAGGATCGCGTATTCAAAGATGCGGCGCGATGGATCCGACAGGAACTCGGTCGACAGCACCAGCGTCACCGCCGAGCCGATCAGGGCCAGGATCTTCATGAAGCGCGCAAAATCATCGACGATGAAGCTGCCGCCGAAGGTCACGTGCTTGCCCGCGGGCAGCATGTATTCGAGCACGCCGACCACGATCAGGAGCAGCACCGCAAGCGTCGTGACCGTCTTGGTGGTCTCCTGCCCGCGATAGGCGCCGAGCATCAGGAGTGCCATGGCCCCGACCGCGAGCACGAGCTCGGGCAGCACCGGCGCCAGTTGATAACCTGCAGTCTCAAAGCTCATGGCGATATCCTGACCTGCCCGCTCACTGGAGCAGTGCGGCGGCCTTCACGGCCGTCACAGCGGTGTTGTAATTGTTGACGAGTTGCTGGACCGAGGCCGCCGACATGTCGAGCACCGGCTTCGGATAGATGCCGAACAGGATCGTCAGCGCGATCAGCGGGAACAGCGTCAGGCCCTCCCGGAAGGTGAGATCCTTCATGCTCATCAGCGACGGCTTGACCAGCGCCCCGAACACCACCTTTCGGTAGAGCCACAGCGCATAGCAAGCCGACAGGATCACGCCGAAGGTGGCGAAGAACGCGGTCGGGATCGAGACCTTGAAGGTGCCGAGCAGCGTCATGAACTCGCCGACGAAGCCGGAGGTGCCGGGCAGACCGACATTGGCCATGGTGAAGACCATGAAGGTCAGCGCGTAGAGCGGCATCCGGTTGACGAGGCCGCCATAGGCCGCGATCTCGCGGGTGTGCATGCGGTCGTAGACGATGCCGACGCAGAGGAACAGCGCGCCGGAGACGATGCCGTGCGAGATCATCTGGAACACGCCGCCAGCGACGCCCTGCATGGTGCCCGCGAAGATGCCCATGGTGACGAAGCCCATATGCGCCACCGAGGAGTACGCAATCAGCTTCTTCATGTCCTCCTGCATCAGCGCCACCAGCGAGGTGTAGATGATGGCGATGGCCGAGAGCGTGAACATCAGCGGCGCGAAGTCATGCGAGGCGAGCGGGAACATCGGCAGCGAGAAACGCAGGAAGCCGTAGCCGCCCATCTTCAGCATGATCGCAGCCAGCACCACCGAGCCGGCGGTCGGCGCCTCGACGTGGGCGTCGGGGAGCCAGGTGTGCACCGGCCACATCGGCATCTTCACCGCGAACGAGGCGAAGAAGGCAAGCCACGCCCAGGTCTGCAGCGAACGCGGCACGGCGGTGTGCATCAGGGTCGGGATGTCGGTGGTGCCACCGTTCCAGTACAGCGCCATGATGGCGAGCAGCATCAGGACCGAGCCGAGCAGCGTGTAGAGGAAGAACTTGAAGGACGCATAGACCCGGCGCGGACCGCCCCAGACGCCGATGATCAGGAACATCGGGATCAGGCCGCCTTCGAAGAACAGGTAGAACAGCACGAGATCGAGCGCCGAGAAGGTGCCGATCATCAGCGTTTCCAGGATCAGGAACGCCATCATGTATTCGCGGACGCGGTTGGTGATCGCCTTCCAGCTCGCGATAATGCAGAACGGCATGATGGCGGTGGTCAGGATCACCAGCGGCAACGAGATGCCGTCCACGCCCATGTGATAGGTGATGCCGGTGGCGAGCCAGTTCGCCTTCTCGACGAACTGGAAGTCGGCGCTCGACGCATCGAACCGCATGACCAGGATCACCGACACCGCGAAGGTGATCAGCGTGGTCCACAGCGCGATCCAGCGCGAGTTGCGCCTGCTAGCCTCGTCGTCGCCGCGGCTGAGATAGACGATCAGCGCGCCGACCAGCGGCAGGAACGTCGTGACGGATAGAATTGGCCAGGTCGTCATTTTACTGGCCCCCAAAGCCGAACATGAACCAGGTGATCAGGCCGGCGGCACCGATCAGCATGGCGAACGCGTAATGGTAGAGATAGCCGGTCTGGATCTTCACGACGTTGCGGGTGACGTCCAGCACCCGGGCCGAGACCCCGTCGGGGCCGAGGCCGTCGATGATGAAGCCGTCGCCCTTCTTCCAGAGCTGGTAGCCGATCCACTTCGCCGGGCGGACGAAGATGATGTCGTAGAGCTCATCGAAGTACCATTTGTTGAGCAGGAACTTGTACAGCATCGGCTGCGTGTTCGCGAGCTCGACCGGCAGATAGGGCCGGCGGATGTAGAACAGGTACGACACCAGGAAGCCCAGCACCATCATCACCGTCGGCAGGAAGGCGATGGTCTCGGGGATGTGGTGCATCTCCTCGATGATATGCGGGTTCATCTTCACGGATTCGCGGAAGAACTCCTCGATGCCGTGACCGGCGAACAACTCCTTGAACGGGAAGCCGGCCAGGATGGAGCCGACCGCGAGCACACCGATCGGGATCAGCATCCAGATCGGCGCTTCATGCGCGGCCTCGTAGTGGTGATCGTCATGCGGCTCGCCGTGGAAGGTCTTGAAGATCAGGCGCCACGAGTAGAACGAGGTCAGGCCGGCCGCGACGACCGTCATCAGGAAGCCGTACATCGCGAACGGATTATGCGAGGCGTAGGCGGACTCGATGATCGCGTCCTTGGAGAAATAGCCGGCGGTGAGCGGGAAGCCGGTGAGCGCGAGCGTGCCGACCACCATCACCGCGTAGGTGTAGGGGATCTTGCGCCACAGGCCGCCCATGTTGCGGATGTCCTGCTCGTGATGCATCGCGTAGATCACCGAGCCGGAGCCCAGGAACAACAGCGCCTTGAAGAAGGCATGCGTGAACAAATGGAACATGCCGACCGAATAGGCCCCTGCCCCCATCGCCACGAACATGTAGCCGAGCTGCGAACAGGTCGAGTAAGCGACGATGCGCTTGATGTCGTTCTGGACCAGGCCAATGGTCGCCGCGAAGAACGCCGTGGTGGCGCCGAAGAACATCACGACGGCCTGCGCGTTCGGCGCGAGCTCGAACAGCGGCGACAGGCGCGCCACCATGAAGACGCCGGCGGTGACCATGGTCGCGGCGTGGATCAGCGCCGACACCGGGGTCGGGCCTTCCATCGCGTCCGGCAACCAGGTGTGCAGCAGGAACTGCGCCGATTTGCCCATCGCGCCCATGAACAGCAGCAGGCAGGTCAAGGTCAGTGCGTCGGCATGCCAGCCGAGGAAGTCGATGGTCTTGCCGGTTAAGCCGGGCGCAGCGTGGAAGATGGTCTCGAAATCGGTCGAGCCAGCCAGCAGGAAGATCGCGAAGATGCCGAGCGCGAAGCCGAAATCGCCGACGCGGTTGACCACGAAGGCCTTGATGGCAGCGGCGTTCGCCGACGGCTTCTGGTACCAGAAGCCGATCAGGAGGTAGCTCGCCAGACCCACGCCTTCCCAGCCGAAGAACAGCTGCACGAGGTTGTCCGCGGTCACCAGCATCAGCATGGCGAAGGTGAACAGCGAGAGATAGCCGAAGAAGCGCGGCCGGTTCGGGTCCTCGTCCATGTAGCCGATGGAATAGAGGTGCACGAGCGAGGACACGGTGGTCACCACCACCAGCATCACGGCGGTGAGCGTGTCGACCCGCAGCGTCCAGTAGACCTGGAGATCGCCGGAGAGGATCCACGGCAGCAGCGGAATGCGCATGTCATGGTGCATGAAGCCGACATCGACCAGCGTCATCCAGGACAATGCGGCCGACACGAACAGCAACGCCGTTGTAATCAGCTCGGCGCCGCGCGAGCCCGCCGCGGGCGGCTCGGAGACGTGGTGGTCGTCGTGGCCGTCGCCGGGTTCGTGATGGGTTTCGTGGATGACCGACGCATCCTCGTTGATGGTGTCGGACGCATGGGCGTGCGCGCCATGGCCGTGATCATCGTGATGCTCGACCGTGTCGCCCGAGGGGTTGCGGGCATGCGCGCCGAACAGCGCGATCAGGCCGGCCAGAATGGCGCCCAGCAGAGGCAGGAAGACGATTGCCTGGACCATGATTTAATCTTTCCGCATGATCTGGTCGGAAAACCGGTATCCACTTTTCCGGATCATGCGATCAGCCCTTCATCAGATTGACGTCCTCAACCGCGATCGAGCCGCGGTTGCGGAAATAGACCACCAGGATGGCGAGACCGATCGCGGCTTCAGCGGCCGCGACGGTGAGCACCAGGAGCGCGAAGACCTGCCCGACGATGTCGCCGAGGAAGGTCGAGAACGCCACGAGGTTGACGTTGACCGCAAGCAGGATCAGCTCGATCGACATCAGGATGACGATGATGTTCTTGCGGTTCAGAAAGATGCCGAGGATCCCGAGCGTGAACAGGATCGCGCCGACCGCAAGATAGTGTCCGAGCCCGATCGTCATTTCACCCACTCCGCCGCGTCAGAGTCCTGGAGCCCCTGCCCCGGCGCCACCTTGCGGATCGCCATCGCTATTTCGGGCGTGCGCGCGTTCTGAACGTTGATGTCCTGCCGCTTGACGCTCGCCTTGTGCCGCAGCGTCAGCACGATGGCGCCGACCATCGCGACCAGCAGCACCATGCCCGAGAGCTGAAAGTAGTGGATGTACTTGGTATAGAGCACCAGGCCCAACGCCTCGGTATTGGAGACGTTGGTCGGGATCGCCGCCGTGATCGTCTTGGCGACGCCGGGGTTGATGACCCAGAAGCCGACGGTGAGCAGCAGCTCGAACAGGAAGATGCCGCCGATCACGAGGCCGACCGGCAGGTACTCGATGAAGCCCTCGCGCAGCTCGAGGAAATCGACGTCGAGCATCATGATCACGAACAGGAACAGCACCGCGACCGCGCCGACATAGACTACGATCAGGATCATCGCCAGGAATTCGGCGCCCATCAGCACGAACAGGCCGGAGGCGTTGACGAAGGCCAGGATCAGGTACAGCACGGAGTGCACGGGATTGCGCGAGACAATCACCATCACCGCCGAGGCGACACAGACGCCGGCGAACAGATAGAAGAACAGCGCGGGAAGGATCATGCTCTCATCTCACCGGTACGGCGCGTCGAGTTCGATCGCTTTCGCGATCTCGCGTTCCCAGCGATCGCCATTGGCGAGCAGCTTGGCCTTGTCATAGAACAGCTCCTCGCGGGTCTCGGTCGCGAACTCGAAGTTCGGACCTTCGACGATGGCATCGACCGGACAGGCTTCCTGGCAGAGGCCGCAATAGATGCACTTCACCATGTCGATGTCGTAGCGCACGGTGCGGCGGGTGCCGTCGTTGCGGCGCGGACCGGCCTCGATGGTGATGGCCTGGGCCGGGCAGACCGCTTCGCACAGCTTGCAGGCGATGCAGCGTTCCTCGCCGTTCGGATAGCGGCGGAGCGCATGCTCGCCGCGGAAGCGCGGCGAGATCGGGCCCTTCTCGAAGGGATAGTTCAGCGTCGGCTTCGGCTGGAAGAAATAGCGCATGGCGAGGAAGAACGCCGAGACGAATTCCGACAGCAGAAGCGAGCGTGCAGTGGCGTTGATGTTGATACCCATGACAGCCCTCACTTCGGCGCGATGCCGGCAAAGTGCAGCACACCTGCCACCACGATCACCATCGCCAGCGACAACGGCAGGAACACTTTCCAGCCGAGGCGCATCAGTTGATCGTAGCGGTAGCGCGGCACGATCGCCTTGGCCATCGCGAACAGGAAGAACATGAAGAACAGCTTTAGCGAGAACCAGATGATCCCCGGCACCCAGTTGAAGGGCGGCAGGTCCACCGGCGGCAGCCAGCCTCCGAGGAACAGGATCGTCGCCATCGCGCACATCGTGGCAATCGCGACATACTCGCCGAGCATGAACAGAAGATACGGCGTCGAGCCGTACTCGACCATGAAGCCGGCGACGAGCTCGGATTCCGCTTCGACGAGGTCGAACGGCGGACGGTTGGTTTCAGCCAGCGCCGAGACGTAGAAGATCACGAACATCGGGAACAGCGGCCAGACGTACCAGTTCAGGATGGTGAGCTGCGGCAACCCGATCAGGCTGGCGAGGCCCCGGACATGCTGCGCCTCGACCACGGCCGAGAGGTTCAGCGTGCCGGCGCAGAGCAGCACCGTGATGATGACGAAGCCGATCGAGACCTCGTAGGACACCATCTGCGCCGCCGAGCGCAGCGCCGCCAGGAATGGATATTTCGAGTTCGACGACCAGCCGGCCATGATGATGCCGTAGATCGACAGCGACGAGATCGCGAAGATGAAGAGAACGCCGACATTGATGTCGGAGATCACCCAGCCGAGATTGGTCGGGATCACCGCCCAGGCGGCCAGCGCGAGCACGCACGAGACCAGGGGCGCAAGGAGAAACACGCCCTTGTTGGCGCCGGACGGGATGATCGGCTCCTTCAGCACGAACTTCAGGAGGTCGGCGAAGGATTGCAGCAGGCCCCAGGGCCCTACCACGTTCGGGCCGCGGCGGATCTGCACCGCCGCCCAGATCTTGCGGTCGGCAAGCAGAATGTAGGCGATCGCCACCAGCAGGACGACCAGCACCAGGACGCTCTCCGCGATCATGATGATCAGCGGCCAGAGGAACCCGGTCCAGAAGGCGCTTTCGAAGAATTCCATCAGCTCACTCCGCTGCGGTCAGCATCTGCCCGGAGGCAAGCCGCGAACACTCCGCCATCACGGCGGACGCACGCGCGATTGGGTTGGTCAAATAGAAGTCCTCGACGAGCGGCTTGAACGGAGCCTTCTCCGTCGTGCCGCCCTTCCCCGCGAGCTTCTTGATCTGGTCGGCCGCGCCGGCCTCGATCTGGTCCAGACGGATCAGATGCGGCACGGCCTTGAAGATCGCCTGGCGCAGGGCCGAAAGCGAGTCATAGCCAAGCTTCTTGCCGAGCGCCTCCGACAGCGCGCGGACGATCGCCCAGTCCTCGCGGGCCTCACCCGGCGGGAATGCGGCCCGTCCGGTCATCTGCACGCGGCCTTCGGTGTTGACGTAGATCGCGGACTTCTCGGTATAGGCGGCTGCCGGCAGGATGACGTCGGCGCGATGGGCGCCGCGGTCGCCGTGGGTGCCGATATAGACGACGAAGGTGCCGTCCGACGGCTTGATCTCGTCGGCGCCGAGCAGGAACAGCAGATCGAGCGTCCCGAACGTCGTCATCTGCGCCGCATTCAGCCCGCCCTGACCGGCGACAAAGCCGATATCGAGCGCGCCGACGCGCGAGGCGCTCTCGTGCAGCACGCCGAAGCCGTTCCAGCCGTCCTTGAGCGCGCCGACATCGAGCGCGAGCTTGGCCGCGGCTGCGAGAATGGCGGCGCCGTCGTGGCGCGAGGCGGCGCCAGCACCGACCAGGATGATCGGGTTCTTGGCGTTCTTCAGCACGTCCATGAAGGAGTGCTTGCCGGCCGCGAGCTCACCGAGCGTGTCGGTGCCCGCGCCGAGATGGTCATAATCGTAGGTCAAGTCGGGCTTGGCGCCGATCACGCCGACCTTGAAGCCGCCGGCGCGCCAGCGCTTGCGGATGCGGGCGTTGAACACGGCCGCCTCTTTCCGCGGATTGGCGCCGATGATGAGCAGCGCATCGGCCTGCTCGACGCCGGCGAGCGTCGGATTGAAGATGTAGGAGCCGCGGCCGAGCGCGGGGTCGAAGGCATCGCCGCCCTGCACTGCGAGATTGGCCGAACCGTATTTGGCCAGCAGATCCTTCAGCGCGAACATCTCTTCGACGGCGGCGAGGTCGCCCGCGATCGCGCCGATCCGCTTGCCGTCGGTGCGCGCCGCTTTCGCGGCGATCGCGGCAAAGGCCTCGGGCCAGCTCGCCGCGCGCAGCTTGCCGGCTTCGCGGATATAGGGCCGGTCGAGGCGCTGGGTGCGCAGGCCGTCGACGACGTGGCGGGTCTTGTCGGAGATCCACTCCTCGTTCACGGCCTCGTTGATGCGCGGCAGGATACGCATCACTTCGCGGCCGCGGGTGTCGACGCGGATCGCAGAGCCCACGCCGTCCATCACGTCGATCGACTGGGTCTTGCCGAGCTCCCACGGGCGCGCGGCGAAGGCATAAGGCTTCGAGGTCAGCGCGCCGACCGGACAGATGTCGACGAGATTGCCCTGAAGCTCAGACGTCAGCGCGTGCTCGAGATAGGTCGTGATCTCCATGTCCTCGCCGCGGCCGGTCGCGCCCATTTCGGGGGCGCCGGCCACTTCCGCCGAGAAGCGGACGCAGCGGGTGCACTGGATGCAGCGGTTCATCGAGGTCTTGACCAGCGCGCCGAGATATTTGTCCTCGACCGCACGCTTGTTCTCGGCGAAGCGGCTGGTATCGACACCATAGCCCATCGCCTGGTCCTGCAGGTCGCACTCACCGCCCTGGTCGCAGATCGGGCAATCCAGCGGATGGTTGATGAGAAGGAACTCCATCACGCCTTCGCGCGCCTTCTTCACCATCGGCGAACGGGTGGAGATTTCCGGCGGCTCGCCCTTGGGACCCGGACGGCAATCGCGCACGCCCCAGGCGCAGCTCGCGACCGGCTTCGGGCCGCCCTTCACCTCGACGAGGCACATCCGGCAATTGCCGGCGATCGACAGCCGCTCGTGATAGCAGAAGCGCGGAATCTCTGCGCCGGCCGCCTCGCACGCCTGAAGCAGCGTGTATTCGGCGGGGACATCGATCTCTTTGCCGTCGATGATGAGCTTGGTCATTGTCTCTACTCCGCCGCGACCATGTTCACGGGATCGCGGACGCCGGCATCGTCAATGTCGGCCTTGTGCGAATATTGGTCGATGCGCGCTTCGATCTCATGACGGAAATGCGCGATCAGGCCCTGGATCGGCCACGCCGCCGCGTCGCCGAGCGCGCAGATGGTGTGGCCTTCGACCTGCTTGGTGACTTCCAGCAGCATGTCGATTTCGCGCTTGTGGGCGCGACCGTCGGCCATGCGGGTCAAGACGCGCCACATCCAGCCGGTACCCTCGCGGCACGGCGTGCACTGACCGCAGCTCTCGTGCTTGTAGAAATAGGAGATGCGGGCAATCGCCCGGATCAAATCGGTCGACTTGTCCATCACGATCACGGCCGCGGTGCCGAGACCCGAGCGCAGCTTGCTCAAGCTGTCGAAATCCATCGGCGTGTCGATGATCTGCTCGGCCGGCACCATGCGCACCGAGGAGCCGCCGGGGATCACGGCCTTGAGGTTGTCCCAGCCGCCGCGGACGCCGCCGCAATGCTTCTCGATCAGCTCACGGAACGGAATGCCCATGGCTTCTTCGACGTTGCAGGGCCGCTCGACATGGCCGGAGATGCAGAACAGCTTGGTGCCGACATTGTTGGGACGCCCGATGCCGGCGAACCACGCCGCGCCACGGCGCAGAATGTCCGGCGCAACCGCGATCGACTCGACATTGTTGACGGTGGTCGGGCAGCCGTACAGGCCGACATTGGCCGGGAACGGCGGCTTCAGACGCGGCTGGCCCTTCTTGCCCTCGAGGCTCTCGAGCAGCGCGGTTTCCTCGCCGCAGATGTAAGCGCCGGCGCCGTGGGCGACGTAGATGTCGAACGGCCAGCCGTTGACATTGTCCTTGCCGACCAGCTTGGCCTCATAGGCCTGGTCGATCGCCGCCTGGAGATGCTCGCGCTCGCGGATGAACTCGCCGCGGACATAGATGTAGCAGGCATGCGCGTTCATCGCGCAGCTCGCGATCAGGCAGCCCTCGATCAGGAGATGCGGATCGTGCCGCATGATCTCGCGATCCTTGCAAGTCCCGGGCTCGGACTCGTCGGCGTTGACGACGAGATAGCTCGGCCGGCCGTCGGTCGATTCCTTCGGCATGAACGACCATTTCAGGCCGGTCGGGAAGCCGGCGCCACCGCGGCCGCGCAGCCCCGACGCCTTCATCTCGTTGATGATCCAGTCACGGCCCTTGTCGATGATGTTCTTCGTACCATCCCAGGCGCCGCGGCGCCGCGCGCCCTCGAGCCCCCAATCGTGGAGGCCGTAGAGGTTCTTGAAGATGCGGTCCTTGTCCTCGAGCATGTCAGTGCTTTCCGATCAACGGTTGGCTTGCTTGTAGGCAAGCCCGGCGGCGCAGACGGCGAAGGTCAGCGCCCAGAGCAGACTGGATTCCAGCGACGCGTTCAGGGCGAAGCGCTGAAGCAGGAAAATGAACGTGGCCGCCACGGCGGAATGCATTGCGACGAAGCCCCACTTCTTCACAACACTGCTCCCTTCAGCTGGCGGCGAGAGATCACGCATCAGGTGATTTCCTTCAGCGTGGTTGGCCCACCGGTCGGCGCCGAGAACTGGCGGCCGTTCTGCGGACCGGGCTTGGGCGGATTGCCAGACGCAAAGCCGTCGAGCACCTTGCCGAAGCTTTCCTTGGTCAGATCCTCATAGGTGTCCTTGCCGATCAGCACCATCGGCGCGTTCACGCAGGCACCGAGGCACTCCACCTCTTCCCAGCTGAAATTGCCGTCCTTGGAGAGATGGAAGGGCTCGTGATGGATGCGGTGCTCGCAGACGTGGATCAGATCCTCGGCGCCGCGCAGGCGGCACGGCGTGGTGCCGCAGACCTGGACGTGGGCCTTCTTGCCGACCGGGGCCAGCTGGAACATCGTGTAGAAGGTCGCGACCTCGAGCACGCGGATATAGGGCATGTCGAGCATCTCGGCGACAGCGCGGATGGCGGCCTCCGAGACCCAGCCGTCGTGCTGTTCCTGTACGCGCCAGAGAATGGCGATGACCGCGGAGGCTTGCCGGCCGGCCGGATATTTCGCGATCTGCTGCTTGGCGAACGCGAGGTTCTCCTCCGTGAACGCAAAGCTCGCGGGCTGGACTTCCTTCGGTGCTAATCGGCGAACGGACATCTCTTCAATCTCTCACTGCACGCGGCGCGCGGTTTTCGCATTCAGGGCATTGATCCTGTCCTGCCAGAATGCGCTTGCGGTGCCGAAAACATTGTAGCCGACGTGGGTCGAGACCTTGATGCGGTCGAGGATCGACAGCTCGGTCACCGTCTCCATACGCCTTGTGCTGGGATCGTAGACGATCAGCTTCAGCGGGGTGTGTTCGAGGATGTAGCGCGAGACCGCATGCGAGCGGTCGCTGCCGTGCTCCTCGCACATGATGACGCTGTCGGCCTGGAGCAGCCGGGCGCCGCCCTTGATCGCCTCGATCTCGACGCCCTCGACGTCGAGCTTGATCAGGTACTTGCCGGTGCTAGCGATCTTGCCGTCGTCGATCAGATTATCGAGCGCGATGACCGGCACGTCCTCGCCGCCCGCCGACGCATCGCCGGCGATGCTGAAGGCCTCGTGCTTGGTGCCTGAGAGACGAGCGGTGCCACGGGCCGCGCCGATCGCGCATTTCATGGTCTCGAAGCGGCTGCCGTTGATGCGGGCGTTGTTGGCGAGCTTCGGATGGTTCTGACCCGACGGCTCGATCGCGATCGCCTTGTGCGAACCGAACGGCTTGCTCGACACCAGCACCGACCAATAGCCGTAATTCGCGCCGCAATCGAGCAGCGTGTAGTCGACGTCGATGGAGTCGGCGAACAACAGCTCCAGCTCGTCCTCGTAATTGTAGGAGCGGTTGAGCAGCTTGCTCCAGTAGCCGTCGCCATAGGGAAATTCGAACACGGCGTCGGGGTTGAGCTTGATCGCGATGTTGCGCTCGGGCAGCGTCTTCCGCAGCAGGTTCGCGCAGGCGATGTAGCCCATATGCGAGAAGTGCGAGGAGATCTTCGATCCCGTCACCAGCGCCAAGGCAGCCGTCCGCTCCCACAGGTTGGCCCCTTCGAGGGCCCCCGAGGCACGGTCAAACTGGATCGGCGCCTGCGCCATCACCGATCGACCTCTCCGAACACGATGTCGAGCGAGCCGAGGATCGCCGACACGTCGGCGAGCAGATGACCGCGGCAGATGTGGTCCATGGCCTGGAGATGGGCAAAGCCGGGCGCGCGGATCTTGCACTTGTAGGGCTTGTTGGTGCCGTCCGAGATCAGAAAGACGCCGAACTCGCCCTTCGGCGCCTCGACCGCGGCGTAGACCTCGCCGGCCGGCACGTGGACACCTTCGGTGTAGAGCTTGAAATGATGGATCAGCGCTTCCATCGAGCGCTTCATCTCGCCACGCCGCGGCGGCGCGACCTTGTTGTCTTCGACGACGACGGGACCCTTCCCGTCTGGAGCGTTCAGCTTCTGGATGCACTGCTTCATGATGTGCACGGACTGGCGCATCTCTTCCATGCGGATCAGATAGCGGTCGTAGCAGTCGCCGTTCTTGCCGATCGGGATGTCGAAATCCAACTCGGCGTAGCATTCATAGGGCTGCGACTTGCGCAGATCCCAGGCCGCGCCCGAACCGCGCACCATCACGCCGGAGAAGCCCCACTCCCAAGCTTCCTTCAGCGACACCACGCCGATGTCGACGTTGCGCTGCTTGAAGATGCGGTTGGCGGTGAGCAGCCGGTCGAGATCCTCGACCACTTTCAGGAACGGATCGCACCAGGCGTCGATGTCGTCGACCAGCTTCTGCGGCAGGTCCTGATGCACGCCGCCGACGCGGAAGTAGGCTGCATGCATGCGGCTGCCGGAGGCGCGCTCGTAGAACACCATCAGCTTTTCGCGCTCTTCGAAACCCCACAGCGGCGGGGTCAGCGCGCCGACGTCCATCGCCTGCGTGGTGACGTTGAGCAAATGCGACAGGATGCGGCCGATCTCGCAATAGAGCACGCGGATCAGCTGCGCGCGGCGCGGCACCTCGATGCCGAGCAGCTTTTCCGCAGCCATGCAGAAGGCGTGCTCCTGGTTCATCGGCGCGACGTAGTCGAGACGGTCGAAATAAGGGATCGCCTGCAGATAGGTCTTCTGCTCGATCAGCTTTTCGGTGCCGCGGTGGAGCAGGCCAATATGGGGATCGACGCGGGCGACGACCTCACCATCCAATTCAAGCACAAGACGAAGAACACCGTGCGCAGCCGGATGCTGCGGTCCGAAGTTGATCGTAAAGTTGCGAAGCTGTTCGGGTTGCTCGTTCATGATCAGACCTTCGGCCCCGCTTTTTCATCGCCCGGAAGGACCGGATAGTCGGCGCCCTCCCACGGGGACAAAAAGTCGAACTTGCGGAATTCCTGGTTGAGCCTGACCGGCTCGTATACCACCCGCTTCTCCTGGTCGTCGTAGCGGACCTCGAGGAAGCCGGTGGTCGGGAAATCCTTGCGCAGCGGATGACCCTCGAAGCCGTAATCGGTCAGGAGGCGGCGCATGTCGGGATGACCGACGAAGATCACGCCGTAGAGGTCGTAGGCTTCGCGCTCAAACCAGTCGGCGCCGGGAAACACCTCGATCAGCGACGGCACCTGCGTGGTCTCGTCGGCCTGGGCCTTGAGCCGGATCCGGGCGTTCAGGGTCGGTGACAGGAAGTGATAGATCACGTCGAAGCGCTTCTCGCGCGAGGGATAGTCCGCCGCCGTGATGTCGGTGAAGTTGATGAAGCGGCAGTTCGGGTCGTCGCGGAGGTACTTGACCACCTCGACGATCTTGCTGACCTCGACATCCACCGTGAGCTGGTTGAAGGCCACCGAATGACCGATGGCGGCGCCCGGAAGCGCGCTAACGATCGTCTGCCCCAGGGCGTCGAGCTTGGCGTCGTCCATGACGTAAAACCTTAGCGTTCGATGGTGCCGGTGCGGCGGATCTTCTTCTGCAGCAGCAGCACGCCGTAGAGCAGCGCTTCCGCCGTGGGCGGGCAGCCCGGCACGTAGATGTCGATCGGCACGATGCGGTCGCAACCGCGCACGACCGAGTAGGAATAGTGATAATAGCCGCCGCCGTTGGCGCAGGAGCCCATCGAGATGACGTAACGCGGCTCGGGCATCTGGTCGTAGACCTTGCGCAGCGCAGGCGCCATCTTGTTGGTCAGGGTCCCCGCGACGATCATCACGTCCGACTGACGCGGCGAAGCGCGCGGCGCGAAGCCGAAGCGCTCGACGTCGTAACGCGGCATCGAGACCTGCATCATCTCGACCGCGCAGCAGGCGAGACCGAAGGTCATCCACATCAGCGAGCCGGTGCGCGCCCAGGTGATGAGGTCGTCGGTCGCGGCCACGAAGAAGCCCTTGTCGGACAGTTCCGAATTGACCTCGAGGAAGAACGGATCATTGGCCCCGACCGGCTTGCCGGTCGACGGGTCCAGGATGCCCTTGGGGGCCGGCGCGAGAACCGGTCCGGCGGACGACACAGGGTTCAATCCCATTCGAGTGCGCCTTTCTTCCATTCATAGGCGAACCCGACCGTCAGAACGCCAAGGAACACCACCATGGACCAGAAGCCGGTCGCGCCGAGCTTGCCGAACGCCACCGCCCAGGGAAACAGGAACGCCACTTCCAGATCGAAGATGATGAAGAGGATGGCGACGAGATAGAAACGGACGTCGAACTTCATGCGGGCGTCGTCGAAGGCGTTGAAACCGCACTCATACGCCGACAGCTTTTCCGGGTCCGGCTGCTGGAACGCCACGATGAACGGCGCGATCAGCAGCACCAGACCAATGAGGCCCGCTACCCCTATGAAGACGACGAGTGGAAGATAGTTCTGCAGAATGCCGCTCATTGACGAGCCCTTTTTCCCGCAGCCTCGGGACAGCCACGGATTCGTCCAGTTTGGAATTGTTCTGAGCCTTAGCGCAGTGCACCAATGGGCGCAAGACACGCTCTTTTTAGGCCCTTTGTCGCCTTCAAAACGGTGGAAATCCCGGAATCACCCCACGGCTGGTATGGAGCAGATCGACCGCCCCAGCAAGGGCGCCCCGATCAGTCCACACGCGCTGGGCCGTGACGTCCATTGTTGTGAAGGCTCACTTTATCTAGGCCGCGACGCAACAAAGTCCAGATTACAACGAGGACAGGCGCGCCCAGCGTCGGGCGAGCGATCCGGGAGCCATGCATCACGATCGGACCCGGGCTCGTTTGGCGAATGCGTCGGGTGGGCGGCGCCCGCTTCCGCCGCGGCGGAAAATCAGTGGCGAGCGCGGCGGCAACGTGGCTGGGTCGTCGCGCGCCGCGCTCGCATGAGCTTCGGGCCGGGGGGCATTGCCCGCGAGCTCATCGATCTCGTGGTGGAAGCCGGGTGACGAGCCGGTCAGGCTCTCACGATGGCCTTCCCTCGCCTGTTCTCGTCATCTGCCTCACCATTTGTAGGAGACGCTGGCGGTGACGCGCCGGCGGTCGCCGTAGAAGCAGGAGGACGCCGCCGCGCAGCTCGCGACGTAGATCTTGTCGGTCAGATTGACCACGTTCAGTGCGGTGCGCCAGTTCTGCCATTCGTAGTGGAGCGCGAGATCGCCGAGCACGACCGCGGGAACCTCGAGGGTATTGGCGGTATCCGCCCACGACGAACCGACATAGCGGACACCGCCGCCGAAGCCGAACCCCGCGAGCGGCCCGTCCTTGAAGGTGTAGTCCGCCCAGCCGGACACCAGGAGCTCAGGCGTGTTGGTCGGGGTCTTGCCGACCAACGACGGGTCCAGATCCCTGCTGTTGAACAAATGGTAGGCCGTGAACGAGCCGATCAGCTTCAGCTCACGCGTGGCGTTCGCCACCGCTTCGAGCTCGATGCCGCGCGAGGTCACCTCGCCGGTCTGGTTCTGCAAGGTCGTGACGACAGGATCAGTGGTTGCCACGTTCTGGCGCTTCAGGTCGAACACCGAGGCGGTGAAATAGCCGTCAAATCCCCGCGGCGCGACCTTCACGCCGATTTCCGCCTGCTGGCCGGTCTCCGGCAGGAACAGCTGGTTTTGCGCGTTGAGGCCAATGATCGGATTGTAGCTCGTGGCGTAAGACACATAGGGCGCGATGCCGTTGTCGAAATTGTAGATCAGCCCGGCGCGCCCGCTGAACCTGCTGTCGTCGCGGCTGGCGAGCGTGGCGCCGGTATCACGGCCAGCCTGCGTCGTCTCGACCCAATCGTTGCGGCCGCTCAGCACCAGCGTGAAATTGCCGAGCTTCATCTGGTCCTGAAGATAGGTGCCGGCCTGCTTCTGCGTGATCTGGAAGTTGCGGAACGGTGCGCCCGTCAACGGAATGTCAAATCCATAGACGGGATTGAAGACGTTGATCGAAGGAACGGTGCCGAAGTTGAAAGCCTGATAGTCGTCGATCTGGTAGCCCTTCAAATCGACCCCGAACAGCATCGTATGCCGCACCGCGCCGGTGTTGAAGCGGTACTCCAGCTGGTTGTCGAGATTGGCCTGGTTGGCGGTGTTCTTCGCATACCAATTATAGCGACCGAGACTGGCCGTGTTGATGTCAGCCCAATTGTTGCCGACGTAACCGCGATAGGTCACGTCGACATGGGCAAACCGCGCATTTTGCCGGAACGTCAAATCGTCGGTGAGATTGCGCTCGAACTGATAGCCCAGCATCTCCTGCTCGCGCGTGAACTTGTCGACGCTGGGATCGCCGGCGAAAAAGCTGGTCGGGATCTTGCCGAACCGAGCGTTGGTCACCGTGCCCTCATAGGGCAGGAAGTTGATGCCGCGGGTTTCCTGCCGGGAAGCTGACGCCAGCACCGTGAACGTCGTGTCGGCGTCCGGCTTCCAGGTCACCGACGGCGCGATGAAGTAATTGTTGTCCGGGGTGAAATTGACCTGTGTCGGGCCGTTCTGGACCTGGCCGACGACGCGGTAGAACAGCTTGCCGTTCTCAGGGTTCGTCGCGACCGGACCGCCGACATCGAAGCCGACATAGGCGTTGCCGAAATTGTTGACGCCGGTCTCGATGAAACGGACGGGCTCCGCGGGCGGCATCTTGCTGATGACGTTGACGATGCCGCTCGGGCTCGATCCGCCATAGAGCACGGCCGATGGACCGCGCAGCACCTCGACGCGCTCCATGTTGGGCGTCTGGAGCTTCCAGGTCGCATAGGACGTGGAGAACAGCTGCATGCCGTCGAGGAACAGTCCGACTTCGTCGGACTTGAAGCCGCGGATCAGCCACCAGTCGTTGCGCGTGTCCGCGCCGAAGGTCCCGGCGCGGACGCCGGCGGTATAGCGCAGGACCTCGTCGAGCTTGTTCGCCTTCTGGTCGCGGATCTGCTCCGCGCCAATCACCGACACCGCCTGCGGCGTCTCCATGATCGGCGTGTTGGTCTTGGTGCCGGACGAGCTGCGGCCGGCGACGTAGCCGTGCACCGGGCCGAGCGGGGTCTCCACGAAACCGACATTGCGCTGCGGCTGCGGCCTGCTTCGGTTGACGGTCTGCTGGGATGATCGCGGCGCGCGGCGCTGGACGGAGGGCGCCGCCCGGCGGCGCGCTTCCGGCGCGGTGACGGTCACCGACGGAATGTTCTGCGCGCCACTCTGCGCAGGAGATTGTGCAAGCGATGCCTGCGGCAGCAAAACCCAAGCGGATGCGGTCGCCAATACGGCCGACCGCAGCATTCCAAGACTGTTCAACGCGCAACCCCAAAACTGCGTGTTTTGATTTGCACATGCCGTCACTCCGGTGACGGCATGCGCTTGCGGTGACGCTTAGGGGAGCGCGTGCGAATTCCCTAATTGAAAGCCTCTTAGAAAGAGTCTTAGAAAGAGTCTTGAAAGCGATCCAGCATGTTCCGGGATTGCCGGAACGTCAGCGCGAAATCTTCTCGCTCTCGAGCAGCTCGGCGGCGATCGCCGTCAATTGATCGACCTGCTGCAGCAGCGCCTCGAACTCGGCTTCGCTCAGATGTTCGCGCAAGCGCCGATTACGCTCCTGCGCACCGGCGACGATCGCATCATGCGCCGCAAGACCGGTTGCGGTCAGCGAGACCAGAACCTCGCGGCTGTCTTTCGGGTTGGCCGATTTCGCGATCAGCTTGCGCGACACGAGTTCCGCAAGCGCGCGGCTGATCTGCCCCTTGTCCTGGCCGACAGCTTCCGCAAGCCGCGCCACGCTCATCGGCGGCCGCCGGCCGAGCGAGGCGACCAGGCCAAACTCGACCGAGGACAATCCGGCGAGACGCTTGTAGCGCAAGATGGCGCCGCGCTTGAGCAAATTGGCCAGCACCATCAGCCGCGACGACAGCATGACAGTGATCGGCGCCGGCGACTGACTTTCGTCCGCATCGGACGATGCGCGCCCGGCCCTGCTTGATGTCTGGCTCATGATCCACCTCTGCCAAGAAAGCCGCGGCGTGCCAAGTCTTGGTAGCGCAACCTCCCCAGCCTGATCCGAATGCGACTAAGAGGTATTTGGAAGTCGTTGACATTGTCATCGATCTAATCTTCACTTAGCACAAGGCATCAAAAAAGGCCCGGCCGGTACGGCCGACTGCGGGAGGACCAGCATGAGCATCACCCAGCGGGATCGCGATCTCGGCACGGCCTATGCGATGAAGCCGGCGCACACGCGCACCGAGCTCACCTCGGTCGTGCGCGGCACGCCGATGGGCGAACTGCTGCGACGTTACTGGCATCCGGTCGGGCTCATCAGCGATGCCACCGACACCCCGAAAAAGGTTCGCGCGCTCGGCGAGGATCTGGTGCTGTTCCGCGACAGGCACGGCCGCGCCGGCCTGCTGCACGCCCGCTGCTGCCACCGCGGCACCACGCTCTATTACGGCAAGGTCGAGGAGGACGGCATCCGCTGCTGCTATCACGGCTGGAAGTTCGACACCGAGGGCCGTTGCCTGGAGCAGCCCTGCGAGCCCGACGGCGGCCAGTTCAAGGACAAGGTGCGCCAGCCCTGGTATCCGGTCGAGGAACGCTACGGGCTGATCTTCGCCTATATGGGCCCGGCCGAGAAACGCCCGGTGCTGCCGGCCTATCAATGCCTGAAGACCATGGACGACGGCGAGTTCGTCGAAGCCGACGATTCCTCGATCGGCGGCGGCGGTCCCGCGATCATCCCCTGCAACTGGCTCCAGCATTTCGAGAACGTGGTCGATCCCTACCACGTGCCGGTGCTGCACGGCTCCTTCTCGGGTCCGCAATTCACCAACATGATGGCGTCGATGCCGGAGGTGACGTTCGACAAGACGCCGCGCGGGATCGCCGTGCGCTCGATCCGCAAGCAGGATGACGGCCGCGTGTTTTACCGCGTCACCGAGGCGGCTCTCCCCACCTTGCGCGTCGTGCCAAACCCGCGCGTGGCGCAATTCGCCCGCGTCGAGTCGATCGGCTGGACGCTGCCGATCGACGACACCTCGTTCCGCATCTACGTCGCCGGCCGCGTCAAGAACCCCGGCGACATCGGCCGCATGCGCTCGAAATTCAACGGCAAATTCTGGTGGGACATGACCGAGGAAGAACACCAGCAATTTCCGGGCGACTACGAAGCCCAGGTCGGCCAGGGACCGCAGACGATCCATTCCGAGGAGCATTTCGGCCAGAGCGACCGCGGCATCCTCATGATCCGGCGCATGCTGAGCGAGCAGCTCGAGGCGATGGAAGCAGGCCGCGATCCGATCGGAATCTCGTTCGATGTGAGCGCGCCTCTGGTCGAATTCGAAGCGGGGAATTACATCCGCGACGCGTGAAGCAACCAGCTCCAATCAAAGCTGGACCGACAACGACAACAAAGACTAATTGGGGGAAGCGATGGTCGATGTGACGTCACAAATGTCGGTGCAAACGGCCGCGACGGAAAAACCCTCGGCGCGGCGCTATTACGTGCTGGGCCTGCTCACGATCATCTACGCGCTGAACTTCCTCGACCGCACGATCTTCAACGTGCTGATCGAGCCGATCAAGAAGGAGTTCCAGCTCAGCGACACCATGATGGGCCTGCTCGCGGGCTTCGGCTTCGCCCTGTTCTATTCCCTGCTCGGCATTCCCATCGCGCGCGTCGCCGACCGGCTCAACCGGCGCAACATCGTCGCCGTCGCCTTTGCGTTCTGGAGCGCGATGACGGCGTTGTGCGGCGCTGCTTCGAGCGTCACGTCGCTGGCGCTGGCGAGGATCGGCGTCGGCATCGGCGAATCCGCGGGCTCGCCCGCCTCGCAATCCATCGTCGCCGACCTCTTCGCCAAGAACGAGCGTCCGCGCGCGCTCGGCATCTACGCCGTCGGCACCTATCTCGGCGTCTTCCTTGGTTATTTCGTCGGCGGCTACGTCAACCAGCACTATGGCTGGCGGATGGCGTTCTACGTCGCGGGCCTCCCCGGCATCCTGCTCGCTATTGTCCTGTGGCTGACGATCTCCGAGCCGAAGCGCGGCGCCATGCAGGAGAATTTCGTGCCTGAGCCGCTCGGGCCGACACTGCGCTTCCTGGCCTCGCAGCAGAGCTTCATCATCGTGTTGATCGGCTTCTGTCTGACCACGTACACGAACTACGCGACCGCAGCCTGGATCCCGCCGTTCCTGGCCCGGGTGCACCATCTGTCGAGCGCCGAGATCGGCACCTATGCCGGCACCTTCAAGGGGCTCGCCGGCATGGCCGGCACCCTGCTCGGCGGCTTCGTGGTGGCGCAGATCAGCCGCCGCGACGACCGCTGGAAGCTGTGGGCCCCTGCGATCACCTCGGGCCTTGCCGGGCCGGTGTTCGCGCTGTGCATGCTGACGCAGGACTTCAAGATGATGGTCGCCATGCTGGCGCTGACCTCGTTCCTGGTCGGCTTCCATCTCGGACCGATCTTCGCGATCGCGCAGACGGTCGCCAAGCCGAGCATGCGGGCGCTGGCCTCCGCCCTGATCGCACTCACCGCCACCTGCTTCGGCCAGGGCGTCGGTCCGCTCGCCGTGGGCATGGTCAACGACGCCCTGAAGGGCGCTTACGGCGCCGATGCGGTGCGCTATTCCCTGCTCTCGGCGGCGGTCACGACCATTCTGGGGGCGCTCCTGTTCGTCTGGGCGGCCCGCTCGATCCGGGACGATATCGGCCGGGCGGCCGCCTGAGGCCGGTGCAGGCTGCAAGCCCGGCGAAACCAACCGGGCGTATTCATGAAACCATTTTGCGGAACCCGCGAAACAATCCGGAAACAGACGGTCCTTACAACAAGAGCCATAGACGGCGGCAAAGCCCGTCGGGAGGCTCAGATGAACCACTCCATTCACTCCGCTGATCGTGCGACCCACCTGAAGATCGTGGTGGTGGCGCTGGTGGCTGGCATTACGGTGGCCGGCTTCGGGATCGCAGCTCGCACCAATGCCGATTACAGCCAGACCGCCCAGTCCGCCCACGTGATCAAGGCCGGCAAGCCGGTCGTGGTCACCAGCGCCGGGACGTCGGAGATCCGCTGACAACCCTGTTCCGGGATGACCAATGGCCGCCTGCGGGCGGCCTTTTCGTTTTCCAAACAATACTTAGCCGGCGAGGCCTGGCAAAGTGCAACATCCTTGACTTCACCCAGCCCCGCCTTTAAGTCCCCCCTCGTTCCGCGCGCTTTCAGCGAACCACGCGGGAGTAGCTCAGTTGGTTAGAGCGCCGGCCTGTCACGCCGGAGGTCGCGGGTTCGAGCCCCGTCTCTCGCGCCATTTTGGCAATTCCTTCATAGCCTTAGAGCAAACTTCTACACGCCTTTCGCGGCTGTGACGGCGATTGCCGGCATCCGTCGAGAATTCGCGCCATAGTCAGCCCAAGCCCGAATCGTCTAGGCCTTCCAGGACTTGGAGGGATCCCCACGCTTTTAGCGGTTTTTTCCGGGGCCCCTGTGATTGAGGAGGCCAGACATGGCTAAGAAAGACTCGGCCAAGAAGGATTCGGCGAAGAAGGCTGCCGCTCCCGCCACCATCACGCTCAAGCACCTCGCTGCCGACATTGCGGAGAGCCAGGACCTGTCGAAGAAGCGCGCCGAGGCCGTTCTGACCGACATGGTCGACCTGATCACCAAGCACCTGAAGAAGGGCGACCGTGTCCGGATCGTCGGGCTTGGAATCCTCCAGGTTCGCAAGCGCGCCGCCCGTACCGGCCGTAATCCCGCCACCGGCGAGCCCATTCACATCAAGGCCAGCAAGAAGGTCGCTTTTCGCCCGGTGAAGGAACTGAAAGAGGCGATCTGACCCCTCACGTTTCGTTAAGCCTGATCAGCGTCCTCCGGCCTCACCGCGCCCTGCTTTTCTGGTATACCGCCCCTCTCCCCTGACCCGGCGGTTTGACCAGAAATGTCCTCCCTCACCTTTTCGCATACCGTGACCGAGCGCTTCCTGCGCTACGTCACCATCGACACCCAGTCCGATCCCGAATCCCCGAGCTCGCCCTCGACGGAGAAACAGAAGGACCTCGGCCGTGTGCTCGCCGCCGAACTGAAGGCCATGGGTGTCGAGGACGCGCATCTCGACGACTTCGGCTACGTCTACGGAACGATCCCGGCGAACACGACCAAGAAGGTGCCGGTGATCTGCTTCTGCTCGCACATGGACACTTCGCCCGACGTCACCGGCAAGGACGTCAAGCCGCAGATGGTGAAGAACTATCGCGGCGGCGACATCACACTGCCGGGCGACACCAGCCAGGTGATCCGCTTCGCCGAGCATCCGGCGCTGAAGAACCAGATCGGCAACGACATCATCACCACCGACGGCACCACCCTGCTCGGCGCCGACAACAAGGCCGGCGTGGCCGAGATCATGGATGCCGCGCATTTCTTCATCAACAACCCGGACGTGAAGCACGGCACCATCAAGATCCTGTTCACGCCCGACGAGGAGATCGGCCGCGGCGTCGACAATGTCGACATCAAGAAGCTGGGCGCCGAGTTCGGCTACACGATGGACGGCGAGAGCGCCGGCTGCGTCGAGGACGAGACCTTTTCGGCAGACGGCGCCACCATCACCATCAATGGCGTCAGCGCCCATCCCGGCTATGCCAAGGGCAAGATGGAGCACGCGATCAAGATCGCCGCCGCCATCGTCGAGCGCCTGCCCCGCGAAGGCTGCTCGCCCGAGACGACGTCAGGCAAGCAAGGCTTTCTGCATCCGATCGGCATCGAGGGCGCGCTGGAGCAGGCGACGCTCTCCTTCATCGTGCGCGACTTCACCGAGGACGGGCTGAAGGAAAAGGAGATCCTGCTCGAGAACATCGTCAAGGACGTGATGAAGGATTTTCCGCGCTCGACCTACACATTCGAGGTGCGGGAGCAGTACCGCAATATGAAGCAGGTGATCGATCGCCACCCGCACATCCTCGAATACGCCATCGAAGCGATCCGCCGTGCCGGCCTGCGCCCGATGCGCACCGCGATCCGCGGCGGCACCGACGGCTCCCGCCTGTCCTTCATGGGCCTGCCCTGCCCCAACATCTTCGCCGGCGAGCACGCGTTTCATTCGCGTCTGGAGTGGGTCAGCCGGCAGGACATGGAGAAGGCGGTGCAAACGATCGTCCACCTCGCCATGATCTGGGAGGAGAAGGCCTAGCGCCTCTCGTCAAAGGCAATATGGCCGGGATCGCTCCCGGCCATCTTCCTGCAGGTTACGGCACCGGCATCGCGCGCGGATTGCGATGGAAGCGGTTCGAGCTTGCCATCCAGTTCGGCAGCGGCTCTCCGTCGCGGTGCCGCCCGCCGGCCACCGCCGCAGCCCAGGCCACGGCAGCGCCGATCAGGGTTGCTGCGGCAACGGAGAAGGCGACGATGATGGAATTACGCCGCGCCCGATTGATCGCTGTCCTTGAATCCGCGATCAGCGCGTCAACCCGTCGTTCCGAGTCGGGTGCCGCGAGTCCCGTCAGCGCGGCCACCTGCTGCACCAGATAGGTGCGATCATCGGTGCTGACGCCGCTGTGGCTCGATGACGTCATCAGGATGCGTCCTGCTTCGGCGCGGGCTTCCCTGAGGTCCGTGTTAGGGGGCCGCCGCGGCGCGCGAAACAGCTTGTCCAGCTCGTAGCTCAACAGAGGCTCGGCGGCGGAGGTATTGCTCGCCGAACTGCGCATCGGCGAACGATCAATCGCAGCTGCGCCGAGTATCGCGAGCAGCGCGGCACCAAGCAGCACGGCAAGCGCCCAGGACATCAGGCCATGCAGCCCGTCCCGCCGTTCGCCGTCGTCTTCGATCGTTGTGATCGCCGGGGCTGGTCGCGTTGTCCGGCCGGCGACATAGCCGCCGAAGCCGAAGCTGATAATCGCCTGGATGATCAGATACAGCCCCGACAGCAAAGCCAGCGCCGCCGATGCATCGCGCCATGTCGGCGAGGCTGAACTGACGCCCAGGCCGACGGCGACGCCAAAACCGACCAGGATGAATGACATTGCGCCGGCAGCCAAAGCGCCTGCGATGACCGAGCTCCACTGGATGGTGCGCCGGTCATCGGCAGCGACGCCGCCGCCTTCCATGATCTCTTCCCGTATGAGAGTTTCCATCGTCATCGCCGCTCTCTCAGCGCAGGCCGAAGAACGACAAGATCGCCATGACCACCACGATCAAGCCGATGAGATAAATCAATCCGTCCATGGTCCGTCCTCCTCAATGTCTCCTCGTCGCTAATCACAACGAAGAAAGAACGTTCCAAACTGGACCGAGGCGCGGGAACGAACCGGCGCGCTGCGGATTACCTGTCCAAGTTCCAAGGATGAAGTTTGTGAGCACGAAAGCCCCAGCCGGTCAGTCCCGGCTGGGGCTTTCTTTTTGGGGGGCGGTTCCTGTCCTATGTTAACGACGCCGGCTGTCCGATCATCAAGGATGCGATCGGGGCGGAACCTCCGGATCGGGAGAGCCGCGTGGATCGCAGAACCGCGTGCCTTCATCAGGCAGATGCATTCCGGGAAAAGGCAATCGCCGATCCCGAGCACCACGACCAGTGGATTGATGAAGCCATCAAATGGCTGGAACGCGCCATGGAAGCCGGCTGTCGCGCCGTCGTGACGGTCGAAGCCGGCGATTTGCCGAATGCAGCAAGCGGAGCGTCAGCCGATGCCCAGTTGAGCCTGATCACGCGCCAATAAGAAGCGCTGTCGTCTTCGCCATCGCTGCGGCAATTGTTCCAGGGGCGTAACAATGTTGCGGGTCGACACTGTTCCCGCCCCCATGCTAGGCCGGACACAGACCGCAACCAGAGTGAAATCGTGCTCGCGAACCGCCAGCCCTCAGGATCATGCCGGCCGCGCAACTGGCGCGGGCTGCTGTCTGTGCTGATCGCGGCGGCCTACCTGCTCGCGGGAGTGCTGCATGGCCTGCACGACATCGACGTCACCACGCCCGGTGGCGGCTCGGAGATCAGCGCCGTCCTTGACAGCTCCGCGGATCACAACGACCACAAGGCCATCGGTGGGCATCATTGCCATGGCTGCTTCTCGGTGACGGTGGCGCAGCCGGCGCCACCGGCCACATCGATCGGGCTCGTGTCTGCATCGCGACCGCAACGCGCAACCCGGCTCGCCGGCATTATTCCCGATACCGACTCCCCGCCTCCCAAACATATGGCCTGAACGGATTGGTCGGGCGCTCCGCGCCCATGAGGTTCATCCTTCACAGGTCGGTTTCATGTTTTGCAGGGGAATGGCCGCGCGCCTGGCGTGCGCGGCAGCATGTCTGATTGCCGGATCGGCGCTTGCGCCGTCTCACGCCCAGACTCTGACGATGCGGAGCGCGCTCTCGCGCGCGCTGGGCGCGAGCCCGCGGCTGACCGCGGCGGAGCGCGATGTCGGCATCGCCACGGGCCAGCGCATCCAGGCAGGTGCGCTTCTCAATCCGGAGCTGACCTACGAACAGGACAATTCGTTCGGGTCCGGCATCTATCGCGGCACGCGATCGGCCGAGACCACGCTCCAGATCAGCCAGGCCTTCGAGCTGTTCGGCAAGCGCGACGCGCGGATCGCCGCGGGCGTCGCCGGCATCGAAGTCGCCGCGATCCAGCGCAAGGCCGTCAGGCTGGAGGTGCTGTCGGAGACCGCGATCGCTTTCCTCAGCGTGCTCGGCGCGCAGCGGCGCATCCAGATCCTCGACGAGCAGATCACCGCCATTGACCGGCTGACGCCGCTTTTGCGCCGACGCGTCGAGGCCGGCGCCTCCTCGCCGGCCGAGACCGGCCGTGCGGAAGTGGCATCCGCCCTGGTGAAGGCCGATCGCGAGCGCTTCAAGGCGACGCTAGCCAGCGCCCGGCGCGAGCTTGCGGTCTTGATGGGCGACGCGGCACCGAAATTCGGCGAGGTCTCCGGACGGCTCGACACCATGGGACGGCCGCCGACATTCCAGTCGGTCGTCGCCGCGATCGATGCCAATCCGCAGCTGGTGCGCTGGACCGCGATCTATGCCCAGCGCAACGCCGAGCTGTTGCTGGCGCGGCTGCGGCCCTATCCCGACGTGCGGATCGCCGCCGGCTGGCGCCATTTCAACGAGACCAATGACGACGCGGCGCGCCTCACCGTCTCGGTGCCGATCCCCGTGTTCGACCAGAACCAGGGCAATATCCTCTCGGCGCAGGAAAGCCTTGCCAAGACCAAGGCCGAGCGCGAGGCCAACCGCAACACGCTGATCGTGGTCGCGGGCCGCGCCTACGACTCGCTGCAGGGCTCATTGCGCGAGCTCGCGGTGCTGCGCGAGAGCGCCATTCCCAAGGCCACCGAAGCCTCGGACGCCATCGCTCAAGGCTACGGCCAGGGCCGCTTCAGCCTGCTCGAAGTGCTCGATGCCCAGGCCAGCGTCACCCAGGCGCGGCTGCGCGAGCAGGAGGCGCTGCAGAATTTCCACGCGGGGGTGGCGACCATCGAAGGCCTCGTCGGCAATCCCTTCACGCTGGCGCGGGAGAGCGCACGATGAAGACGTCCTCCACCATCCTCGTCGCATTGTTTGCCGCCGCACTTGGCACCGCACTTGGCGCTTACGGCTATTCCCTGCTCGGCCCGGCCCGGGTCGAGCAGGCCGAACACGCCGCGGACAAGAGGCCGGAGAAGCCGAACGACCATGTCGAGCAGGACGAGCACGGCGCCGACCGCATCCGCATTTCCGACGTCAAGCTTGCAGCCGCAGGCGTGACGCTGGCGGAAGCCGCGAGCGTCACGCTGACCGACACGCTCGCCTTCAACGGCATCCTGCGCGCCAACCAGGAAGCCGTGGTGCAGGTGACGCCGCGCTTTCCCGGCGTCGCCAAATCGATCCAGAAGCGCATCGGCGACAAGGTCGGCAAGGACGATCTGCTCGCCGCGATCGAGAGCAACCAGAGCCTCACCGTCTACGAGCTCAAGGCGCCGCTTGCCGGCACCATCATCGAGCGGCAGATCTCGCTCGGCGAATACGCCTCCGAGCAGAAGCCGGCCTTCGTCGTCGCCGACCTCACCACCATCTGGGTCGATCTGTCGATCTATCGGCAGGATCTGCGGCGCGTTCGCCTCAACGACGAGGTGCTGATCGATCCAGACGACGGCCGCGGCGAGATCAAGGGCACCATCTCCTACATGGCCCCGATTGGCTCGAGCGAGACCCAGACCGCGCTGGCGCGCGTGGTGCTGCCAAATCCGGACGGACGCTTGCGTCCCGGCCTGTTCGTCACGGCACGGCTGATCCTCGCCGCACGCAACGTCGCGGTCGCGGTGCGCCGAAGCGCGATCCAGACGCTTGAGAACAGAACCATCGTGTTCGTCCGCGAGGACGGCGACAAGATCGAGGCGCGCCCCGTTGAGCTGGGCGATTCCGATCCACGCCATGTCGAGATCAGGGCCGGTCTATCGGCCGGCGAGCATTACGTCGCGGAAAACAGCTTCGTCGTGAAGGCGGAAATGGGCAAGGGCGAGGCCGAGCATGATTGAGCGCCTCATCGCGGTCTCGCTGCAGCAGCGCTGGCTGGTCCTGCTGCTCGCGCTCGGCGCCGTCGCTTTCGGCGCCTGGAATTTCCAGCGCCTGCCGATCGACGCCGTGCCTGATATCACCAACGTCCAGGTCCCGATCAACACCCGTGCCCCCGGCTATTCGCCGCTGGAAACCGAGCAGCGCATCACCTTCCCGGTGGAGACCGCCATGGGCGGCCTGCCGAAACTCGACTACACCCGCTCACTGTCGCGCTACGGCCTGAGCCAGGTGACCGTCGTCTTCAAGGACGGCACCGACATCTATTTTGCCCGCCAGCTCGTAGGCGAGCGCATCCAGCAGGCGAAGGACCAGCTTCCGGCCGGGGTCGAGGTCGCGATGGGACCAGTCTCGACCGGGCTCGGCGAAATCTTCATGTACACCGTCGAGGCCAAGGCGGGCGCGAAGACGCAAAGCGGTCACGACTATTCGCTGACCGATTTGCGCACCGTGCAGGACTGGATCATCAAGCCGCAGCTTCGCAACGTGCCGGGGGTGATCGAGGTCAACACCATCGGCGGCTTCGAGCGGCAATTCCACGTGCTCCCCGATCCCGGCAAGCTGATGGCCTACCGGCTCGGCTTTCGCGACGTCATGACGGCGCTCGCCGCCAATAATGCCAATGTCGGCGCCGGTTATATCGAGCGCAACGGCGAGCAATATCTGGTTCGCTCGCCGGGCCAAGTCGGACATGTCGGCGAACTCAGGGACATCGTCATCGGTTCGCGCGGCGGCAATCCCGTCAGGATCAGCGATATCGCGACCGTCACCGAAGGCCGCGACCTGCGCACCGGAGCCGCGACGCGCGATGGCGAGGAAACCGTGCTCGGCACCGCCATGCTGTTGATTGGCGAGAACAGCCGCACCGTGGCGCGTCGTGTCGCGGCCCGGCTCGAAGATATCGCCAAATCGCTGCCCGACGGCGTCGTGACGCGGACCGTCTATGACCGCACCGATCTGGTCGAAGCCACCATTCGCACCGTCGAGAACAATTTGGTGGAGGGCGCGGCCCTGGTCGTGGCCGTGCTGTTCCTGATCCTCGGCAACATTCGCGCCGCGCTGGTAGTGGCCTGCGTCATTCCGCTGTCGATGGCCATGACGGTCACCGGCATGGTCGAGACCAAGGTCAGTGCGAATCTGATGAGCCTGGGCGCGATCGATTTCGGCATCATCGTCGACGGCGCCGTGATCATCGTCGAGAACTGCCTGCGCATGCTGGCCGAGGCCCAGCGCGAGAAAGGCGGCCTGCTCACGATGTCCGAACGGCTGCGTGCGATCCGGCGCGGGTCGAGCGAGGTGATCAAGCCGAGCCTGTTCGGAACGCTGATCATCGCGGTGGTCTACCTGCCAGTGCTGACGCTGACCGGCGTCGAGGGCAAGATGTTCACCCCGATGGCGCTGACGGTGCTGATGGCGCTCGGTGCAGCGGTGCTGTTCTCCATCACCTTCGTGCCGGCGGCGGTCGCGATCTTCGTCACCAGCAAGGTGTCGGAACACGAAAACCTGTTCATGCGGCTGGCCAAGCGCGCCTATCTCCCCCTGCTCCGGCTGGCGATCGACCATCGCCTCAGCGTCGCAATCATGGCCGCCATCATCGTGGTCGCAAGCTGCGTTGCCGCCGCGCGCATGGGCGGTGAGTTCATTCCGAGCCTGGACGAAGGCGACGTTGCGCTGGCCTCGATCCGGATTCCCGGCACCAGCCTGACCCAGTCGCTGGACCTGCAAAAGGCGCTGGAAAAGCGCATCAAGCAGATTCCGGAGGTGAAGGAGTTCTTCACCCGCATCGGCACTGCCGAGATCGCAACCGATCCGATGTCGCCGGCGCAGACCGACGGCTACATCATGCTGAAGCCGCGCGCCGAATGGCCCGACCCGGGCAGGCCCAAGTCTGACGTGATCGAGGCCATCGACCGTGCCGCCGACGACATCCCCGGCAGCGCCTATGAAATCTCCCAGCCGATCCAATTCCGTGTCAACGAGCTGATCTCCGGCGTCCGCAGCGACGTCGGCGTCAAGATCTTCGGCGACGACCTCGACATCCTGCAAGGCGCGGCAAAACAGGTGGAGGCCGCGATCCGCGGCATCCGCGGCGCCAGCGACGTCAAGATCGAGCAGGTCTCGGGCCTGCCGATCCTCACCGTCCGCCTCGACCGCCAGGCGCTCGCCCGGTACGGGCTCAGCATCAGCGAGGTGCAGGGCATTGTCGAGATCGCGGTGGGCGGCAAGTCGGCCGGCAAGCTGTTCGAGGGCGACCGCCGCTTCGATATCGTCGTGCGCCTGCCGGAACATCTGCGCGGCAATCTCGAGGCGATCCGGGCGATCCCGATCCCGCTGCCGCCGGGTGAGGAAGCGACAATCGGTGCGCCGATCCGGACCGCACTGCCCGGCTCTCCTCTCGCCCAGATGCGCTATGTGCCGCTGTCGTCGGTCGCCACCGTCGATGCGACGCCCGGCCCGAACCAGATCAGCCGCGAGAACGGCAAACGGCGCATCGTCGTCACTGCCAATGTCCGGGCGCGTGATCTCGGCTCCTTTGTCGCCGAGGCCGAGGCAGCCGTCGCGGAGAAGGTCAAGCTGCCACCGGGCTACTGGATCGGCTGGGGCGGACAGTTCGAGCAACTGGTCTCCGCCACCAAGCGGCTGACGCTGGTGGTGCCGGTGGCGCTGCTGCTCGTGTTCCTGCTGCTGTTCATGGGCATGAGATCGGCGGCGGACGCGGCGCTCGTGTTCTCCGGCGTGCCGCTGGCGCTGACCGGCGGCGTCGCGGCGCTGCTGCTGCGCGGCATTCCCTTGTCCATCAGCGCCGGCGTCGGTTTCATCGCGCTGTCGGGCGTCGCCGTCCTCAACGGGCTCGTCATCATCGCCTTCATCGAGCGGCTGCGCAGCGAGGGGCACCCCGTCGCCGACGCCGTGCGCGAGGGCGCGCTGACACGCCTGCGTCCGGTGCTGATGACGGCGCTGGTGGCGTCGCTCGGCTTCGTGCCAATGGCCCTTGCCACCGGGGCCGGTGCCGAGGTGCAGCGGCCGCTTGCGACCGTGGTGATCGGCGGTATCATCTCCTCGACCGTGCTGACGCTGCTGGTGCTGCCGGCGCTTTACGTGCTGTTCCGCCGTGACGGGGCTGCCGAAACGCCTACAATGGCGCCTGATTTGGCAGCGTCCGGGGAGCGGTAGAGGTGGGCAGCCACGACCATCACGGTCATCATCACCATGATCATAGCCACGGCCATGATCACGATCATGGTGGCCACGCCCATGTCCATGCGCCCGCCAGTTTCGGCAAGGCATTCGCGATCGGCATTTCGCTCAACACCGCGCTGGTCGTGGCCGAGGCCGTCTACGGCTATATCGGCAACTCCACCGCCCTCCTCGCTGACGCCGGCCATAATCTTAGCGACGTGCTCGGCCTGGTCGTGGCCTGGTGCGCATCGATCGCGGCACGGCGCGCGCCCAGCGGCCGCTTCACCTATGGTCTGCGCGCCTCCACCATCCTGGCGGCGCTGGCGAACGCGGTGTTCCTGCTGGTCGCAACCGGCGCAATCGGCTGGGAAGCGTTTTTGCGTCTGCGTGAGCCGGAGCCGGTCGCCGGCATCACCGTGATGGCGGTCGCCGGCATCGGCATCCTCGTCAACGGTTTTACAGCCATGCTGTTCGCGCGCGGACGCAAGGACGACATCAACATCGAAGGCGCCTATCTGCACATGGCGGCCGACGCCGCGGTCTCGCTCGGCGTCGTCATCTCGGCGGCGCTGATCATCTGGACCGGCTGGCTCTGGCTCGATCCCGTCACCAGCCTCGTCATCTGCGCCACCATTCTCTGGAGCACCACCAGCCTGCTCCGCGGCTCCATCGACATGTCGATGGCGGCAGCGCCCAGGGGCACCGACATTGCCGCGATCAAGACCCTACTGCTGGAGCGACCCGGCGTCACTGCGATCCACGATCTCCACGTCTGGCCGATCAGCACAACGGAGACGGCGCTGACCTGCCACCTCGTCATGCCCACCGGCGCCGGCGATGCGTTCCTGATGGAAACCGCGCAGATGCTGAAGCGCTCCCACCGCATCGGTCACACCACCCTTCAGGTCGAGACCCATCCCGACAACGGCTGCGCGCTGGCGCCGGATGATGTGGTGTGAGCGGTCACGGCCCCCTCCAGGTCGTCATTGCGAGGAGCGAAGCGACGAAGCAATCCAGGCTGTCTCCGCGGAAGCCGTCTGGATTGCTTCGCTGCGCTCGCAATGACGGGGGATAGCGCGGCGCCTACGCCGCCCTCGCCGTCACGATCCAGATCGCGCCTTGCAACGCCACCGACTGTCCCTTCAGGAACGGCGTGAGCATCTCGCGGATCGAGGCTTTTGCGGCAGCATGCGTCTCCGGCGGATGGCCCTGGAGCGCGCGGCTGGCCGGGCCGATCTGGAGCGATCCCTCGACCGCGGCATCGAGCCCGCCGCCGATCGCCACATCCATCGCGAGATTGTGCGGCTCCATCGCCACATCGACGAACCCGGCCCCCTTCAGGATGCGCGTCACGCGCTCTTCGGAGGCAAAGGCGAACGGACCCGGCTCGTCCGGCCCGACCGGCGGCATCTTGGGCACGTGTTTGTAGACCGCCATCAGCGGCGCCATCATCCAGGGATTTTCCTTCGGCTCGCGCCAGCAGGCAAATGCCAGTCGCCCCGTCGGCTTCAGCGCGCGGCGAAGGTTGGTGAAAGATGCGATCGGGTCAGCGAAGAACATCACGCCGAACCGCGAGGCCAGCAGATCAAAATTCGCCGGCTCGAACGGATGCACCGTCGCATCCGCCAGCACGAAATCGAGCGGCAGGCCCTTTGGCGCAAACGCACGCGCCTGCGACAGCATCGGCTCGGAGACGTCGAGCCCGAGTGCGAAGCCATCAGGCGCGACCGCCTTCGCGAACGCGAACGTCGTCGCGCCGGAGCCGCAGCCGACATCGAGAACGCGCTCGCCCGGCTTCGGCTTGGCGCGGGCGATCAGCACATCGGCAATGCGTCCAAGCAGGCTTTCCTGCGCCGCATGGCGATCCGCCCAGCGCTGCCCGCTGGGGCCGTTCCAGTAAGCGATCTGGTCGGCGTTCTGCTCGTGTCCGCTTGGTGGTTGCATCAGGGCCTCTGTGGCTCGGTATCGCCCGCCTGCGCCTATCGGCTTCGGCGCGGCAGCCTTCGTTCGCTTCGCGCCAATAACGTGTGAGGCTGGCTCGCGGAGCCGAAGCTCGCGAAGCCAGCAAAGGCTGGTGGGCGGTGAGAGATTCGAACTCCCGACCCTCTCGGTGTAAACGAGATGCTCTAACCAGCTGAGCTAACCGCCCCTCGCCGCTTCTTTATCCCCACCTGCCCCGAGCGGGCAAGCGCGGAACGCCAATTCCAGGCCCTCAATCCCCCGGCCGGCCCGGCAGCAATGGCACCGCGTCGATCCACACCGCCGCCGACTGGCACCAGATCTGCCTGACGGGCCGCAATTTGTCGCGCTGGCGGATGCTGCCCCAGCGGATGCCCCAATCGTCCGCCTGGTCGCCCTCGCCGCTCGTGAACAGCGGGGAACCGCACTCGGCGCAGAAGTGCTGGAAGCGCATCCGACCATTGTCGCCGCGCTTGCCGTAGATCCTGGGCGTGCCGGCGGTCAGCTTGACGTCGGCCTTGGTGCAGATCGCCGTCACCCGGAACGGCGATCCAGTTAGGGTCTGGCAGTCCCGGCAGTGGCAGACTGACACCGTCTCCGGGTCGATCTCGGCTTCAAAGGTGATCTGGCCGCAATGGCATTGCCCGTCGATATGCATGGTCGTCATCCACTGCCCAAAACAAAATGCCCCCAAACAAAAACGGCGCCCGAAGGCGCCGTTTTATCATCTTTTCGAGCTGCGATCTCAGTGAGCGGTCAGGCCGCCGGCGGCTTCGTCGCCGTCCGGCTTCACCGTCACCTTGGTGTCCTCTTCCCAGACGATCGGCACCGGCTTCTTGACCAGCGCCTTGGCGACGACGTCGTCGAGGCGCGAGACCGGGATGATCTCCATGCCGCCCTTGATCGCATCGGAAATCTCCGTGAGATCCTTGGCGTTGTCCTCGGGGATCAGCACCGTCTTGATGCCGCCGCGGGCGGCAGCCAACAGCTTCTCCTTCAGGCCGCCGATCGGCAGCACGCGGCCGCGCAGCGTGATCTCGCCGGTCATCGCGACATCGTGGCGGACCGGGATGCCGGTCATGACCGAGATGATCGCGGTGGCCATCGCAACGCCCGCCGACGGACCGTCCTTCGGCGTCGCGCCTTCCGGCACGTGCACGTGGATGTCGCGCCGGTCGAACAGCGGCGGCTCGATGCCGTAGACGATCGCGCGCGAGCGGACGTAGGACGCCGCCGCCGAGATCGATTCCTTCATCACGTCACGCAGATTGCCCGTGACCGTCATCTTGCCCTTGCCGGGCATCATGACGCCTTCGATCGTCAGCAGCTCGCCGCCGACATCGGTCCAGGCCAGGCCGGTGACGATGCCGACCTGCGGCTCGCTCTCGATCTCGCCGTAGCGGTACTTCGGCACGCCGAGCAGCTCTTCCAGAGTCTTCTCGGTGACCTTGACCGACTTCTTCTTGGAGATCATCAGCTCCTTCACCGCCTTGCGGGCGAGTGTAGAGAGCTCACGCTCCAAATTGCGCACGCCCGCTTCGCGGGTGTAGCGGCGGATCAGAAGCAGCAGTGCGTCGTCGTCGATCGAGAACTCCTTGGAGTCCAAGCCGTGCTTGGACACCGCGTTCGGGATCAGGTGCTTGCGCGCGATCTCGACCTTCTCGTTCTCGGTGTAGCCCGCGATCCGGATGATCTCCATGCGGTCCATCAGCGGCCCGGGAATATTCAGCGTATTCGCAGTCGTGATGAACATCACGTTGGAGAGATCGTAGTCGACCTCGAGATAGTGGTCGTTGAAGGTCGCGTTCTGCTCGGGGTCGAGGACCTCGAGCAGCGCCGAGGACGGATCGCCGCGGAAATCGGCGCCCATCTTGTCGATCTCGTCCAGCAGGAACAGCGGATTGGACGACTTCGCCTTCCGCATCGACTGGATGATCTTGCCGGGCATCGAGCCGATATAGGTGCGGCGGTGACCGCGGATCTCGGCCTCGTCGCGCACGCCGCCGAGCGACACGCGCACGAACTCACGCCCGGTCGCCTTCGCGATCGACTTGCCGAGCGAGGTCTTGCCGACGCCGGGAGGGCCGACGAGGCACAGGATCGGGCCGGTCAGCTTGTTGGCGCGCGACTGCACGGCGAGGTACTCGACGATGCGGTCCTTGACCTTCTCAAGCCCGTAGTGATCGGCATCCAGAACCGCCTGTGCGGCCGCCAGATCTTTCTTCACCTTGGACTTCTTGTTCCACGGAATCGACAGCAGCCAATCCAGATAGTTGCGCACGACGGTCGCTTCCGCGGACATCGGCGACATCTGGCGCAGCTTCTTCAATTCATGCTGCGCCTTCTCGCGCGCTTCCTTGGAGAGCTTGGTCTTGGAGATCTTCTCTTCGAGATCGGCGAGCTCATCGCGACCGTCGTCGTCGCCGAGCTCCTTCTGGATCGCCTTCATCTGCTCGTTGAGATAGTACTCGCGCTGGGTCTTCTCCATCTGGCGCTTGACGCGCGAACGGATGCGCTTCTCGACCTGGAGCACCGAGATCTCGCTCTCCATCAGGCCCAGCACCTTCTCCAGGCGCTGCGTGACCGACAGCGTCTCCAGGATGCCCTGGCGATCCGCGATCTTGACGGCGAGATGCGAGGCGACGGTGTCGGCGAGCTTGGCGAAATCGGTGATCGCCTGCACGACGCCGACGACCTCGGCCGAGATCTTCTTGTTGAGCTTCACGTAGCTCTCGAAGTCGGACACGACCGAGCGCGCCATGGCCTCGGCCTCGACCGACTTCGCATCGGTGTCGGCGAGCGCAATCGCGGTCGCTTCGTAATAGTCGGCGCGGTCAGTGTACTTCTGCACGCGCGCCCGCTCGAGTCCTTCGACCAGCACCTTCACGGTGCCGTCGGGAAGCTTCAAGAGCTGGAGCACGCTGGCAAGCGTACCGGTCTCGTAAATGGAATCGGGTGCCGGATCATCGTCGGACGCGTTCTTCTGGGTCGCGAGCATGATCAACGCGTCGTTCTTCATCACCTCTTCGAGCGCGCGGATCGACTTCTCGCGGCCGACGAAGAGCGGAACGATCATGTGCGGGAAGACGACGATGTCGCGCAGGGGCAGCACGGGATACGCGTGCGTTTCGCCATGGACGATGGTTGGCCTGGGTTTTGGATTGGTCATGGCCTTTTCCTTTTGCTTTGCCCCCTTGCACGCAGCCCGCCATGCTCATGCGCAACCGCCACAAGGTGCCGAGGTGATCCACAAAACGGGTCGGTCCCTTTGAGATTGGACCGGCCTGCCGGATCGGAACTGAGGCGAATCTTGAAGAGAATTTTTGCTCGCCGCCGACATTAGGTGGCTATCGACCCGGGGGGTGTCAAGTCATTGAAGACGCGCGCCATCAGGCGCTTACGCACGCAAATAAGCGACGCAACACCGGCTGCGGAGATACTTTCCGCAGCCCTTGCTTGAGGAGACGATTGGAGCGTTCCAGCGCCGAAATCAGGCGCTGGCGTTCTCGACGGCGCGATCGGACCGATCGGCGTAGATGTAGAGCGGACGCGCCGTTCCTTCCACGACTTCGCGGGAAATCACGACTTCTTCCACACCTTCGAGGCCTGGCAGGTCGAACATGGTCTCGAGCAGGATCGCCTCGAGGATCGAGCGCAGTCCGCGCGCACCGGTCTTGCGCTCGATCGCCCTGCGGGCAACCGCGCCAAGCGCCTCGTCGGCGAAGGTCAGCTCGATGTTCTCCATCTCGAACAGCCGCTGGTACTGCTTCACCAGCGCGTTCTTCGGCTCGACCAGGATCTTCTTGAGCGAAGCCTCGTCCAGATCCTCCAGCGTCGCCACGACGGGCAGACGGCCGACGAATTCCGGGATCAGGCCGTACTTCAGGAGATCCTCCGGCTCGACGTGACGGAAGATTTCGCCGGTGCGGCGGTCTTCCGGCGCGAGCACCTGGGCGGCGAAACCGATCGAGGTCGAACGTCCGCGTGCCGAAATGATCTTTTCGAGGCCCGAGAACGCACCTCCGCAGATGAACAGGATGTTGGTGGTGTCCACCTGCAGGAATTCCTGCTGCGGATGCTTGCGGCCGCCCTGCGGCGGGACCGAAGCCACCGTGCCTTCCATGATCTTGAGCAGCGCCTGCTGCACGCCCTCACCCGACACGTCGCGCGTGATCGAGGGATTGTCGGACTTGCGGCTGATCTTGTCGATTTCGTCGATATAGACGATGCCGCGCTGGGCACGCTCGACGTTGTAGTCGGCGGCCTGGAGCAGCTTCAGGATGATGTTCTCGACGTCCTCGCCGACATAGCCGGCTTCGGTCAGCGTCGTCGCATCCGCCATCGTGAACGGCACGTCCAGGATGCGGGCGAGCGTCTGCGCGAGCAGCGTCTTGCCCGAGCCGGTCGGACCGATCAGCAGGATGTTCGACTTCGCAAGCTCGACGTCGTTGTGCTTGGTCTGGTGGTTGAGGCGCTTGTAGTGATTGTGCACCGCGACCGAGAGGACCTTCTTCGCATGGTTCTGGCCGATCACGTAATCGTCCAGCACCTTGCAGATTTCCTTCGGCGTCGGAATCCCGTCGCGCGACTTCACCAGCGAGGATTTGTTCTCCTCGCGAATGATGTCCATGCAGAGCTCGACGCACTCGTCGCAAATGAAGACCGTGGGACCCGCGATCAGTTTGCGAACTTCGTGCTGGCTCTTGCCGCAGAACGAGCAATACAGCGTGTTCTTGGAGTCGCTCGTGCCGACCTTACTCATTCATGTCTCCGTCCGCGGTTCGATCCCGTCCGCTCGATCGCCCTATTCCGGCACGACAGCCGGTACAGTCCTTCAAATAGAGCAAATTCCGTACCAAAAAAGACCCTACGCGTTACATGCCGTGCGAATCACGGTCACTCGATTCCCCGCGATCATAGCCGATCAGTCGTAGCGAACCATGCTGTCACCCGACTATCAAGAATTCGCTAATCGGGGGTCGCCGGCTACCCGTGACAATACCGTGATTTCCGGTCTTGGCACGGGCGAAGTGATCGAAATCACCCCGGCGTTGCTGGATTGCCACGAAAAACAAGCACGAAAGCGGAACTTTCTGCCTGTCGCAGGGCGCAAAACTGCGTTTTGCGACGCGCGCACGTGTCCTTAACGTGAACGCTCCCTGATGGCGCCGGCGAGCCCGAGGGTTCGCCGCCGCAGTAGTGCTACGGGGTCTTCGGCGCCGCGGTTTCCTCGGCGCGCTTGTCGATGACCCTGTCGACCAGGCCGAACTCCTTGGCGTCGCTCGCGGTCAGGAACTTATCGCGTTCCAACGCGTCCTCGATCGCCTTGTAGGTCTGGCCGGTGTGCTTCACGTAGATCTCGTTGAGCCGCTTCTTCAGGTTCAGGATTTCCTGGGCGTGCAGCATGATGTCGGTGGCTTGGCCCTGGAAGCCGCCGGAGGGCTGATGCACCATGATGCGCGCGTTCGGCAGCGAGAAGCGCATGTCCTTCTCGCCGGCGCAGAGCAGCAGCGAGCCCATCGAGGCGGCCTGGCCCGTGCACAGCGTCGAGACCGGCGGGCGAATGAACTGCATGGTGTCGTAGATCGCGAGGCCCGACGTCACCACGCCGCCCGGCGAGTTGATGTACATCGAGATTTCCTTCTTCGGATTTTCTGCCTCAAGGAACAACAGCTGCGCCACGATCAGCGTCGACATGCCGTCCTCGACCGGCCCGGTCAGGAAAATAATGCGCTCTTTCAGAAGGCGCGAGAAGATGTCGTAGGCGCGCTCGCCACGGTTGGTCTGCTCGACCACCATGGGCACGAGGTTCATGTAGGTTTCAACCGGATCGCGCATGAGTCACCTAGGGTTTTGAAGAGGCGGACATCGCCAGGCCCGGCTGCCAGTCGGGCTGGATCTGCCGGAAGGCCGATGGACGTCCCGTGATGCAGGAACTTGGTAGACGAACTTGGTAGAAGCGGAAGGCGTAGCGACAGATATAGCCCAATTCGCGCCTGACAAGTGCGGAGCGAATTAAGGCTTAATCCGTGTGGCAGTTGAAGCTGATTCGTACAAAGAGGCCCAGCCGGCCACCTGGCTAGCTCGACCTCTTTGCTGATCATCCTTAATGCAAGCCTATCCCAAGGGCTCGCCTAGAGCCATCAAGCGGCGGTCTTTTCCGCCTCGTCGTCCTTGTAGAGATCGTCGCGCGAAACCTTCTTTTCGGTCACGTTGGCGAGCTCGAGGATAAAGTCGACGACCTTGTCCTCATAGATCGGTGCACGAAGCTGGGCCAACGCTTGGGCGTTGCTGCGGTAATAGTCCCAGACCTCCTTCTCGCGGCCCGGCATCGAGCGCGCCCGCTCGATGACGGCGCGGCCGACCTCGTCGTCGGTCACGGAGATCTTGTTCTTCTCGCCGATCTCGGAGAGCACGAGGCCGAGCCGCACGCGGCGGTCGGCGATCTTGCGGTACTCTTCCTTGGCGGCCTCTTCGGTCGTGTCCTCGTCGGCGAAGGTCTTGCCGGCGGAGTCCATCTCGGCCTTCACCGAGTTCCACATCAAATTGAACTCCTCGTCCACCAGCGAAGGCGGAGCCTCGAAGCGATGGGCCTCGTCGAGGCGGTCGAGCAGCGCGCGCTTGACGCGCTGGCGCGTCGCGGTCGCGAACTCGGCGACCAGCCGCTCGCGTGCCGCTTCCTTCAGCTTGTCCAGCGATTCGAGGCCGAGCGTCTTTGCGAACTCGTCGTCGATCGCGAGATCCTGCGGCGCCTCGATCAGCGTTGCGGTGGTCTCGAACTCTGCCGGCTGGCCGGCGAGCTTGTCGTTCATGTAGTTCTTGGGGAATGCTACCTTCAGCGTGCGGGTCTCGTCGGTGGCGATGCCGGTGAGCTGCTCTTCGAAGCCGGGGATGAAGGTGTTGGATCCGATCACGACCTGGATGCCCTCGCCGGCGCCGCCCTCGAAGGGCTCGCCGTTGATGGTGCCCTTGAAGGCGACGGTGACGCGATCGCCCGACTCGGCCTTGGCGCCCTCGCCCTTCGCGGCATAGCCACGGTTCGAATCGGCGATGCGCTTGATCGCCTCGTCGACGTCGGCGTCGGTGACTTCGGCGACGGGCTTCTCGACTTCGAAGGTCTTGAAGTCGGCGAGCGCGATCGACGGCACCACTTCGATCGCAACCGTGTAGGTCAGATCGGTTTTGCCGTTGAGCAGCTCTTCGACCTCGGCCTGCTCGGTCGGCATGGTGATCTTCGGTTCGGTCGCCAAGCGGAAGCCGCGCTCGGAGAACAGCTGCGTGTTGGTGTCGCGGATGGTCTGGTCGATGGTCTCGGCCATCACCGAGCGGCCATAGACCTTCTTGAGGTGCGTGACCGGCACCTTGCCGGGACGGAAGCCGTTGATTTTGACCTTGTCCTTGAGGTCGACGAGCTTGGCACCGGCCTTGGCGTCGAGATCAGACGCGGGAACGCTGATCTTGAACTCGCGCTTCAAACCTTCCGAGAGGGTTTCTGTGACCTGCATGGTGTCCAATCTTCTTCTCGTTCGGTCCCGGCGCGCATGCGTCGGGACGCTGTCATTAATCGATCCGGCGCGAGGCGAACGCCTCAACGCCGGTGGTTCATCGGACCGGCTTCCGGCGGACAAACATCCGCGCAGGAGCAGATCGCGTAATCCGTGCAAACGCTGAAAGCGCTTGGTGCGGGCGGAGGGACTCGAACCCCCACAACTTTCGTCACTGGAACCTAAATCCAGCGCGTCTACCAGTTCCGCCACGCCCGCGTAGATTTGCATCAAGACCGGCCGCGATGCCGCGGGCGGCGGGCTTATAGCATGTGCCCGCCTGTTCGCAGCAAAAAAATGGCCCGATAGAGGCAGGCTTCACCTAGGCACGACGGCTGGACTTATCCAGCACGGCGTGGTCCGGATCGGCCATGAAAACGCGGATCTTCGACCCGACGAGGCGCGAGGTTTTAGCCGGACTTGGAGCCTCGGCAGCCGGGCTGATGGGGGGCGGCGCAAGCCCGCTCGTGACCGCCCAGCTCGCGCTTCAGGCAAGGCCGGCAACGCTGGCTCTGAGGCCGGATCAGCCGGCTACCCCCGTCTGGGAGCTGGCCGCCGTCAGCCACCTGGGGGATGTCCGTCTCAAGCGGGGCGACCGCTGCGAGGTCGTCTTCCGCAACGACCTGCCTGTCCCGCTTGCACCAGTCTGGTACGGCCTCAATGGCCCGGCCGCGGTCGACCCGCTTCGGGGACGCGCCCCGACGGCACCGGATGCGACGGAAACATCAATCATTTCAGTGCCAAACGCGGGAACTCTGCTCGCCGACTTCCGGCTGTTCGAGGACGGCCTGAAGCAGCCCGCGCGCCCGCTTCCGATCATCGCCGCCGAGACCGACCCGGTCGGCGTCGATCGTGACGTGGTCATCTTGATCGAGGAATGGCGGCTGCGGCAGGACGGAACCGCGGTTCCGCCAGGCTGGGACCCGAAGGACACCACGCCGCTCTACACAATTAACGGGCAGACTTCATTCGAACTCTCAGCGATGGGTAATCAGCGGCTGCGGCTGCGCATTATCAACGGCTCGCAACGCACTGTCCTGGCAATCAAATTGGAGAGCTACGAGCTACGGGTGATGGCCTTGGACGGTCAGCCAGCCGAGCCGTTCCCGGCGCGCAACGGCGCCTTGGTGCTGGCCCCCGGCGGGCGCGCCGACGCGTTTGTGGATACTGCCAAATCGGCCCCATTCCTCCTGCATGACGGCAAAGAGGCGCGCCAGATCGGGAGCCTCGCAATCACCGGCCGGTTAGAGCGGCGTGTGCCGCTGTTCGATCCACAGCCCCTCCCTTCGAACGACCTGCCCGAGAAGCTCGATCTGAAAGGCGCCCTGCGGTTCGATGTCGCGCTCGGGGCAGCCGACGCCGGGTGGGCACGGCCCGCAAATTTCGCGACGTCCTCCGCCCCCGCTTTTCGCACCAAGGCCGGCCGCACCGTCGTGTTGGCACTCAAGAACCCCGTCCCCCTCGCCACCGTCTTCCATCTCCACGGCCACCATTTCCGCCTGCTCGACAAGCTCGACGACGGCTGGAAGCCCTATTGGCTCGACACGCTCGCGATCGAACCCGGCCAGACCCAGCGCATCGCGTTCGCTGCGGCCTCCCCCGGGCGGTGGCTGATCGAATCCGTCGTCACCGATTGGGCCGCGCCGCGGCTCGTGCGTTGGTACGCGGTGGAGTGAAGCTGTCGGCCTGGACGCATCCAAAGATAGCGAGCGTCCGGTTCTTTCTCCTCGTTTCGGGTCCCGTTGGTCTGCTCGACCAACGTAAACCCGCGCGGTTCATAGAAGCGCCTTGCGCGCGCATTGCGCTGAAAGGTCCAGAGCTCCAGCCGTTCGCTGGCTTGCTTGGCGACATCGAGCAGTTCGGTGCCGACGCCGCGGCCTTGCACAGCAGGAAGCACGTAAAGCTGCTCGATCCAGCCGTCACGGAAAGCGATGATCCCGCTCAGTACATCGGCATCGAAGCGTCCCCACACGCGGCACGTCGCGAAGACACGCTCGCGGTAGAACCAGCGGTCCTCGTCCCGCGTATGCAGCCCAGCGAGCCAGGGCATCGCATGGTCGAATGCAGCCCGGTGAACCTGCGCCGCCGCGCCCATATCGGTGAGCGCGAGCTGCCTGAGCATTAGTACTCGATCCCCAGCGCACCATAGATCCGCCGGTGCACGGCCGGCAGCGTCTCGGTGAGATCCTCCGCGATCAGGCCCGGCCCCGCCTCGCTCGCCGCTTCGCCATGCATCCACACCGCGATGCTGGCGGCTTCGAATGCCGGGACGCCTTGCGCAAGGAGGCCTGCGATGATGCCGGCGAGCACGTCGCCGGCGCCCGCGGTGGCGAGCCAGGGCGGTGCGTTGGCGGCGATGGTGGCGCGGCCGTCGGGCGCGGCGATCGTGGTGTCCGGGCCCTTCAGCAGCACGACGGCGCCGGAGCGCTCGGCGGCGGCGCGCACGCGCTCGACCTTCGAGCGCCCCGGATGTTTATTGCTGAGGTCGGAGAACAGCCGCGGGAACTCGCCCTCGTGCGGCGTCAGCACCACCGCCTTGTCCTGCGACGTCTTGATCGATTCGAACAGGCGCTCGGGATTGGCGGCAAAGCTCGTCAGCGCATCCGCGTCCAGCACCAGATGCCGCTGGGCATTAAGCGCCGTGTGGACGAGATCGCAGGTGCGCTCGCCGACACCCGCGCCGGGACCGATGATGCAGGTGTTGTAACGCTTGTCGCCGAGCAGCTCGCCGAACTCGATGGCGGTATCGACGGGGCGAACCATCACCGCAGTGAGCGCGGCGGCATTGATCGCGAGCGCATCGCGCGGCGTTGCCAGAGTCACGAGGCCCGCACCTGCCCGCAGCGCCCCGCGCGCGGCGAGCCGCGCGGCACCGGTCGCCGCCGCATCGCCCGAGACCGCCAGCACATGGCCGCGCGCGTATTTGTGGCCGTCGATGCGCGGCACCGGAAAGGCCGCGCCCCAGAAGTCCGGATCGTTCTCGAATATTTGCGGCGCGATCTCGTCCAGCACCTGCGCCTCGATGCCGATGTCGGCGACCCGGACATGGCCGCAATGCATGCGCCCCGGCAGCAGCAGATGCGCCGGCTTCTTGCGGAAGAAGGTGACGGTCTCGGTGGCGTTCACCGCCACGCCCAGCACGGCCGCGCTGGTGCCGTTGATGCCGCTCGGCAGGTCGACCGCGAGCACCGGCGTACCATTGGCGTTGATCGCCTCGATCATCGCACGCGCCTCGCTGTCGACGGGACGGCTTAGGCCCGCGCCGAACAGCGCATCGACGATCAGCGCCGGTCGCCCGATCGCCTGCGGGTTGAACGGAAGCACCGGGTGCTTCCAGCCCCGCGCGGCCGAGGCCGCATCGCCCTGAAGCTGGTCGCGCTCGCACATCAGGATCACCGAGACCTCGCGGCCTTGCGCGGCGAGCTCGGCGGCTGCGACAAAACCGTCCCCGCCGTTGTTGCCGGGGCCGGCCACGATCAGGATTGGCCCCTCCTCCACCAGCGCGTGGGCGGCCTCGGCGACCGCCTGGCCGGCACTGAGCATCAGCTTGAAGCCGGGGGTGCCTGCCGCAATGCTGAGCTGGTCGGCGCGCTGCATTTCGGCGTTGGTCAGAACTTCCATGCCACTTCCCTGTCCAAAAGCCTTCTCAACAGGCACGTTCCGCGCCGGCCCATGCAACGGAACAACGATCTGCACAGATATTGAACCGTTTGCCTATTTCGTAGTCTGCGGTATTTTGTGCGGGTCGGCGCCACCTATCAGAGCTGCGCGTTAAAAGGCTGATAACGCTCCAATAATCAGGGCATTTGCAACTTGGCATAGACCCTGCTTTCGCGGAAGTCGCTTCGGTTCGTCGTGCTCACTGGCATTTATCAGGGTGTGGCCGGCCGTTGTTGCCGGACTGGTCAGGGATCCCGGCATAGCGAAGACAAGATCGTGCGTCATGAAAAGCGCATCCTGACGAAGACGTTGCTATTTGTTCGAAAGGCCGGGAGGCGCGCAGTGAAGAAAATCGAAGCCATCATCAAGCCATTCAAGCTCGACGAGGTGAAGGAAGCGCTTCAGGAAGTCGGCCTTCAGGGCATCACCGTCACCGAAGCCAAGGGCTTCGGCCGGCAGAAGGGTCACGCCGAGCTGTACCGCGGCGCAGAATACATCGTCGACTTCCTGCCCAAGGTGAAGATCGAGATCGTGATCGGCGACGATCTGGTCGAGCGCGCCATCGACGCGATCCGCCGCGCCGCGCAAACCGGGCGCATCGGGGACGGCAAGATCTTCGTCTCCAACATCGAAGAGGCGATCCGCATCCGAACCGGCGAATCCGGGCTGGACGCTATCTGAGCCGGGTGCTATCCCGCATTTTGCGACATTCTGACAAGAAATAGGCTGCTTCGGCGGCCTCGTTTTGTTTGTGCCTCGCGCGCCTCAAGAAGCGTGAACACGGTCGCTCGAAGTTTGGAAACCGACCCGCAGAGCCAAAAGGGGTATGCATGAAGACCGCCAAAGACGTCCTGAAATCGATCAAGGACAACGACGTCAAATACGTCGACCTGCGCTTCACCGATCCGCGCGGCAAGTGGCAGCACGTCACCTTCGACATCAGCATGATCGATGAGGACATTTTCGCCGAAGGAACGATGTTCGACGGCTCCTCGATTGCCGGCTGGAAGGCGATCAACGAGTCCGACATGTGCCTGATGCCCGATCCGGTGACCGCGACGATCGATCCGTTCTTCGCCGAGACCACCATGGTCATCACCTGCGACGTGCTCGAGCCGACCACCGGCGAGCCCTACAACCGCGACCCCCGCGGCATCGCCAAGAAGGCCGAGGCGATGGTGAAGTCGATGGGCGTTGGCGACACCGTGTTCGTCGGCCCCGAAGCCGAGTTCTTCGTATTCGACGACGTGCGCTTCTCCGCCAATCCCTACAGCACCGGCTTCCGTCTCGACTCTTCCGAGCTGCCGACCAACTCCGACACCGAATATGAAGGCGGCAATCTCGGCCATCGTGTCCGTACCAAGGGCGGCTACTTCCCGGTGCCGCCGCAGGATTCCGTACAGGACATGCGCTCGGAGATGCTCGGCGCCATGGCCAAGATGGGCGTGAAGGTCGAGAAGCACCATCACGAAGTCGCCTCCGCCCAGCACGAGCTCGGCATGAAGTTCGACACGCTGACCTTGATGGCCGACCACATGCAGATCTACAAATACTGCATCCACCAGGTCGCGCACATCTACGGCAAGACCGCCACCTTCATGCCGAAGCCGGTGTTCGGCGACAACGGCTCGGGCATGCACGTGCACCAGTCGATCTGGAAGGACGGCAAGCCGGTGTTCGCCGGCAACAAATACGCCGACCTCTCGGAGACCTGCCTCCACTACATCGGCGGCATCATCAAGCACGCCAAGGCGATCAACGCCTTCACCAACCCGTCGACCAACTCCTACAAGCGTCTGGTCCCGGGCTACGAGGCTCCCGTGCTGCTCGCCTATTCCGCGCGCAACCGCTCGGCTTCCTGCCGCATCCCCTACACTGCTTCGCCGAAGGCCAAGCGCGTCGAGGTGCGTTTCCCCGATCCGCTCGCCAATCCCTATCTCGGCTTCGCCGCGATGCTGATGGCGGGCCTCGACGGCATCAAGAACAAGATCGATCCGGGTCCGGCGATGGACAAGGACCTCTACGATCTGCCGAAGGAAGAGCTGAAGCAGATCCCGACGGTGTGCGGCAGCTTGCGCGAGGCGCTGGAAAACCTCGACAAGGATCGCGGCTTCCTGAAGAACGGCGGCGTGTTCGACGACGACTTCATCGACGCTTATATCGAGCTGAAGATGACCGAAGTCGCCCGCTTCGAAATGACCCCGCACCCGGTCGAGTTCGAGATGTACTATTCGGGCTAAGCCGCCGGAAATTCCTGCGACAAGCAAAAGGCGCTCCCGAAAGGTGGCGCCTTTTCGTATTGGGGAAACGTAGGATGAGTAGAGCCCTTGCGAAACCCATCATCTCGGAACTTGCGAGGGCGATGAGTTTCGCTGCGCTCTACCCATCCTACCGCTCTACGTCTTCGCGATCCGCACCCCATCCGTCCCGATCGCGCCGAACGTGCCGGCGATGATCTCGCTCGTCGGCTGCATGCCGCCGAGCGACCAATGCGAGGGCTCCTGCTCCTCGATCCTGACCCAGACGTTGCGGCGGAATTCCGGGTTGCCCTGCCCTTCGACCTCGACCAGGAGGTCGGTGACGCGCTCGAGTAGTGCTTTTTTCTGCGCGACATCCAGGATGCCGCGAACGGTGGAAATGGTAACGTAAGGCATGTCTCTCTCCAATATGTCGTGTGACGACGGTTGAGAGATTGAACCTGGCCTGCCGGAGACGGCAGTGGCGGATAAGACAGAGATCGGGCAATTTCCGCCATGGCGCCGGCGCGCCGATCGGGTAGGATTGCCGCGTTCTGTCTGGAGGTCCCATGAAGCTCGCAATACTGGCGCTGGAAGGCTGCATGCATTCGGCGATCTCGGGCGTCGCCGACATCCTGTCGCTCGCCAACCACGTCATGCAGCAGAGCGGCGCCAAACCCGACTTCGCCTGGCAGACGCTTTCGCTCGACGGCAAGGCCGTGCGGTCCGGCGGGGGCCAGATGGTCGCGGTCGACGACGCCATTGGAAGACGCGGTCGCTTTGACGCGATCCTCGTCCCAGGCAACCTCGTCGATCACGTCACGGCCGAGCGCCTGCAGCCGCAATATGCCCGGGCCGGCGCCTGGCTGCGGCAGCAGCACGCGAACGGACGGCTGATCGGCGCGTTCTGCAGTGGCGTGTTCCTCCTGGCCGGCGCCGGCCTGCTCGACAACCGCCGCGCCACCATCACCTGGTGGCTGCAAAGCGAGCTGCGGCAGCGTCATCCCGCCATCGACCTCGCTGCCGACGCCGTCATCACCAGCGCCGACCGCATCGTCTGCGCGGCCGGACCGATGTCGTGGGTCGACCTCCTGCTCAGGCTGATCGAGATGGTCGACGGCAAGGAGATCGCAAAACTATGCGCGGACTACGTCGTCATCGACACCGCGCAGCGCACCCAGTCGATCTTCATGCCGGTCGGCTATTTGCTCTCGCAGGACCCGCTGCTGACCCAGGCGGACCTGCTGGTGCGACGCACCGGAAAGCGTCCGATGACCGTCAAACGTCTTGCCGATGCGCTCGGCCTCAGCGAGCGCACGCTGAACCGGAAGTTTCAGGAGCTCACCCGCGAGCCGCCGCAGGCCTTCATCATGCGTCGCCGCGTCGAGCACGCCCGCACGCTGCTGGAGACGACGATGCAGCCGGTCAAGACCATCGCGAGATCGGCCGGCTACGAGGACGAGAGCAGCTTTCGCAAGGCGTTCCGCAAGCTCACCCTGATGTCGCCGCAGGCCTATCGCGCGCGACGGATGGAGCGCGCGGCGTAGCAGGCCGGAACGCTCGCAGCTACGCCGCCGCGCGCTGCTTCGCCACCATGGCCTGACCGAACGCCTCGAACAGTTTTCGGTTGATCGGATTGTGCTGCGGATCGTACTCGGCATGCCATTGCACCCCGAGCGCAAAGGCCTTGGCTTCCGCGATGCGGATTGCCTCGATGGTGCCGTCCTCGGCAATGCCCTCAATGAGCACGCGCTTGCCGGGATCGAGGATGCCCTGGCCGTGCAGCGAATTGACCCTGATCTTGTCACAGCCGAGCAATTCTGCGAATGCGCCGCCCGGCGTCAGATCGACGTCGTGACGATCGGCGAACACCACTGTCGGATCGGGATGGATCTCACCGTTCTCGAGCCTCGGCATGCGATGGTTCATGCGGCCGGGGATTTCGCGGATCTCGGGATGCAGCGAGCCGCCGAAGGCGACGTTCATCTCCTGGAGGCCCCGGCAGATGCCGAACAGCGGGATACCGCGGGCAACGCAGGCGACCGAGAGCGCCAGCGCCACCTCGTCGCGGTGGATGTCGTAGGGCTCGTGCGCCTCACAGGGATCGACGTTGAAACGGGTCGGGTGCACGTTGGCCCGGGCGCCGGTGAGCACGATGCCGTCGACGGTATCGAGCAGCGCGCCGATATCGGTGATGTCGGGCGAGCCCGCGAACATCACCGGCAGGCCACCGGAAACCTCGGCCACGGCGCGCAGATTACGCTCGCCGACCATCTGGACCTGAAATCGATTTTCAACGCGATGGGCGTTCCCGATCACGCCGACGACCGGCTTTCTCATCTCCCGTTCAGACCTCTCGCCGAAGAAGATTCTCCAAACATGCCCCTGGGATGGAACAAATTCAACAGAAGGGTACGCGGGACGGCAATGCTATTTTCGCGCAAATGCCTCCCGGGCCACGATCGCGCCGCCGAGGGGCAGGCCGGCGGCCTTCAGTGCGGTCGCCGCCGGGTCGCCCGGCGCAGCCAGCCAGGGCAGTTTCGTCTCGATTCCACGCGTCACGGACTCCCCGAGCGCGCCACCGAAATCGATCGGCCAAAGCCCGTTGGGCACCATTTCGGCGGTAAGGCCATGGAGTGCATAGCCGTCGCCCAGGACCGCCTCCGCATGGTCGCCGGTGACAAGCCGCGCGGTCGCAGGGTCGAGGGGATCGCCAAAGCTCACGAGCACGGGCATTAGGTCCCCCTGCACCGCGACGACGCCGGTCTGCCGGTTGAGCTCGTTGAACGAGACGCGGTTGCCGCGCGCGGCGCCATAAGCGCGGAGCGCGACATAGTTGATGTCGTCGAGATCGAGCTTCGCGCCCTGCTGATGCGCGAGCAATGCCACCACATTCTTTCCCCGGCCGAGGTCGACGAACACAGCCTCGCCGCGCATCGTGGTGCGGCCGCCCCGGCTATAGCCGCGATCGGGCACGACGGACAGAATGCCCGAGCCGGTCTTGATCCCGTCAGGCGTCGTCACCTCGACCGTGAGGCGATATTTGTGACCGGGCCGGTTGATCCGGATCTGGTCGCCTATCACGAGCACGGCGAGAAGGCCGAGCAGACCGGCCCACTTGCTGATGAAACTCAAGCGCCCTCACCTGTTCTTTCCTCATCGCTCTGCACCGTTCACGCGGCAGCGTCAAACCAGCGCGTTGACGCGGTCTTGATCCGGATCGCGTTTGTCGAAAGAGTACGGCGCACCGCGCTGAAAAGGACCCGATGTGACCATTCCCGCAGATGAACGGCCCCTGACCCGCACCGATCTGGCCTGGTCGATCTCGGTCGGGGGCGTCGGCATCGTGCTGTTCACGGCAATGCTGGTCTTCACCTGGTATTTTGCCGCCACCCTGCTCCTGATCTTCACCGGAATGCTGCTCGGCGTCGGCCTCAACGCGCTGACCAACGCGCTCGGCCGCCGCGTGCACCTGCCCCACGCGGTCCGGCTCGCGATCGTCTGTGCCGCGCTGGCGGTGATGCTCGCAGGCGTTGCCTATCTCGGCGGCGCCACCATTGCCGAGCAGGCCTCGCTGCTGAGCAAGACGATCAAGTCGCAGATCACCAACGTCCGGTCCTTCCTCGAAAACCATGGGATCGACACCAGCTTCTTCGATCTCGGCAACGCCGCACCCGCTGCCTCCACCGATGCGACGCCGACGCCCGCCCCGACCCCGGGCTCGCACGGCGGATTGCCGGGCGCAGGCGCGCTGGCCTCGAGCGGCGGGGCGATCGTGAGCCAGACCTTCAAGCTGCTGCTCGGCACCATCAGCGCGGTCGGCAACATCTTCATCGTGCTGTTCCTGGGGCTCGCCTTCGCCGCGCAGCCCGCGGTCTATCATGACGGCCTGTTGTTTCTGGCGCCGGCCAGGCATCGCGCCCGCATCACCCTCATCATCGACGGCATCGGCGAGACGCTGGAGCGCTGGCTGATCGCGCAGATCATCGTGATGCTTGCGGTCGGCGTGGTGACCTGGATCGGGCTCGTCCTTATCGGCATTCCCGGCTCGTTCATCCTGGGGATCCAGGCAGGCCTGCTCGCCTTCATCCCGACCGTCGGCGCCATCATCGCCGGCGTGGTGGTCGTGCTGGCGAGCCTCGCCTCGGGATGGATTCCGGCGCTGTCGGCCTTTCTCCTCTTCATGGGCGTGCACGCCATGCAGAGCTATGTGCTGACGCCGATCCTGCAGCGGCAGGCACTGGACATCCCGCCGGCCACGCTGTTCGCGTTCCAGATCCTGCTCGGCGTCGTGTTCGGAATCTGGGGCCTGGCGCTGGCGCTGCCTCTGGTCGCCATCGCCAAGGTCGTGATCGACCACTTCAAGACCTATGAAGCGCCGCCTCTGGCTGAGGCGGCCTGAGCCGCCTCAGGTGGTGAGCACGGTTTCGGTGTGCTCGACCTCAGGGGGTGCCGCAAAATACTGGCCGACGAGGCCGCGCCATTCGGTGAAATTCTCGGAGCCGCGGAAATCGACGGTGTGGTTCTCGAGCGTTTCCCACTTCACCATCAGACGATAGCGCTGCGGCTTCTCGATCGACTTGTGCAGCTCGAAACCATGGAAACCCTTGGAGCGGCCGAAAGCGGCCTTGGCCTTACCGACGGCGGCCTCAAAGTCCTTCTCGCTGCCCGGCTTGACGTCGATTTGCGCGATCTCGGTGATCATTTGTTTCCACCCATTTTGTTCGATGGACGTGTCTACCGCAGCCCGCGACAAAGAAAAAGGCGCCGAAACGGCGCCTGCCCGGTCCAAAAATGCAGATCACTCAGGCAAGCAGCAGAACGGTGCCCGCCATTATCAGCGCACAACCGGCGAACAGCGCGAGCGGCCAGTAATTGCGGCCTTGCGTGTAATGCCCCTGGGCGCGGCGCTCGGTGATCAGCGCGCTCTCGTATTCGTCCGCGGTCGAGAACAGGCAGGCGAAGCCGCCGCGTGCCGAAGTCGCCGCGGCTTCGAGCGACATCAGGGCGGTCTGCGGGTTCTGTCGACGGATCGATTCCATGACCGCAATGGTAGGGATCGAATGGTAAACAGGGGATTACCGCAAGACCTCCTTTGCCTAGGCTGTCGCCGTCTGCGCCTTGGACTGCGTGTTGGAGACGCCGATCCGTGCGGCACTCTGGCGGCGCCAGTTCTCCAGCGACAATGGCAGCTCCTCCGCCGCCTCGACGCGGTTACGGCCGCCGCGCTTGGCCTGGTAAAGCGCGGTGTCGGCCGAGGCCAGCAGCACTTCGAGCTCGGTGCCGGCCGGACCGCCCGCGACGCCGATGCTGACGGTGGTGTCGACCGGGCCCTCGTCGACGACGACCCCGGAGGTCTCGAAGGCCTCGCGCACGCGCTCGGCCACCAGCACGCCCTCCTCCAGCGAACACGGCAGGAGGGCTGCGAACTCCTCGCCGCCGATTCGACCCGACATGTCGCTGATGCGCAGATTGCTGACGACGACGGTCGAGAACAGTTTCAGCATCTCGTCGCCGGCGGGGTGGCCGAAGCGGTCGTTGATCGACTTGAAATGATCGATGTCGAAGATCATCACGGTCACGGGACGGCCGGCCTTGGCCTCGCGCTCAATCACGCGTCCGCAGGCTTCCGAGAAGCCGCGGCGGTTGAGCATGCCGGTCAGCGGATCGGTGGACGCGGCGGTCCGGTGCGCGGTGACCGTGCGCTCGGACACCAGCATGAAGATCACGAACACGGTGCCGACGGCATAGAGCACGAGCTCGACCGCGAACACGGTGACCCAGATGCTGGTGGAGAAGCCGGCATCGTTCGGGCGCAGGAAGCTGCCGAGCACGATCGGCAGCATCAAGACGCAGCCGTGCATCACCGGCACCACGAAGGCCGGCCAGCGCCGTTGCAGGCTCTTGCGCCGCTCGACCCAGAGCTCGCTCGCCGTCAGCGCCGCATAGACCGAGACGATGCCGGCGCCGACGATCATGCGCAGCATGGACGCGGCGGGATCGAGCAGCGTGGCGGCAGCGGTCCAGGCGAGCGCGCCGACCAGGAGACCCGGCCAGTTCGGCTTGCGGCCGTGGAAGACACGCGCCGCATTCCACACCATGCCGCAGGCGACGAAGCCGACCGCGTTCAGCGCAAGGTAAAGATGCGGCCCCAACTTCTCGCCGGCCGCCGTCCAGAGCGCGACCGATGCAGCGCCAAGGAGATACGCGGTGCCCCACCATTTCAGCGCAGGGCTGTTCTCCTGCCTTCCGAAAAATACCATCATGGCGCCGAGCAGTGCGGCGACCATGGTGGCGACCAAATAGAGCGTGATGCTATCGAGCGACATCATGTCGGCCCCCTTCTAGACATAGCAGTTACGCGATCGGCTCCACCGATTTGCGCGCCCTTCCAAATGCGACGCTATGTCTCGCGGGTTCCATTCAGGTTTTCATGCGGGCCCAAGTTTTCAGGAAACACGCCATCAATTTGCATACAAACGAACAGCAAAAAGGGCGCTGAAATCAGCGCCCTTTTGCATCTCATTGAAGCCGCTTTCGCGGCGAATGCGACCGAAGTGATTAACGCTTCGAGAACTGGAAGGACCGGCGAGCCTTGGCCTTGCCGTACTTCTTGCGCTCGACCACGCGGGAGTCGCGGGTGAGGAAGCCGCCCTTCTTGAGCACGGTGCGCAGCTCCGGCTCGAAATAGGTCAGCGCCTTGGAGATGCCGTGACGGACGGCACCGGCCTGGCCGGACAGACCGCCGCCGGCGACGGTGCAGATCACGTCATACTGGCCGGAGCGCGCGGCCACGGAGAACGGCTGCTCGATCATCATACGCAGCACCGGACGGGCGAAATAGACCTCGACCTCGCGCGCGTTGACCGTGACCTTGCCGGCGCCCGGCTTGATCCAGACGCGGGCGACCGCGTCCTTGCGCTTGCCGGTGGCGTAGGCGCGGTTGAACTTGTCGACCTTCTTCTCGTGCTTGGGCGCGTCGGGCGCGGCCGCCGTCTTGAGCTGCGAGAGCTGGTCGAGCGACTGGATGGATTCGGCCATGTTATGCGGCCCTCGTGTTCTTGCGGTTCAACTTGGCGATGTCGATCTTCTCGGGCGTCTGGGCCTCGTGCGGATGATCGGCGCCGCCATAGACGCGGAGATTGCCCATCTGGACGCGACCGAGCGGACCACGCGGGATCATGCGCTCGACGGCCTTCTCGAGCACGCGCTCGGGATGCTTGCCCTCGAGGATCTGGCGCGCGGTGCGCTCCTTGATGTGGCCGACGTAACCAGTGTGCTTGTAATAGGTCTTCTGCTCGCGCTTGCGGCCGGTGAGAACCGCATGCTGCGCGTTGATGATGATGATGTTGTCGCCGCAATCAACGTGCGGGGTGTAGGTCGGGAGGTGCTTGCCGCGCAGGCGCATGGCGACGATGGTGGCGAGACGGCCGACGACCAGACCCTTGGCGTCGATCAATACCCACTTCTTCGTCACCTCAGCCGGCTTTGCCGAAAAGGTTTTCATGTCAGAGTTTCCGTGGACGGGGAGCATCGGCGCGAACACCGCACCGGACTGGGCGGTTTTCTAGAGAACAGGGGCGCCGCGGTCAATGCCCAAAGGCGTAATTTACACGTGCAATATCAATTGCTTAGAAATATGGTATTAAGATACCTGCAAAAAGCTCAAACGTTTGGAATGGAATAGGTCGAGGTGACATGGGCAATCGGATCGGGCGAGGTACCGGACAACAGCTTCACCTCACCGACCGCGAGGCGCTTGCCGAGCTTGAGCAGCCGCGCCTCCGCCAGCACGTCCTGCCCGGGTTGCCCCTTGCGCAGGAAGTTGATGTTGAGATTGGTGGTGACGGCGAGCCCGATCGGCCCGATCGCCGACAACAGCACCACGTACATCGCGAAATCGGCGAGTGCCATCAGGGTCGGGCCGGACACGGTTCCGCCCGGCCGCAGCATCTTTTCGCTATAGCGCTGACGCAAAAGGCAGGCCTGACCGTCCGCGCTCTCGATCGTGATGTCGTCGCTGCTGAAGGCTTGGGGAAACTCGTTGCGGAGGAACTGCTCGAGCTCCGCCACGCTCATTTTCGCTAACGCCATGCTACCCCTCACCCTCGCTTCACGTCCCCTGTTACATTAAGTTATCTGCGTCATCCAATCGCAATAATCCAACCGGAAACGCTTCGATGTCCGTCCAGGCCGCCCGCGTCCCCTCCCCGCAACCACCGATCCTGCTGCGCGAGACCGTGGGCCCCATCGCGGTCTTGACCCTCAACCGCCCGGCCGCCCGCAACAGCCTGTCGGCGACGATGATCGCAAGCCTGCATGCCGAGCTCAACGAGATCCGGGACGACAAGGCCATCCGCGGCGTCGTGATCGCGGCCAACGGTCCCGCCTTCTCCGCCGGCCACGACATGAAGGAGCTGACCGCGCGCCGCACCGACCCGGACCGTGGCCGTGCCTTCTTCGCCGAGATGATGACCGCCTGCAGTGCGATGATGCAGGCGATCGTGCACCTGCCCAAGCCTGTGGTCGCATCCGTCCAGGGCATCGCCACCGCCGCGGGCTGCCAGCTCGTGGCAAGCTGCGATCTCGCGATCGCCTCGGAAGCAGCACACTTCGCCACGCCCGGCGTCGACATCGGCCTGTTCTGCTCGACGCCGATGGTGGCGCTGTCGCGCAACGTGCCGCGCAAGCAAGCGATGGAGATGCTGCTGACGGGCGAGCCGATCCCGGCCGCGCGCGCCCGCGAGATCGGACTCGTCAATCGTGTCGTCGCGGCCGGCACCGAGCGCGCTGCCGCCATTGCGCTGGCCGAACAGGTCGCGCTGAAATCCGCCTACACCGTCAAGCTCGGCAAGGAGGCGTTCTATCGCCAGGCCGAGATGAGCCTTGCAGACGCCTATCGCTATGCGGCCGAGGTGATGACCGAGAACATGATGGCGCGAGACGCCGAGGAAGGCATCGGCGCCTTCATCGAGAAGCGCACGCCGACATGGCGGGATGAGTAATTCGTCATTGCGAGCGAAGCGAAGCAATCCAGAATCCCTCCTCGCAGACAGACTGGATTGCTTCGTCGCTTCGCTCCTCGCAATGACAGCGAAACGATGAGCCCAAGAAGATGAGCCAATGAACCACGACGCCTATCCCGACAATTACATCCGGGGCATCCTCAACAACGTGAAGTCGATCGCGATGGTCGGCGCTTCGCCTGCCAACGTGCGGCCGAGCTATTTCGCGTTCAAATATCTGGCCCAGCGCGGCTACGACATGATTCCGGTCAACCCCGGCCATGTCGGCAAGGAGCTGCTCGGAAAACCCTTCGTCGCCTCACTGTCCGACATCGGCCGTCCCGTCGACATGATCGACATTTTCCGCAACTCCAGTCACATCATGCCGGTGGTCGAGGAAGCCCTCACGCTCGATCCGCTGCCGATGGTAATCTGGATGCAGTTGGGGGCGCGCGACGATGCGGCGGCGCTGAAGGCGGAATCGGTCGGTATCAAGGTGGTGATGAACCGCTGCCCCAAGATCGAATATGGCCGCCTCTCCTCGGAGATATCGTGGATGGGCGTCAATTCACGCACGCTGAGCTCCAAACGCGCCCCGGTGCCGACGCAGGGCATGCGCTTATCCCTCAATCGGATGAGTGTCGGCGGCGGCGAAACCGCGGCATCGGACCGCGCCGCCAAGAACAAGAGCGAGCAAAGCTGACGCAGTTGCGAAGGTTTCATTTCGCGAACGCGACAATGCGTAGCACGATCGTTCCGATGTGAAGCCGCGCCTTGACGGCAGCCGCGGCGCCAATCAGCATGCCGCGCGATTTCAGACCACGAGAACAGGACGCCCTCAATGAGCGATCGCCTTCCGGGATTTTCGACCCTCGCCGTGCATGCCGGTGCACAGCCCGATCCCACCACCGGTGCGCGCGCGACTCCGATCTATCAAACGACGTCGTTCGTCTTCAACGACGCCGACCACGCCGCCTCGCTGTTCGGCCTGCAGGCGTTCGGCAACATCTATACCCGCATCGGCAATCCCACCAACGCGGTGCTGGAAGAGCGCGTCGCAGCCCTCGAAGGCGGCACGGCCGCGCTTGCGGTGGCATCGGGCCATGCCGCGCAGGTCGTCGTGCTGCAGCAATTGCTCCAGCCCGGCGACGAGTTCATCGCGGCGCGAAAGCTCTATGGCGGCTCGATCAACCAGTTCACGCACGCGTTCAAGAGCTTCGGCTGGAACGTGGTGTGGGCCGATCCCGACGACATCGCGAGCTTCGAACGCGCGGTCACGCCGCGCACGAAAGCGATCTTCATCGAGTCCATCGCCAATCCCGCCGGCAGCATCACCGACATCGAGGCGATCTCGACGGTGGCGCGCAAGGCGGGCGTACCGCTCATCGTCGACAACACGCTGGCCTCGCCCTATCTGATCCGTCCCATCGACCACGGTGCCGACATCGTCGTGCACTCGCTGACGAAGTTTCTCGGCGGCCATGGCAATTCGATCGGCGGCATCATCGTCGATGCCGGCACCTTCGACTGGTCGACCGGCGGCAAATATCCGATGCTGTCGGAGCCGCGGCCCGAATATCACGGCATCCGACTGCAGGAGACGTTTGGCAATTTCGCCTTCGCGATCGCCTGCCGCGTGCTCGGCCTGCGCGACCTCGGACCCGCGCTGTCGCCGTTCAACGCCTTCATGATCCTCACCGGCATCGAGACATTGCCGCTGCGCATGCAGAAGCACTGCGACAATGCGAAAGCGGTCGCCGAATTCCTCGCCGGCCATCCGGCGGTGGCCGCGGTGAACTATGCGGGCCTTGCGAGCGACAAGTACAACCAGCTCGCGCGCAAATACGCGCCGAAGGGTGCCGGCGCCGTGTTCACCTTCAGCCTGAAGGGCGGCTACGACGCCGGCGTCAGCCTAGTGTCGAAGTTGCAGCTGTTCTCGCATCTGGCCAATGTCGGCGACACCCGCTCGCTGGTCATCCATCCGGCCTCGACCACGCACAGCCAGCTCGACGACGCCGCCAAGGTCAAGTCCGGCGCCGGCCCCGACGTGGTGCGGCTCTCGATCGGCATCGAGGACAAGGAAGATTTGATCGCCGATCTGGAGCAGGCGCTGGGCGCGTAGCTGTCCTGGTCATTCCGGGGCGCCTGAGTGCGCCCCGGAACATGGTTCCAGTTAACAGTCATTAACCATATCTGCCGCATACATCGTCACTGGATCGCCCTTTTGATTCGGAGCCGACGATGCTGCGCTGGATGGTGCCTGCCCTTGCGGCGATGCTGACGGTCTCAGCTGCGATTGCGGCCGATTTGCCGGCCACGCCGCGGCGGCGGGCTGCCGCTCCGCCACAGGAGCCGCCGCAGGTCTATGTCGAGACCGATCCTGATGCGCTGATTTCGCCGGCCTACGGCATCGGCAGCTACATCCGCAATTTGCCGGGGACGCCACTGCTGCCGGGCTCGCACACGCTGCCGGGTTATTACGGCCGCCCCTGGGACTACGATTACCAAGGTGCGTATTACGGCGGGAAGCAGGTCGATTATTTCTGGCGCCTGCCCTACTCGTGCGGCATCTACGGCTATTGCTGAAGAGCAGATCCGATCAGCCGGGCTGACCGACGGGAACCGCGCGCGGCTGCGCTTCGGTTGAGCTACGCGTCGCGAGCCGCTCGGCCTGCATCACCGCAAGCGTCAGCACCACGATCGCGACCGCCTGATGCGCGAGCGCGAGGTCAATCGGCACCTGGTTGAGCAGCGTGAGGATGCCGAGCACGCCTTGCAGGCTGACCGCGCCCAGCAGCAAAAGCGCGCCGCTCGCCGCAGACCCCGCGCGTGAACGCACCGCATCGAACGCGTGCAACGCCGCCAGCGCGAACAGCGCATAGGCCGTCATGCGGTGCTCGAACTGCACCGTCAGCACATTGTCGAACATGTTGCGCCACCACGGCGTCTCGAACCACAACCGCTCCCCTGAGGGAATGAACGCGCCGTCGATCTGCGGCCAGGTGTTGTAGGCGCGGCCGGCGCGTAGGCCCGCAACCAGCGCACCGAAATAGATCTGGATGAAGGTCACGACCAGGAGCAAGGCGCTCGTGAAGCGCAGCCGCGACGATGCTGCGATCTGCGGCCGTTCTGCGAGCCGCCGCACCGTCCAGACGATGCCGGCGAAGATGACGAGCGCGAGCACAAGATGCGTCGCCAGCCGATATTGCGACACCTCGACGCGTTCAGATAGCCCCGAGGCCACCATCCACCAGCCCACCGCGCCCTGAAGCCCGCCGAGCCCGAACAACAACCACAACCGCCGCTTCAACTCACCGGACAGGCCGCCGCGCCAGAGGAAGAACAGGAACGGCAACAGATAGGCGACGCCGATGAAACGGCCGAGCAGCCGGTGGCTCCATTCCCACCAGAAGATCTCCTTGAACTCGGACAGGCTCATGCCGGCGTTGAGCTCGCGATATTGCGGGATCGTCTTGTAGGCCTCGAAGGCCGCCGTCCACTGCGCTTCCGAGAGGGGCGGAACGCTGCCCGTGACCGGCTTCCATTCGACGATCGACAGTCCGGATTCCGTCAGCCGCGTCGCGCCCCCGACCAACACCATCAGCGCGATCAGCGCAGCGACTGAGATCAGCCACCAGCGCACGGCGCGATGCGGCTCGGACGGGGCGGAAATCGTCGTCATTCGAGGCAAAACCAGAGCTTGAACGGGACTGCGTGCCCCTTATAGTCCCCCGCTTCCGCAGCGCAAGTTACGCGAAAGCCGCGATATTCCTTCATGACGATCCGCACCCGCAAGTTCCTCGGCACCATCCTGCTCCTGCTGCTCGCCACCGTCTGGGCCCTGCTCGGCATGGCGCTGGCGCAGATGCCGTGGATCGCCGAATCCGGCTGGCGGCAGGCAATCTATTATGTGGTGGTCGGCATGGGCTGGGTGCTGCCGGCGATGCCGATTGTGAGCTGGATGCAGCGACCGGACCGCGCGAAAACTAGCTCGTAGTTCCGCCCGTCGGCTTCACCGGCGCAAAAGCAACCCCCGACACCAGCACCCGCATCATGCGCAGCGAGCGCACCCGGCCATCCCAGGAAATGCGCGGCAGCGCGCGCAGATTGGTGCGTCCCTCCGCGTCCACGACGCCCGGGATCGTCGTCACCGCGCTGGCAAAGCCGGCCTCCTCCGCCATGATGACATGGCTGCGCCGGAACGAGGCGCGATCGCCGAACGGAAAGGCGAGATGCCGGATGTCGCGAGCGAAGGCCGCCTCCGCCACCGCCTTGCCCATCGTCATCTCGCGCAACGCGGCCGCATCCTTCATGTTGGCGAGAACGGGATAGTTCACGGTCGCACTGCCGATCGTCACCAGCGGATCGGCCGCAAGCCTCGCCAGATCCTCCCAATTCATCGATGCCTCGCGCGAGAGCGCGGCAAGGTCGACCCGGTAGCGCGTGCAGAGGTCTGCGATCGCAGCCGACACATCCGCCGGCGGCAGCGAGCGCAGCCAGGCCTCGACGAACGAAAACAGCGCCTGCTTCTCGGCGTTGCCAGTCACAGTAAAGCGCTGCTCCTTCTCGCCCATCATCAGGCTGACACGGCTCTCGCGCGCGATCACCTGCTCGAGTCCGAGCCACCAGGCCTCGCCGACGCCGTCGGGAAACGCAGTGGGCACATAGATCGTGAAAGGCACGGCGTGGCGCGCCAGCACCGGGTAGGCAAAGTCGATCAAGTCCTTGCCGGCATCGTCGAAAGTGAGCGCCACGAAGCGCCGCCGTTCCGATAGCGTCACCGCGCGCCGGCAGACCTCGTCCATGCCGAGAAAATCATACTTCCACCGCTTCAGCGCGCGAATGGCGCGATCGAGGAAATGCGGCGTGATCTCGCTCTCGCGCAGCGGCTGAAACCCGCCGCGCCGCCGCGGCCGCACATGCGCAAAGCGCAGGATGGCGCCGGCACCACGACTGCGCAGCGCGGCCTGGCCCGTGAGCCAGGTCAGCTCGAGGCGCAGCCGTTCCAGCCATCTGTCGTCGGATGCCAATATCCCACCTCGCGCCGGTCGGCGGCCGTTCCCCCTCTTATAGTCATTACTCTTTGTTGACATTTCTTTGCAAAGGTCGGCCACAGGCCGAATTACGCATATTTTTGATTTCTCGACAGGTTCGCGAATGACCATGGCTGCGGCGATGCAAAGCCGGACGGCAGAATTGCCAGCGCGGTCGAAAGCGGGCCGTATCGCGCATGTCGATATCGTCACCGATCTCGGCGCGGCCGAGGCCGTCTGGCGCACCTTCGAGCGGCCCGGCCACCTCTTCACGCCCTATCAGCGATTTGATCTGCTCAGTCCCTGGCAGCGTCTGGTCGGCGAGCACGAACGCGCCCGCCCTTTCGTCGTCGTGGCCCGCGACGCCGAGCATCAGCCGCTGCTGCTGCTGCCGCTCTCGCTGCGCCAGAACCATGGCGTCCGCACGGCCTGCTTCATGGGCGGCAAGCATACGACCTTCAACATGGGCCTGTGGAACGCCGAATTTGCAGCGCAGATCGCCATCGGCGATCTCGACGCGCTGTTTGCGCCGCTCGGCGAGCATGCCGACGTGCTCGCACTGACGCAGCAGCCGCTGCACTGGAACGACCAGCAGAACCCGTTCGCGCATTTGCCGCGCCAGAGCGCGATCAATGGCTGCCCGCTGCTCACGATGGAACCGGGCGGCCCGCCGGCATCGCGGATCAGCAACTCCTTCCGCCGCCGCCTCAAGAGCAAGGAGAAGAAGCTCCAGGCGCTCGCCGGCTATCGCTATCATTTGGCGACCACCGATGCGGATGTCACCCGCCTGCTCGACTGGTTCTTCCGCGTCAAGCCGGCGCGGATGGCCGAACAGAAGCTTCCCAACGTCTTCGCCGAGCCCGGCGTCGAGCCATTCGTCCGCAGCGCCTGCCTTGCGCCACGCGGTGACGGCCGCGCCATCGACATCCATGCGCTCGAATGCGACGACGAGGTGATCGCGATCTTCGCCGGCGTCGCCGACGGCCAGCGCTTCTCGATGATGTTCAACACCTACACGATGTCCGAGCACGCCCGCTACAGTCCCGGGCTGATCCTGATGCGTTACATCATCGACCGCTGCGCCGAACGCGGCTACCGCTCGCTCGACCTCGGCATCGGCTCGGACGAGTACAAGCGGATGTTCTGCAAGGACGACCAGGACATCTTCGACAGTTTCGTTCCGCTGACGTCACGCGGAAAGCTCGCGGCGATGGCGATGTCCTCGCTGAGCCACGGCAAGCGGCTGGTGAAGCAGAACCAGATGCTGTTCGACCTGGCGCAGCGGCTGCGGCGAGCGTTCGGGTAAGTTCTCAGCCTCTTGATCTCTCGCCACTTGCGAGCTGCCCTTCCCTTCTCCCCTTGCGGGAGAAGGTGGCGCGAAGCGCCGGATGAGGGGTATCTATCCTCAGACTCAAAAAGACGACGGGACTCGCGGAGAGATACCCCTCACCCGTCTCGCCGCTATCGCGATAGCCGATGCGATGCATCGGCGTCCTTAAGAACGGCGGCCGAAGGCCGCCTCTGCCACCCTCTCGCGCAAGGGGAGAGGGAAAAACAATCACGCCGCCACGACGCGTGGCGCGTCCCTCGCATCCGACGGCTGCACCGGCCTGCTCAGCATCGTCACTTCGCTGAAGCCGACGGCGCCGAGCTGCTCGCACATCAGCGCTCGCGCATCCGGCGTCATCGACACCTCGGGCACCACGACGGCGCGGGCATTCGCCGTCAGGAGCTCGGCCGGAAGGTCGGAGGCACTGCCGGCATCGAGCAGCACGTGGTCGTAGGCGCGCAGCAGCGCGTCGATCGCGAGCGTCACGCGGGGCGACTGCAACAGGCTGCGATCGAAGCCGGGACGGCCGGCCATGACCAGATGCAGCCGCGAGAGCTTGTCCCGGGTGATGATCTGCGCGAACGACGCCTCGCCCTGCATCAGCTCGGCAAGGCCGGGTGCCGAGGCATCGACGGACACGGCGGCCATGGTCGGCGAGGACGCGGCGAGATCGACCACGACGACCCGCGCATCGCGCGCCAGGTGCCGGGCCAATGTCAGCGTCGACAGCGTGATGGCTTCGCCGCTCGCAGTGCCGAGCACCGTGACTTTCTTCGCCATGGCCCCGGCGGCGCGCAGGCTGTCGGCCAGATGCTCGATCTCCGCGAATTCGGTGACATCGGCATCAGCCGTCATCTCCGGCTGAAGCGGCGCGGGTTCTGCCGTGACCGGATCGACGAAGGGCTCGACGACCATCGGTTGGGCAACCGATTCATAGCGCGCCGGCGTCCGCGTTTGCGTGAACACCGCCACGGCACGGGGCGCGGTCTGGCGCAACAATTCTCCGGTGACGACGACGCCGGACGAGAGCAGCAGTGTCGCGATCGTCGCGATCAGCACGATCGGCAGCTTCTTCGGATAGGCCGGCGTGTTCGAGACGACGGCGCGCGAGATGATGCGGCCATCCGTCGGCGCGGTGTCGATCGTCTCGCGGGTGTTGGCTTCACGGTACTTCGCGAGATAGGTTTCGAGCAGGTCGCGCTGGGCCTTGGCCTCACGCTCGAGGGCGCGGAGCTGCACGTCCTGGCCGTTGGTGGCCGTCGCCTGCTTCTTGAGCTGCTCGAGGCTCGCCGACAATTCCTGAACGCGGCCGCTGGCGGCACGCGCATCGTTTTCGAGCGTACGGGCGAGCTTGGCGGCCTCGTCGCGGATCTGGGTATCGAGGTCGGCGAGCTGCGCCTTCAATTCCTTGATCCGCGGATGGTTGCCGAGCAACGTCGACGATTGCTCGGCCAGCTGCGCCCGCAATGCCACGCGCTGCTGCGAAGGCGTCCGCATGGATTCCGAGTTCAAAATTTCCGACGATTCGATCGGCTTGCCGCTCTGGATCATCTCGCGGATCAGGCGCGCCTTGGACTCGGCGTCGGCCTTGAGCGCGCGCGCATTGTTGAGCTGGGTGTTGACCTCGCCCATCTGCTGGTTCGACAAGGTCGTGTTGTTGGTGCCGACGAACAGGCTCGACTTGGAGCGGAAGTCCTCGGCCTTCGCTTCGGCCTCGGAGACATTCCGTCGCAGCTCGTCGATCCTGCCGGCATACCACTGGCTGGCGTTTCGGGCCTGATCTTGGCGCGCATCCTGCTGGAGCACGAGATAGCCGTCGGCGATCGAATTGGCGACGCGCACGGCGAGATCTGGATCGGCAGACTGGAATTCGATCACGATCACGCGCGACTTGTCGACGGCGTAGGCCTGGAGGCGCTCGTAATAGGCGTCCAGCACCCGCTCTTCCGGCGTCATCGAGAACGGATCGCGGCCGATGCCGATCAGCGCCGCAAGCGACTTCAGTGGCGAAATGCCTTGCAGCACCGGATCGAACTCGGGCCGCTCCGCAAGCTTGTTCTTCTTGATGATCTCGCGCGCGAGATCGCGTGACAGCACGAGCTGCACCTGGCTGGTGACGGCTTCGGCGTCGAGCGCCTGCCGTTCCTCGGCGCGATCGCTGTTGGGGCGCAGAAACACGTTCTCGCGGCCGTCGATCAGGATGCGGGATTCGGACTTGTAGCGCGGCGTGATGAGATTGACGATCGCGATGGACGTGACGAGTGCCAGCACCGTCGGCACGATGATCCAGCTCCGCTTGCGCGCCAATGCCGCGCCGAGCGCGTGCAGGTCGATGTCGCCGGATTCGACTGGCGCGGGCCGTGGAGCGATGGGCGCAGGCTTTGCTTCAATCCGGGGATCGGGTTCGGCCCGCTTGGCTGCAGCTTTCGAGACAGCCCGCTCGACCACCGCCTTGTCCTTGTCGGCACGCCAGAACGCTAAACGCATCGAACACTCCCGCAGGCGCAACGCCACGAACCTACCTCAACCGGGGCGATTACACTCCATTAAGGTTGCCGCTGGGTTAATCGCGGCGTGCGGCAGCTCGCGCGTGCACGTCCGTCACCGTTTGTTAACCACGAGGGCTCTTAATCCGTCTCGATATTTCGTCAGATTGTTCGAGCATTCGCCGTCGAGCGCTGGTTTTGATCATGCCCCCCTCTCCCGACCAGCCGCTTCGCATCCTGCACGCCGTGCGCGCTCCGGTCGGCGGCATCTTCCGCCACATCCTCGATGTCGCCAACGGTCAGGTCGATCGTGGCCATCATGTCGGCATCCTCGCCGACAGTCTCACCGGCGGTGAGCGCGCCGACAAGGCCCTTGCCGAGCTCGCACCGCGGCTGAAGCTCGGCGTGCACCGGATGGCGATCCGCCGCGAACCCTCACTCGACGATGTCCTGGTCTGGTTCCGCTTGCGGCGCCTGATCGCCACGCTCAAGCCCGACGTGATGCATGGCCACGGTGCCAAGGCCGGCGCTTTCATCCGCATGCGGCGGCGATCCGGCGACAGCATCCGCATCTACACCCCGCATGGCGGCTCGTTGCATTATCCCCTCAACACCTTCAAGGGCGAGTTTTACGCGCGGCTCGAGCGTACGCTGATGGACGCGACCGACCTGTTCCTGTTCGAAAGCGCGTTTGCCCGCGACACCTATCAGCGCATCGTCGGCAAGCCGAAGGGCGTGGTGCATTGCGTCTTCAACGGCGTGACGCCGGAGGAATTCGAACCTGTCGTCATGGCCGACGACGCCACCGACCTCGCTTATGTCGGTGAGTTCAGGCACATCAAGGGTGCCGATCTGCTGGTCGACGCGGTGGCGCGCCTGCACGAGGGCGGCAAGAAGGTCACGCTGACGCTCGGCGGCGATGGCGAGGAGACCGCGGCGCTGAAGGCGCAAGTCGAGAGGCTCGGCCTCTCCAGCGCTATCCGCTTCATCGGTCACGTCAAGGCACGCTACGGCTTTTCCAAGGGGCGGCTGCTGGTCGTTCCCTCGCGTGGCGATTCCATGCCCTATGTCGTGATCGAGGCCGGTGCCGCCGGCATTCCGATGATCGCATCCAAGATCGGCGGCATTCCCGAGATTTTCGGCGCGGAGAACCCGGCGCTGTTTGCGCCGAGCAACGCGGACGCCATGGCGGAGGCGATTGCGGCCGCGCTCGACGATCCGCTGGGAACAGCGCAGCGCGCCTCGTCGCTTCGCGAGCGCATCTCCGCGCATTTCTCCCAGCAGGCGATGGTCGAGGGCGTGCTCGCGGGCTATCGCGACGCATTTACCAATCACTAACCACTCTTAAGACCCGCTTTAGAGAATCTTCCGATTTGTCCGATAATCCAAGCGCCAGGGGATGCTCGCCCGGGGCGCAAGGACGCGGCCCCGCGGGTTTTTGGAATGGACGTGGACGCCCGTGGAACCGCTCAACGCACGCTCGATGCTCGATGCCGCGACCAGCGCCGCGGCGAAGCCGGCTGACCGGCCCTTTGTGGAGCGCCGCCAGCGGCTCTCGTCCGCCGCGCTCGACGTCGTCAACCAGAAAGTCGCCCGCGCCTATTCACCGATCGTGATCACCGGCTTCGTACGCCTCGCCGATTTCGCGCTGCTGAGCCTCGTCGGCATCGTCCTCTATCTCGGCTATGTCATGCCGCACGCCGGCTCCTTCAGCTGGATCTATCCCGCGCAGGTCATCGCCGTCGCGGTTTCCGCCGTGGTCTGCTTCCAGGCCGCCGACATCTATCAGGTACAGCTGTTCCGCGGCCAGCTCCGGCAGATGACGCGGATGATCTCGTCCTGGTCGTTCGTCTTCCTGCTGTTCATCGGCATCTCCTTCTTCGCCAAGTTCGGCAGCGAAATATCGCGGCTGTGGCTTGCCGCCTTCTACGTCCTCGGGCTCGCCGCGCTCCTCTGCGAGCGTCTGGTGCTGCGCTCGCTGGTGCGCGCCTGGGGACGCGAGGGTCGGCTCGACCGCCGCACCATCATCGTCGGCTCCGACCGCAACGGCGAACAATTGGTCGAGGCGCTGAAGGAGCAGGAGGATTCCGACATCCACGTGCTCGGCGTGTTCGACGACCGCAACGACAGCCGCGCGCTGGACACCTGTGCCGGCGCGCGCAAGCTCGGCAAGGTCGACGACATCGTCGAGTTCGCACGCCGCACCCGCGTCGATCTCGTGCTGTTCGCGCTGCCGATCTCCGCCGAGACGCGCATCCTGGAGATGCTGAAGAAACTCTGGGTGCTGCCGGTGGACATCCGCCTCTCCGCGCACACCAACAAGCTGCGCTTCCGCCCCCGCTCCTATTCCTATATCGGCGAGGTGCCGACGCTGGATGTGTTCGAGGCGCCGATCACCGACTGGGACCTGGTGATGAAATGGCTGTTCGACCGCGTCGTCGGCACGCTCGCGCTGCTCGTGGCCTTGCCGGTGATGGGATTGGTGGCGCTGGCCGTGAAGCTCGACAGTCCCGGCCCCGTGCTGTTCCGCCAAAAGCGCTTCGGCTTCAACAACGAGCGCATCGACGTCTACAAGTTCCGCTCGATGTACCATCATCAGGCTGATCCGACGGCCTCGAAGGTCGTGACCAAGAACGACTCGCGCGTTACCCGCGTCGGCCGCTTCATCCGCAAGACCAGCCTCGACGAGCTGCCGCAGCTCTTCAACGTGGTCTTCTCCGGCGATCTCTCTTTGGTCGGCCCGCGTCCACATGCGGTGCAAGGCAAGCTGCAGAGCCGTCTGTTCGACGAAGCCGTCGACGGCTATTTCGCCCGCCACCGGGTCAAGCCCGGCATCACCGGCTGGGCCCAGATCAACGGCTGGCGCGGCGAGATCGACAATGAAGAGAAGATCCAGAAGCGCGTCGAGTTCGACCTCTATTACATCGAGAACTGGTCGGTGCTGTTCGATCTCGTCATTCTGCTGAAGACGCCGATCTCGCTGCTGACCAAGAACGAGAACGCGTATTGAGTTGAATTTCTCCGTCATGCCCCGCGAAGGCGGGGCATCCAGTACGCCGCGGCGCCGCCATAGAGCCTCGCTGTCTCGGAGTACTGGATCGCCCGGTCAAGCCGGGCGATGACAGCGATGTTTGTGGCGTATGAGTAGCGTAACGTATGAGCGTGTGATGGCGTATGCGGCGACAGCCGGCGAGATGAATGCAGCGGTTCGCGCTGCGCCCGGCGTGCTGGCCCTCCAGCGCGCACTGGTATGGCTGGTCGGCGCCGCCGGCGCGATCGTCTTCATCGAGCCGAGTCCCTACGAGATCGTGACGCTGCTGGCCACCGTCACCTTCTTCGCTACCGGCCTGCGTCTGCGGCTCGCTTTGATGCCACTGGTGCTGATGCTGGTCCTGCTCAATATCGGCTACACGATCAGCGCGATCCCGCTGTTCGAGCAGTCCGAGGTGGTCAGCTGGATTGCAACCTCCTGGTACATGGCGGTGACGGTCGTGTTCTTCGCCATGGTCACGTCGGAGGACACCGCGGCCCGGCTCGACATGCTCCGCCGCGGGCTCGTGGTCGGCGCGATGGTCGCCTCGCTATTGGCGGTCGCCGGCTACTTCCACCTGGTTCCCGGCGGCGACGACCTCCTCACACTGTACGGACGCGCGCGCGGCACCTTCAAGGACCCGAACGTGCTCGGCGCCTTCCTGATCCTGCCGGCACTGTTCTCGTTGCAGAGCGTCGTCTCCGACAAGTTCGGCAAGGCGTTTCGCAACGTCATTGCCTTTGGCATCATGTCGCTGGCGATCCTGCTCGCGTTCTCCCGCGCCGCCTGGGGCGGGCTGGTGCTGACATCCGCCTTCATGCTGGCGCTGATGGTGCTGACCAGCCGCACCAACGCGCAACGCTCGCGAATCATCGTCATGGCGATCCTGGCCGCGGTGCTGGGCCTCGCGCTGATCGCGGTGTTGATGTCGTTCGATTCCACCGCCGAGATGTTCAAGCAGCGCGCGAGCTTCGACCAAAGCTATGACGAAGGCAGGTTCGGCCGGTTCGGCCGGCACATCCTGGGAGCGGAGATGGCGCTCGACCTGCCGTTCGGCATCGGCCCTCTACAATTCCACCGCTTCTTCCCCGAGGACACCCACAACTCCTATCTCAACGCCTTCATGTCCGGCGGCTGGCTGTCAGGCATCTGCTATCCCGCGCTGGTCTTCACGACCGTCATCATGGGTGTCAGGCACATCTTCGTGCCCGTGCCCTGGCAGCGCGCTTATCTGGCGGTGTTCTCCGGCTTCGTCGGCACCGTCGGCGAAAGTTTTGTGATCGACACCGACCACTGGCGGCATTTCTGGATGATGCTGGGCGCGATGTGGGGCATGATCGCGGCCGCGCAGATCTACAAGGCTAGGACTGGCGACGAAGCTTCTTCAGCTTGAGATCGGGGCGTTTCTCCGGCGGCGTGTCAAGCAGGCCCTTCAGCGCCGCGGTCGCCGCCAGCACGCCCTTGTAGCCCTCATTGGCGAAGCGTAGCAGCAGACGCAATTCCTGGTCGGAATAGCTGCCGAAAACCTTTTCCATCGCCTGCTGCATCGGCACGTAGAACTGGCCAAGCCTTTCTATCGCCTCCGGCACGACGGCAATGAAGACCTTGCGACGATCGGCATCGTCGCGCTCACGACGCACCAGGCCTGCCTTTTCGAGCCGGTCGACCACACCGGTAATGGCCCCCGTCGTGAGCCCCGTGACTTCGGCGAGCCGGCCGGCGGTGACACGGCCTTCGAGATACAGGATGTCCATGCATTCGAGGTCGGAATTGGCAATTCCGGCAACGTTCGCAACGGTCTGGCCATAGAGCACGCCCTGCGCGGACGACCTGCGCATCGCCTCCTCGAGTTCCTGCAGCAGCGCAGCGCGCGCCTTCGTCCTTGACAAGACAGACCTCGTATCTTACTCGATATATATCTTAGTCACTAAGATATTTAGCGACCATAATTCTCCTAGCACCACGGAAACGTCGGGAGCAAGCCATGTCCTATCGTCCTCGCAAGGCCCTGATCATCGGCGCCGGCATTGCCGGCCCCGTCGCGGCGGTTCTGCTGCGCCGCGCCGGCATCGAGTCCGCGATCTACGAGGCCTGGCCCTATTCGAAAGGCATCGGCGGCGGCCTTCAGATCGCGCCGAACGGCATGCAGGTCATGGACGAGATCGGCCTTTCGAACGAGCTGATCAGCCGCGGCTCGATCGCGGAATCGTTCGACTTCTATTCGCAAGGCGGGAAGAGGCTCGGCTCGATCAATCGCGACATGGCGCGGCGTTTCGGCCAGCCCGCGGTCAATGTCTGCCGCGCCACGCTGAACGAGATGCTGATCGACAAGGCCTGGTGCGCGTGCGTTTCACTCTATTTCGAGAAGCGCCTGATCAAGATCGAGGATCGCGGCGACCAGCCGATCATCGCCTACTTCGCCGACGGCACCACGGCCGAGGGCGACTTCCTGATCGGCGCCGACGGCGTGCACTCGGTAGCGCGCCGCCAGGTGGTGCCGGACGGGCCGCAGCCGTTCGACACCGGATTGATCGGCTTCGGCGGTTTCGTGCCGCACGCCGTCCTCGACGGCCGGCCGATCGGCCGGCATGTCGAGACCACGTTCGGGCAGAGCGGCTTCTTCGGCTACGGCTATTGCAGTCCCGATCCGGACGACGGCGTGATGTGGTGGAGCACGCAGCCCGCGCACGGCATGGACGCGGCGATGTTCCGCGCGCTCGACCGTGCGACGCTGAAGCAGCACCTGCGCGGCTTCCACCGCGGCTGGCACGATCCGATCCCCGGCATCATCGAGGCAGCCGAGAACATCGTGGTCACCGACACGCTCGACGTCGCCACCCTGCCGACCTGGTCGCGCAAGCGCTCGCTGCTGATCGGCGATGCCGCCCATGCGACCAGCCCCCACGCCGGCCAGGGCGCCTCGCTCGCGCTGGAGGATGCGATGCGCCTCGCCCGGTTGATGCAGCAAGGCCAGGAGCTCGGCGCCACCTTCCAGGCCTTCGAGGCCGAACGGCGCCCGCGCACGGAAAAGATCGTCGCGCTGGCCCGCCGCAACGGCAACAGCAAGCGCGAATTCAGCGCCACCGGCGCGTGGATCCGCAATCGGATGATGAAGTGGCTGTTGCCACTGGGCGCAAAGAGCATGGATTTCATGTACGCCTACGACGCGCGGGCGGTGTAAGCGCATCAGGTCGAAGCGGCCTCGGTACGGGCGGCGCTAGAAGGACGCAGAGCGTCACCACTTAGTCGATGTCGGCACGACGATTGATCAAGCCTCTGTAGCACTCTCTTGGTCTTCAAGCCTCTTGCGCAGCGCCTTCATGAGGCGACCGGCGGTCCTGAGGTCTTCCATAGGAAGACCTTGCACAAGGGAGTTGATCCTTGGGTCATACAGGCGGATGGCAGCGTCGTAAGTCTTCCGCCCCTTGTCCGTCAGCACCACGAGGTGGGCGCGACGGTGATGTGGATTGGGCTCAAACGTAACGAGCCCGTCCTGCGCCAGGTCATTGACGATGCGCTGAACGTTCTGGCGGTTCGCTCCGAGGTCGCGGGCGAGCCAGGCGACCGGTTGGGCGCGATCCGCGGCTACGATTGCCCCCAGAATTTGCCAGCGGGCGCTTGTCAGGCCGAGCGAAGCGACCAGCCGGTCGCCCCACGTCACGGTCAGGTTATTGACCCTGAACAGATCGAGAATGAGGTCAGTCAAGGCATCACCAGCCGGAGATCGCTTCGTAGCGCGCATATTGTCACCATGAATTTATTGACATCATAATGTCAATATGGTTCCTTGAAGCATAAATATCGACACCATCGTGTCACATTGAACAAGCTAGCCGTTCTCGGTCAAGGAAACCTAATTATGATCAAGGTGATTCATCCCATCGCTGGCGCCATCGCGCTTCTGACCATTTCGACATTTTGGCTGTCGACTGCGCTCAGTGAGCTTTTCGCGTCCCAAGCCGTCATCACCGCCGTCAAGACGGCCATACCATGGGGCTTTCTTTTGTTGGTCCCGGCGCTGGCGGCGGCGGGCGGCACGGGCTTTACACTGGCACGGGGTCGGCGAGCCGGCATGGTCGGCGCGAAGATCAAGCGAATGCCGCTGATCGCCGGCAATGGCATCCTGGTGCTGGTCCCCGCCGCACTGTTCCTCGCACATAAGGCGAGTGCCGCCGAGCTTGATGCAGTGTTCTATGCGGTGCAGGCTGTCGAGCTTGCCGCAGGAGCTATGAACATCACCTTGCTCGTGCTCAACACGCGAGACGGCTTGAGGATGAAAGGTCGGTTTCGCCGCGTGGGAGAGGCGAAGGTGACAGCTACTTCTCCACTGCGAACGTCAGCCCCGCGTTCTCGACCAGCCGCTTGATCAGTTTGTGCTGCATCGCTGCGCCCGGCGTCCAGAGACCAGCCGGTACGGCTGGCGTGTCGCGCAACAGGCAGATTGCGCATTCGGAGATGATCTTCGCCGTCGACGCATAACCCGGATCGAGATCGCCCTTGACCGCCGCGCGAACCTGGCGGCCATCGGGAGCAATTGCGACATAGAGCAGGTCGTAATGACCGTTGTCGCGCTCCTCCTTTGAGGGGCCCTCGCCGGGCTTGAGCGCTTCAGGACCGGTCTTTTCGCCGTTGGCGGCCATGACGCGCTTGGCGTTGGCCTGCCCTTCCTCCCCCGCCCCCGTCAGCACCATTTCGTCGTAGACGAAGTCCCCGCCATAGGGGAATCCCATCAGCATGTTCGAGCGATGGACATTGCGCGTATTGAGGATCGCCATCGCGAACGGTGCGGACCAGGATTGCAAGTCCTCCTCGAAGATGGGCCTGTTGCCGCGCGGCTGTTTCGGTCCCTCGAACCCCGGCGTGAAGGCAAATGGGTCTTTGAGGATCGACACCAGGCTGAGGTCCTGCGCCACCGCCTCAAAGGTGACCCTTGCACTTGCCGAAGTGCCGCCGGAGAATTTCCAGCTGAGGTCGCGGACGCGGCCCTTGACGCGCGGCGCCGGTGCGCCGAACACGCGCCTGGCCTGCTCTTGCACGAAGAATGCACCGAGTTCGAACGGCACCGAATCGAATCCGCAGGAGAACAGGATCCGGGCGCCGCTCGCTTTCGCCGCGGCTTCATGCTTGTCGATCATCTGCTTCAGCCAGATCGGCTCGCCGCAGAGATCCATGTAGTCGGTGCCCGACGCGACGCAGGCCGCAAGCAGATCGGAGCCATAGAGCTGGTATGGACCGACCGTGGTGATGACCAGCTTCGCCTGATCGACCATCGCCCGCAATGACGTAGAATCGGCTGCGTCCGCAACGATGAGCGGCGTGTCGGCAGGCGCGCCGATCGCATCGCGGACTAATGCGAGCTTGTCACTGCTGCGCCCCGCCATCGCCCATGTCAGCGCGCCGTCACCGACGTAATGCGCGGCCAGGTACTCGGCGACCAGCTGGCCGGTATATCCGGTTGCGCCATAGACGACGATGTCGAATTTTGCGGACACGGATCGGCTTCCCGGGGATCGTGGGCTTTAAGCTTCCACGGCGAACGTCAGCCCGGCGTTCTCGACCAACCGCTTGATCAGCTTGTGCTGCATCGCCGCGCCCGGCGTCCAGAAGCCGGCTGCGACGTCGGTCGTGTCACGCAGCATGCAGATCGCGCATTCGGAGATCATCTTCGAGGTCGACCCGTAGCCGGGATCGCGGTCGCCGGTGACGCCGGCGCGAACCATGCGGCCATCGGGCGCGATCGCGATATAGAGCAGATCGAACAGACCGTTGTCGCGCTCTTCCTTCGACGGCCCCTCGCCCGGCTTCGGTGCGTCGGGGCCGGTCTTGCCCGCATTGGCGGCCATCACGAGCTTGGCGTTGGCCTCGCCCTTCTCGCCGGGACCGGTCAGGACCATCTCGTCATAGACGAAGTCCTGGCCGTAGGGGAATCCCATCAGCATGTTGGAGCGGTGAACGTTGCGCGTGTTGATCAGCGCCATCATGAACGGCGCCGCCCAGGATTGCAGGTCGTCCTCGAAGGCGGCCCTGTTGCCTTTCGGCTGCTTCGGGCCGGTGAAGCCGGGCGTCAGTGCAAAATGATCGTTGAGAATGGCGACGAGGCTGAGATCCTTGGCCACGGCATCGAAGGTCGCCTTCGCGCTCGCGGCGGTGCCGCCCGAGAGCGTGCCGCGCATGTCGCGCACACGCCCTTTCACCCGCGGGGCCGGCGCGCCGAAGACACGTTTGGCCTCTTCCTGGACGAAGAACGTACCGAGCTCGAACGGCACGGAATCGTAGCCGCACGAAAACACGATCCGCGCGCCGCTTTCTTTTGCAGCCGCCTCGTACTTGTCGATCATCTGGCGCATCCAGATCGGCTCGCCGCAGAGATCGAAATAATCCGTGCCGGTGGCGACGCAGGCCGCGAGCAGTTCCTCACCGTAGAACTGATACGGACCGACGGTGGTGATCACCGACATCGTCCGTTCCGCCATCGCCTTCAGCGAGGCCGCATCCGACGCATCCGCGACAATGAGCTCTGTATTCCCGGGCGCGCCGATCGCATCGCGCACTGATTTCAGCTTGCCGAGGCTGCGGCCCGCCATCGCCCATTTGAGCGAATGGTCGCTCTTGTAATGCTGGGTCAGATATTCGGCGACGAGCTGGCCGGTAAAACCGGTCGCGCCATAGACGACGATGTCGAATTTCGCAGAGCTCATGGTCGGCCTTTACTTTACTTCTTCGCGTAGCTCACGCCCATGCCGGCACGGACGTCGCTTTGAATACCATAGGGCGGGATCGGATAACGCAGGCCGTTCTTCGCCAGCGCCTTCATGCCCACAACCGCCTTGGCGAGATGTTCCGGCTTCAGGGCCATCAGCATCTCCTCGTCCGGTACGCCGCCATAGCGCCGTTCGGCATAGCATGGCAAGGACAGGCTGGGCTCACCGCTCTTGAGCGCCCTGCCCCAGGAATCGGCGCAAGCGGTCTCGCCGACCACGCCCCATTCGAACTTCTTGTAGCCGGTATATTGCAGCCCGTTGATCAGGATGATCATCTGCCCCGGCGTCGCATAGACGAGACAGATGTCCGGCGGATCGAGCCGGCCGCTCGCCAGCGGGCTGACTGCGAGCGCCTGATATTGCCCGAACGGAACCACGTCCAGCGCCTCCTGGCGCTTGCGTGCGTCCTCCGCGGTGCCGTGCCAGACCCCGACATAGTTTTCGCCGGCGAGCCATTTCTCGTCCTGTGGTGCAAGGCCGATCACCGCGCGGCATTGTGCGCCGACGAGATCGTCGGCCGTGATGCCGACGGTCCAGCCCAGACGCGCCGCCATGCTGACGATCTGATCGGTGGTGTGGACTGCGTTCGGCCGCCGGATTTTCGGGATTGCCTCCATGTCCGCGGTCCGCGCGAACAGCTTCATGCCGATCACCGTGGTCTTCAGCCGCAGCAGGCTGTTGAGATCGGCAACGAGGCCGGCAAGATCGATGCTGTCTGCACTCTGCTGTTGCATGGCGTCCTCCCGGCCGGGCGTTCGCGCACCGGCGCTGTTATTGTTTCTTGAACGGTTCTAGTCCTTCGCCGGTCCCGGGAGCAACTCGCCAGTCCGGTCCATCAGCCGGTAGGCGACGAGCCCGATCCATTCGCGCACCGCGACCTCGGTTCGGCCGAGCCCGTCCGTGCCGACATTAGTGAAAGAGAAGAGATCGTCGCGCCCGCCCATTCGCCAGTCCACGGGATAGGCTTCGACGTCAAATCCCGCCTTGCGAAAGATCCCCATCGAACGCGGCATGTGAAAGGCCGAGGTGACCAGGAGCCAGCGCTCGCCCGGCTTGGGCGCCACCAATTGTTTGGTGAAGATGGCATTCTCGTAGGTGTTGCGAGAGTCCCGCTCGAGGATCAGGCGCTGCTTCGCGATGCCCAAATTCTCCAGGATCGGCGCGGAGTAGTCGGCCTCCCGGGCGCCTGTCGAAACCAGGTTCGCGGTGCCCCCGGTGAAAACAACGCGCGTGTTCGGATAGCGGCGCGCGAGCTCGGCCGGCGCAAACAGGCGATCGGCCGCGTGCGCGACGACCGGCGTGCGGTGCGCCGCCGACAGATCGGTATCGACCGAGCCGCCGAGCACGATGATGCCGTCGGGCGCACCGCGCGACGGATCCCACGGCGGAAAACGCGACTCCAGCGGATAGAGCAAAAGGTTGCCGAGCGGCGAAAACGCGGCGAGCGCCAGCATGATCAGCGTGGCCGCGGCGAGCTTGCGGCCGAAGGCGGCAAAGCGCGTCGCCATCAGGACGACCGAGGCGATCCCGAGCTCGATCATCAAGTTGATCGGCAGCACCGCAGTGCCGAGGGTCTTGGACAGGACAAAAAGCAGGGGAGCCTCGCTGGAATGATCGTGCCTGGTGCGCGCGGACTTGACCCGCCCGTCGATCTTCAGAAAGCTTCTTGGAAGAGGATCGATTGCCTGGTCAAGCCCGGGCCTGCGAAATGGACGGATACCACATGACCCATCACCACCTGCATTCCAGCCCCGAGACCTGTCATTGGGGCTTCTTCGAAGCCGCGCTCAAGCCCGTCCTCACCATCGCGAGCGGCGACGAGGTCACGATCGACACCATCAGCGGCGGTCCGGACATGCTGCCCGACCCCAGCAAGTTTCACATTCCGCCCGAGATGCACGAGGTTCACGCCAAGAACGAGCGCATGCTGCCCGGCCATATCCTCACCGGCCCGATCGCGGTCGAGGGGGCCGAGCCCGGCGACGTGCTCGCGGTCGAGATCCTCGACGTCCAGCTCCGGCAGGATTGGGGCTGGAACATGATCAAGCCGCTGTCCGGCACCCTGCCCGACGATTTTCACGAGACGCGCATCCTGAACATCCCGCTCGACCGGTCACGGATGGTCGCCCGCATGCCGTGGGGGCTCGACCTGCCGCTCAAGCCGTTCTTCGGCGTGATGGGCGTTTCGCCGCCTCCGGCCTGGGGCCGTATCTCCTCGCTGGTCCCGCGCGCCATGGGCGGCAATCTCGACAACAAGGAGCTTGGCGCCGGCGCGACGCTGTACCTGCCGGTGTTCGTCCCGGGCGCGCTGTTCTCCTGCGGCGACGGCCATGGCGTGCAGGGCGACGGCGAGGTCTGCGTCACCGCGATCGAGACCGCACTCCAGGGCCGCTTTCGCCTGACGTTGCGCAAGGATCTCAGGCTCGACTATCCCCGCGGCGAGACGGCGACGCATTACATGACCATGGCGATGGACCCCGACCTCGACCAGTGCGTGGTGCGGGCGCTGCGCGACATGATCGTGCTGCTCGGCGAGAGGCGCAATTTGTCGCGCGAGGACGCCTATACGCTGTGCAGCCTGGCGGCGGATCTGCGGGTGACCCAGACCGTCAACGGCTCCAAGGGGATCCATTGCATGATCGACAAGGCGATCGTGCACGGCTGAGCCGACCCGCCCTCTCCTGACCCCTCGAGGCCACGCCGCCGCCTGCCTGCTCGCGCAGCGTGTCCTGCCGCGCCTGATTTCTCTCGCGATTCCAACGAGCTGACCGAGCGTCGCAGCCTGCATTTGACTTTCGCTGCCAAACCTAAATAGAGTCTTAATCGTAACTTTTATGTACCCGCGTATGAGGCTAGCGTTTAGGCATGGCCACCGAAAAAGCCGAGACTGACCGCATCCCCGTAACCTTGGCGCTCTCGACCATCACCTATCTGGAGAAGCTGGTGAGACAGGGCACCCACGGCACCAGCGTTCCCGGCGTCGCACGTACCTTGATCGAGGAAGGCATCCGTCTCGCCATCAAGGACGGGCTTTTGTCGATCCGCGACAATGGCAGGACGTGAGCGCGCGCCGAACGTGAGGCGGACGGATCTCGAGAGGCGGATGGCCGACATCTGCAACCTGGGACCGCACCAATGCCTGTTCTCTCACCAACCTGGACCGACGAACGACTTGAACTTTTGAAGCAGCATTTCGAGGCCGGCCTCTCCTGCCGCGAGATCGCCGCCGACATCGGCGTCAGCCGCAATGCCGTGATCGGCAAGCTGTCTCGCCTCAATCTGACGCGCGGCCGAACCGTCGACGATCGCAAGGTTCAGGACAGGGGCCTGGCGCCTTCGCGCACGTCGCGGACCGTGCCGCGGCTGCAATACGAGATGCTCGCCACGATCTACGGCGAGACCGATGCGCCGATAGTCACCGGTCCGATCGACGACGCCAATCGCTGCTCACTGCTCGAGCTTGCCGAGAACCGCTGCCGCTGGCCGATCTCGACGCCCGGCGCCGACGATTTCTGCTTCTGCGGCAATTCCGCACCCGACGGCCAGTCCTATTGCGCCGGCCACAGCCGCCTCGCCTATCGGCCGAATTCCCGCGCGCGCGTCATGCGCGCTTAGAACCATATCCTAGAGCCGTGTCCTCAAACGAAAAACCTCCGGCAGGGCATTGCCGGAGGTTTCTGGAGGTTTAGCATCAAGTCAGAGCCGCAACTTTCGTCATCGGCTGAGACCTATATAGCTTAGTAACTCAGGTAAGTAAATAAATTTGGGCCGATCGAATTGCATGGCTCGTCTTCGTCGCCCGCACGAGCCGCCGGATTTTCCGAACGCCCATCCCGCGAAAGGCCCAGCTCGTAAAAAAGCCCCGGCGGTGTCCCGCCGGGGCTGCGTCATATCCGAAGACCCATATCTGAAGACCAAGTCCGAAGACCAGGTCCGACGATCAAGGCTTACCAGTTGCGCTGAGCGCGAACGAGCAGGCTGTAGGTGTCCTGGTCCTTCAGCTCATAAGCCGCTGCAGGCTTGGCAACGCTGGTGAGCGCCGGCGTCGTGATCACGCCCGAGTACTTCTGGTCAAGGTGGCTGTAGGTGAAGTCAGCCGAGAAGGTCAGGTTCTTGACCGGGGTCCAGCGGGTGATGACACCGATCTGGCCGATGTTGAAGTCCGGGTTGCAGGTGCCGGTCAGGGTCGCGAACGCGGCGCTGCCGCAGATCATGCCCTTGGCCGTGCCGCTGTAGTTGACGGCGGCCCACGCACCATAGAGCGCCGAGTTCCAGTACGGGCTCCAGTTGTGGGTGTAGGCACCACGGAAGCCGTAAGTCTTGGTCAGCTCGAGGCCGCTGCCGGGTGCGAACACCGCGTCAGACACGCCGGCGAAGCCGATGCTCTGATACGCGCCACCCGAACCGCCGAACATCGAGTAGTTGGTCGCTGCCAGCTCCTGGAAGTTGTAGCGGCTCGCGCCATCAGTGTAGACGCCCGAGATGTTGATCAAGTCCCCGGCGCCGGTCGGGATGTTCTTGATCGACAGAGCCAGCTGGACGGCCCAGCCCCACTTGTCTTCAGGATGACCGGTGGCTTCGCTCGCGCCGTAATAGGCGACATGGTTGTCGTGCGCCGCGACCGAGGCCTGGAACAGGCCCCAGGCCTGGTCGACACGGAGCGTGCCGACGAGATCGGGGGCGCGGGTGCCGCCGAGATCGTTGGAGCCGTAGGCACCGCCGAGGACGCCGGTGGTGGACATGCCGGCCGTATTCCAGAGGGCGGTCTGGAAGACCTGCGTCTGGTCCTGGGCCGAGACGATCGCCGTCACGCCCTGGCCGAGATCGGCGGTGTAGGTGAACTGGGCAACACCGTTGGTGCTGCCGCTGCCGCCGACGAGCTGGTCGAAGTTGTTGCCGGGATAGTTGATCCAGGGCGCGTCGAACTGCGACACCGCCTTACCCATGGTGAAACCGGCGAACTGGATGAAGGCGTAGTAGACGCCGAGCGCGCCGCCCGAGATCCCCCCGTCGGTGCCGTTGATGGCGCCGCCGCTGGACCCGATCAGACCCGTGCCTGCGGCGTTGACGCCGAGCGTGCTGCTGTACTGGGTGGCACCCGTTCCCGAACCGGCGCCGACATAGTTGCCGGTCGTCCAGGTGAAGACCGCATCGAAATAGGTGCGGACAACGCCGTACTCGGTCGCGGTGCGCGTGTCGATGTTGAGATCTTCACGAGCGCGCATCGAGTAGTAGTTGGTCAGGCGGTTGTTCGCCGCGAAGACGTTGTTGTACTGGGCGCTGTAATTGCCGCCGGCATTGAGCGCCACTTCGGCACGCAGATAGCCGCCCAGCTTGATGCAGGTGTCGCTGCCCGGGATGTAGTAGAAACCCGCGCCGTAGAGCGAGCAGACCTTCACGTACTCGACCGCCTTGGCCTTGACCGGAAGATCAGCCGCCTGAGCTCCACCGACGGCGATCAGACCCGCCGCAGTGCCGAGCAAAAGGCTCTTCACCAATTTCATATTAAAACCTCCAAGTTGCTCATGTTACGAAGACCGGACCGTGAGGCCCCCCAGATCCCCGTATTTCAAATCCGCTCGGCCGCTTTGCGCTTTCGGACACACCCTCTTTCCACGCGAGGGACGTGAGCAAACCACCTGCAACGGGACGATCGAGTACCCCCACCGTCACGACGCAATATGCCTGCGCCGTTCACTAATCAAAATACCTTATTTGATCAGGTTTGTGGTTTCCCCAAACCTGTGCCCAGTGCGCAACACCACGGCGACGCGATTCCATGAGCTGATCATCTTTGTAGTTTTAGTGACGAAATTACCCTGCTCTGCACTTGCGTCAGAGCAGGCTTGCGTGGACTATGGCTTGCACGACACCGGCCGCATACAAATCAGATCACGGGAGTGACGCTGTGTCAGCGACGAGGAAAGAAGGGGCGCGCCTCCGCTCCATCGGCAATCTGGATATCATCAGGCGCTTCACCTGGGAGATATCGTCGATCAACATGTATCTGGAGGAGCTGCGTCAGTTCTGGGCGAGAACGCTCGGCATCAGCGGTCCGCAATGGTTGATCCTGATGGCGATCTCCGACCTCGACAAGGACGACGGCATTCCGGTCAACGTCGTCTCGAAACTCCTCCACGTCGATCCGTCGTTCGTCACCACCCAGTCCAAGCTGCTCGAGAAGAAGGCCCTGTTGCGCCGTCGTCCCTCGCCGACCGACGCAAGGGTGGTCCGGCTGTCCCTGACCGAGAAGACGCAGAAGCACCTGGCGAGCCTCAACGAGCAGTACAAGACGATCAAGGAATTCGTCTTCCAGGAGTTCGACGAGAAAGAGCTGACGGAATTCACCACCAAGCTCGCAATGCTGAAGACCCGTCTCGAAAAGGCCTGCGTCCGCCTGACCCTCGACTTCTGAGGCGACGTCCTCAGATGCGTCCCGCCGCGCCGAGCCGCGATTCGAGCCAGTCGAAGATGTATTCGTTGGCAAGGCTCGGATTGTCCGCGTGGGCCTGCGCCGCGCCGGTTTCGGCCGCGGTGAACACCTTCAACATGACATCCGAACTGCCGAGCCGGGACGTCTGGACAATCTGACGTGCCCGATCGGCCTTGAGCCAGCCGTCCTCGCCGAGCGTGATCAGCACGGGACAGTCGGCGCTGGAGGCCATCAGCGGCGCATGCGGCACCGGAACGATGCTGACGTCGCTCATCGCGAATCGGCTGGCAAAGAAGGCCCGTTCGTGCAGGTCCCACAGGCCGCCATCGCAGACGGCGGCGGCAAGCCGCGGCTCCTGCAACACTGCGCGCGCCACGAAGGAAGAGCCCCAGCCATCGGCGACGATCGCGACACGTGCGAAATCGACCTCGCTGCACGTCTCCAGATAGTCCATCACGCACGGAATCGCACTCTCGAGATCCCGGCGCCGCAACAGCGTGTCGAGATGATCGTCGCGCTGCTCGCCGAACAGGTCCAGCGCCAGCAGCGAGAAGCCGCGCTCGCGCGCATGCGGCGCGAGCTTGAACAGAAATTCCTCCTTGCGGTGGCCGGGCTCGCCGATGCAAATCACGGTCGGAGCTCGCACGCGTCCCGACGGTGCGGGCAAGAAATAGCCCTGCAACGAATGGCCGTCGAGCCAGGGTATCGTCATGACTTCCCCGGCCGGATCGCGCGCGGCGAGGAAGCGGCGGGCGCAATCCTGCATCGCGAGCACCGCGACCCAGCGGCGCTCGTCCGCCGGATCGAGCGGCATCGCGGCCGCGCTGTAGTAATTCATGGCGCGGAGCCAGTTGCGCTGCGCGGTCGCCCTGTGACCTTCCGCGAACGCGGCCTCGGCACGAAGCCGATTGGCCTGCGCCAGATTCTTCCACTCGCGATGCCAGGATTGGTCGTTGCCCCGCTTCAGCTGCCGCGCGATCATCAGGCATTCGGCGATCGTGGCGCCGCCCTCCTGGGCCGCGGTCAGGAGCCGCGTGAACTCAGCGGAGATGTCCTCTCGCTCCGGGCAAAGGGTCCAGTCGTCGGAGAGGCATGCGGGTATCATCGGGAGCTACGCTCTGGTCATCGCCTTACACATGACTGAGTAAACTATTTTGGTTCCCTGACCAAGCTGCCGTGCGCCGAATGAGAGCCGTTCGAGATCACCATCGCTTGAACGCAGGGACGTGTTGCATGCGTGACATTCCTATTCGTCATGCGTGACCGAACACCCGCAAGAAGACTGGCAAGAGGTGGCACGCGAAATTGCCTGCGCGCCTCTTGCCATGATGAGCATCATACCTGTATCCGCGCGCGCTCGTTGACCGCCTCAGCCGAGCCGCCAGCCGACCTCTTGCGTAAAGCTTTCGAAGAAGGCGCGGTCGTAGGCCTGCTCCGGTGTGGCGCGCACGCGCTCGTCAAGGCGCTTTGCGTCCTCGCCCACGAGAATGCGCCATTGCTCCGCCTTGACCCCGTCGAGGATGATCCTGGCAGCCTGCGCCGCCGTCGTCGGCGCATCCTCGAGGAAGCTGCGGGCGCGCTCGGCGAACGCCGCCTGGATGTCCTCGTCCGACATCTTGTCGGCATCCGGCACGCCGGCCGCGACCATGCGCTTGCGGGTCAGCGCGACCTCGTCGGCATTGAGCCGCTCCGAACCGTCGGCGCTCTGCACCTTGCGCGAATTGGAGACGATCGAGGTACCGATATGGCCGGGCATCACCACGGAGCATTTGACATGCGGCGCGTGCAGGCGGAGGTCGTTGATCAGCGCTTCGGTAAATCCCTTCACGGCGAACTTTGCCGAGCTGTAGGCGGTGTGCGACTGGGTCATGCCGATCGAGGCCCAGAAGCCGTTGACGCTCGCGGTGTTGACGATGTGGGCCTCGTCGGCCGCGACCAGCATCGGCAGGAAGGTGCGGACGCCGAGATAGACGCCGCCCCAGCAGATGTTGAAGGTGCGCTCCCACTGCTCGCGGGTGTTGGTGAACAGGCTGCCGCCGCCGCCGATGCCGGCGTTGTTGAACAGAAGATGGATCCGGTCGGTCTTCTGCTGCTCGGCGAGCTCGTCGCGGAATCGCTTGAGATGATCCTCAATCGAGACGTCGGCGACATGGGTCGTGACGCGCAGGCCCTGCGGCAGCTTCTCGACCTCGCACAGCCGCTTGGTCTCGGCCATCGCGGCTTCGGAGACGTCGCACATCGCGACATTGCAGCCCTCGGCGACGAGCTGCCGCGCGAGCTCGCGTCCCATTCCCGTGCCGCCGCCGGTGATGACGGCGATCTTTCCTGCAAAATCCTTCATGGGACTTTCGGCCCCTCCCTTGACGGTATGTTTCTTCACAGCCAGCGCCGCGCGCATCGGAGCGCGCACAAAATGTAGCAGCGCCGCATCCGCAGGTAAAAGCGGATCGGCGCTGCCGTGGTCATCAGTTATTTCGGGGCGTGGACTATTCGGCCGCCTCGACACGCCGCCCGTTCAACGCGCCGAGCCCGTCCAGCGCCTTGCGGATCGCCGCCTGCTGCGCGCTTGAGGCCTCCGGCATCGGCGCGCGCGGATAAGTCCTGGGCAGCCCCTGCAGCGTCTGCGCATAGCGCGTGCAGGCCGGAAGATTGTCGGCGATCACGGCGTTCCACAGCGTCAGCAGCTTCTTGTGCAGGTCGAGCGCGCGCGGATGGTCACCCGCCTTCACCGCATCCCACAGCGCGACGGAGGCATGCGGCGCCGCGGTCAGGATCGCGGCGATCGAGCCATGCGCCCCCAACGTGTAGGACGGATACATCAGGGCATCGACCGCGCTGTAGATCAGCTTGTCCGGCGCCATCATCATGAGGTCCGCGAACAGTTTCAGGTCGCCCGCGCTCTGCTTGACGCCGACCACCAGCGGCACCTCGGTCATGATCCGCGTCAGCAGCGCCGGCGACAGATACGACCACGGCACCACGTTGTAGATGATGATGGGCATGCCGGTCTCGTCCGCCATGGCGCGGAAATGCGCCACCATCGCCTCGTCGTCCGGCTTGAACAGATAATGCACCGGCGTGACCTGGAGCGCCGCGACATTCATGTCGCGCACGAGCTTGCCGCGGCGGATCGCATCGCGCGTAGAATCGACGATGATGCCGGCGATGACGGGAATGCGTCCCTTCACCGCCGCAACCGTCGCTTCCATCAGGTCGCGATATTCCTCGTGATCGAGCGTGTGCCCCTCGCCGGTCGAGCCGCCGGCCGCGACGCCATGCGCGCCGGCGCCGATCATCCAGTCGACCTGGTGCGCCACCAAGGTGTAGTCGATCTCGCCATCCTTGCGGAACGGCGTCGTCATCGGCGGGATCACGCCGGTCGGTCGTGCCTTCATGGTCTGCCCTCGCGTTTCCATATCCCTTGTGGCGGTCCCGCTCTTTTGGCGGGTGGCCACGGTGCTTCCGAGCCTACCGGCTGCGCGCGGCCTGTGAAGCGCCACCGGCGCGGCGCTGCCCCCGGAATTCCACATCCCTGCGACTCACCCACCCGGTTCCCCGTATTTGCCCGGCTTCGGTTTATGGGCAATTTTTTTACAATCCGAATCGCTAAATGGAGTCCGGACGCTGGGTCGAGTCGGCCAGGCCAGCGTGTTGTTTGCGTCACAGGCTCTGGCACTCCGCTTGCATCCTCTTCGTGGTCAGAAACTACCGATGAGGTGACTGGAATGTTCGTGACCGTCGTTGCCGTGCTCTGCCGGCTGAGTGCAGCCAGCTCAGGCAGTTGCATCGAGGAAATCGTGACCGACAGCAACATGACGCCCGAGATGTCGATGATGCAGTGTGCGATCGGCGCACAGGCCCCCCTGGCGAAATGGATGGGCGAGCATCCGATCTACCACGCCAACTGGCGGCTCGATCGCTACAAATGCGTTCCGGGTCGCTACGAGATCAAGGGCCACGCCTAAGGCCCCGCAAAACTACTGATACCAAGACGACGAACCAAGACTATCAACGAGGAAACGCCCCGGAGGCCGCATGGTCTTTCCGCGCGGGCATCGACAGCGCCAGACCCCATTGCGGCGGCGCGCTTTGTGACAACGATCACACCTTCCTTTTAAGCCACCGCCCGCAGAATGATTGCACGCGCGCGTCGCCCCCGGCGGCGGCATCAGCGCATCAGTGTGCGGCTGGTCGCGGAGCAGATGCAGCTCGACCGGCAGGCCCGCCGCCCCCCGCGGTCTGCGACATCGACGCGGTCAGATAGAGTAGATCTGGAACACGCTGAGATGCCGTCGGAGAAGATGGTGAGGACCCTGGTGGACGGAACGACGAGGATATGGCGGTGGGGTATTTGAGGTAAGGTCGAACCTCGTGCAGTTGCGCTCATTTGTGGACCGCTGCCTTACGATTGTTCGGCGCGGTGCCAACATAGAAGATATTGTTGAACTCAGCGAAAGTCTCTCAATCTGGACCCTGACTAGGCAATGACATCCACCGAAGCAGTAAAACGCGAGATCGAACGGTTCTTACGCTCTCCTGCCCCCGAAGTGCTGTGCATTACCGGATCGTGGGGCGTTGGAAAAACCTATACGTGGCAAACGATTCTAGATCGCGTTCGGAGCAAACATGAAACGGGACTGTCGCGACACTCTTATGTTTCACTCTTTGGAATTGACTCTCTGGAGGCAATGAAGACGGCAATATTCGAGAACTTGGAATTTCTGCTACCAGAAGGCAGCACAAGTCTTGAACGATTTCTCTCAGGAGGTAATGCGGCTTTTAAAGGCGGAAAAAAGCTGGCGGGCGCTCTCTCTGCCCTCCCCGTTCCTTATCTGGGTGGCGCATTATCGAAGGCGCAGCCGCTTCTATTCTCGGCGATCCGCAATCAAATCGTTTGCGTCGATGATCTTGAGAGGCGCGGCTCGATTTCGGTGAAAGATGTCTTTGGTCTAATCTCTTACTTGCGCGAACAGCGAGCGTGCAAAGCTGTGTTTTTGCTCAATCCGGCGCAACTGGACGATGCCGGACAGAAGCAGTTCGATGATTACTTTGAGAAAGTCATTGATACGCAACTCGTTCTTGCCCCGACCAGTGCAGAGGCACTTGGTATCGCGATCACTGATAGTGACGATCTATCCAGCCTCATTCGGGAACACTGCGAGAGGCTGAACATCTCGAATATTCGCGTTATCAAGAAAATCGAGCGTCTAATACGGATGCTCGACGAACAGATTCTCAGCAAATGCTCGCCTGACGTTATGCGTCAGATTGTTCACTCGATGGTCATGTTTGGGTGGCGCAAGCTGGATGCCGGAGCCGCACCGCCGCCGAGTTCTTACCTCATGCGTGGACAGTTCGAGCGGTACACGATGGGGCGCGGTGAATTCCAAGACGAAGAGCACGGTAGTGACGACCCAGAACGTGAGCGTTGGGACGTAATTCTCGACGGTTACGGTTGGGGAATGATGGACGATCTTGATAAAGCGCTCCTGAATTTCGTTGAAACGAGCCTCTTGGATGCGGACGAGTTATTGTCGAGGGCGAAAGAAGTCGAAAATGGCTTAGGTCAGCGGAAACAAATGGAAGCGTTTGAACAGTGCTGGCGTCCGTTCCATGACAGCTTCAAGGATAACGAAGACGAAGTATCCGCGAGCATCGTTCATGGGATCAAAGACAATTTCGCTGTAGTATCGCGTCCAAGCCTCGATGCAGCTGTTGCGATACTCGAGGAAATTGGGCGCGATAGCGACGCGGCCAACTTGATCGACTACGCGGCGGCAAACGGCAGCTCGGAGTTTTGGACGTCCGACGACCCTTTCTATCGCGGGGTGAAGAACGAGCGCATCCTACAAGTTATGCAAGAGCGACGACGGGTAGCGCAGCCGACCCTTGATTTCGAGAATGACTTGCGCTCGGTGGAAAGCTTGAAGCGCGAGAAGCTGGCCTTGCTGGCGGCCGTACCCGTGGAACGATTTGAACAACTATTCAAAGACAGCTCTGGCGAACAGCTGAGAAGCTACATTTACGCGCCTCTGGAATTGGGCAAGGTCGGAGGCATAAGTGACGATGCAAAGCTGATCGCGGCCAAGGTCAAGGAGGCTCTGAGGCGAATAGCGAATACGTCCAAGCTAAATGCAATCCGAGCGAGTAAATATGGCGTGTCACTAGACTCCGATGAGCCACTTGATGCTGGGCGATCAATCGAGTAGCCGATGATGCCTCTCCGCCTACGGACCGCGCCGGTACCGAGCTAGGACCATTCGCGATGGCGACTCAGTGGCGTTTCGAAAGATCTCGAGAAAAAACGCTTCCCGCTAGGTCTTTGATCTGATTGATCGGCGCGAGAGGATTTGAACCCCGCCGCCTGGTCTCTCAGACTGGGGTATTACTGGGCCGCCGCCCTGAGGCGCACTGCGAATCCCCGCACAGCACTTAAGCCCCGCTGTCTCTTCCCCATCTCGTAAGGCCGGCATGATGACACCATACCCCTGTTTTGCCCGACGCGTCAAATCGCTTCGGAAAAACATAAGCTAACCAATGACATCGCTACTGTGCATGGGGTTGTTTTCGGCATTTCGGTTTGCCGGCCACCGAAGCAGCCACCCGCTACCGCTCGCGGCGCATGCGTCATCGGCGGCAGCTGGCTCCACGCCGCCCCTCGATCCACCCGACAGATGCTTTGAAAAAATGGTCGGAGCGAGAGGATTTGAACCTCCGACCCCTAGTCTCCCAGACTAGTGCGCTAACCGGGCTGCGCCACGCTCCGAACGTCGTTCCATTAGCTAGGATCGCCGCTTTGCGCAAGGCGAGGTGACACCATTTTGCTGCCTCTGCCGAAAGGCACCGGAACTGCCCCAAAGCCGAGGAGATCCGGCGTCAGGCGTCCTTGAGCGCCTGATCCAGCATTTCGCGGCAGGCGATGAGCTCGGCGAGCACCCGTCCGAGGCGCTCCCGGTCGATGGCGCTGGGGCCGGCGGGCGCGGCTGGGGTGCCGCCCTTGCGGAAGGTGGTGAGGATTTCCTCGTCGTCGGTCTCGGAGAAGCGGAAGTCGATGCCCTCCTCCTCCTCGCCCTGGTAGTCGTCATCGTCGCTGTCGCGGGCGCCGCGGACGCCGGTCTCCTCCTCGGGCTCCATCAGGCTGGCGCCGACGGCGTCCTCGATGGCGCCGAACGAGACCGCGGCCGCGCCGTCGGCGAGGCCCTGCACCGATTTGACGCCGTGTTCTTTCAGGATCCGCTGCACGCCGCGGATGGTGTAGCCCTCCCCGTAGAGCAGACGGCGGATGCCCTTGAGCAGGTCGACGTCGTCGGGGCGGTAATAGCGACGGCCGCCGCTGCGCTTCATCGGCTTGATCTGGGAGAAACGCGTCTCCCAGAACCGCAGCACGTGCTGCGGAATGTCGAGTTCCTGCGCTACTTCGCTGATGGTTCGGAACGCATCCGGCGCCTTGTCCAAATGCCAAATCCTTATCCGGAAGGCGGATTACGCCTCGGGTTGCGCCTTGCTGGCGTCGCCATTGGTGCGGTGCTGGGCGTTGATCCGCTGCTTCAGGATCGCGGACGGCTTGAACACCATGACCCGGCGCGGCGAGATCGGCACCTCGGTGCCGGTCTTGGGGTTGCGACCGATGCGCTGACCCTTCTTGCGGACCATGAAGGAGCCGAACGAGGACAGCTTCACCGTCTCGCCTTTCTCAAGGCAATCGGTGATCTCCTTCAGCACGAGTTCCACGAAGGCGGACGATTCCGTGCGCGACAGCCCCACCTTCTGGTAGACGGCTTCGCACAGATCGACACGCGTTACGGTTTTACTTTGATCGGTCATCGCCCTGCCCCACATCACGGCGAACAATTGTTGTCTGAAATTATGAGCTTACGATACGGCGGTCAACAGCGCTCATCAATGCAGGCGCATCGATAATCCGCTCTGATTCGGGCAAAATTTTATCGACTGTGGCTTACCAGCGCACCAGCGCGGAGCCCCAGGTGAAGCCGCCACCCATCGCTTCGAGCAGAACCAGGTCGCCACGCTTGATGCGGCCGTCCTTGCGCGCAACCGACAGCGCCAGCGGAATCGAGGCCGCCGAGGTGTTTCCGTGAAGGTCCACCGTCAGCACCACCTTCTCCGGCGCGATATGCAGCTTGTGCGCGGATGCGTCGATGATTCGCTTGTTGGCCTGGTGCGGCACGAACCAGTCGATGCTGTCGGCATTGAGCCCGGTCGCCTTGAAGGCGTCGACGATCACGTCGGTGATCATGCCGACCGCGTGCTTGAAGACCTCGCGGCCCTCCATGCGCAAATGGCCGACGGTCTGGGTCGAGGACGGGCCGCCGTCGACGAACAGCTTCGCCTTGTGACGGCCGTCGGAGCGCAGATGCGTGGTCACGATCCCGCGGTCGGTCGCGGCATTGCCCGGCTGCTCCTGCGCCTCCAGCACCACCGCGCCGGCGCCGTCGCCGAACAGCACGCAGGTGCCGCGATCGGTCCAGTCGAGGATGCGCGAGAAGGTTTCCGCGCCGATCACCAGCGCGCGCTTGAAGGCGCCCGTGCGCAGGAAATTGTCGGCGGTGGCGAGCCCGAACACGAAGCCCGAGCACACCGCCTGAAGGTCGAAGGCCGCGCCATGGTTGATGCCGAGCCCGTGCTGCACGGCGACCGCGCTGGCGGGGAAAGTGTTGTCAGGGGTCGAGGTCGCGAGCACGATCAGGTCGATCGACTGCGCGTCCACGCCGGCATCGGCGAGCGCGGCCTGCGCCGCCTTGAGCGCTAAGTGCGAGGTGAACTCACCCTCGGCCGCGATATGCCGCTCGCGAATGCCGGTGCGCTGCACGATCCACTCGTCGGACGTGTCAATGCGCGCCGCCAATTGGGCGTTGGTCACCACCTGCTCCGGCAAATAAGAGCCGCAGCCCAGCACGACCGAACGAATCTGAGTCACGAAACAGCCTCCTGCGCGGCTTGCACGGAATTGAGTGCACCACCTTCGCGGTTGAGCATCTGATTGATCTTGTTGAGGAGATCGAATTTGACCATCTCATAGCCAACATCAATCGCATAGGCAAAGCCTTCGGCAGCGATTCCGCCATGGCTCTTGACCACGATCCCGTTCAACCCCAGCAACACGCCGCCGTTGGATTTGTTCGGATCCATCTTGTTCCGCAGGGCCTGGAAGGCGTTGCGCGCAAAGAGATAGCCGAGCTTTGACAGCCAGCTCCGCTTCATCTCGTCCCGGAGCAATTCCGCCATCTGCCGCGCGGTTCCCTCCGCGGCCTTCAGCGCGATGTTGCCGCTGTAGCCTTCGGTGACGATGACGTCCGCCACCCCCTTGCCGATGCCGTCGCCCTCGACGAAGCCGAGATAGTCGAGCTCGGGCAGGTTCCTGGCGCGCAGGATTTCGCCGGCCTCGCGAATTTCCTCGTGCCCCTTGATCTCCTCCACCCCGATATTGAGCAGGCCGACCGTGGGACGCTTCTTGTTGAACAACACGCTGGCCATCGCTGCGCCCATGATGGCGAGCGACACCAGATGGTGGGTATCGCCGCCGATGCTGGCGCCGAGGTCGAGGACCACGGAATCGCCGCGCCTGGTCGGCCACATGCCGGCGATGGCCGGACGGTCGACGCCCGGCAGCGTGCGCAGGTGGAAGCGCGACATCGCCATCAGCGCGCCGGTATTCCCGGCCGAGACCGCGACATCCGCCTCGCCCTTTTTCACCGCATCGATGGCAAGCCACATGGAGGAGGTCCTGCGGCCGCGCCGCAGCGCCTGGCTCGGCTTTTCCTCGCCGCTGACCGCGACATCGGTATGGATGATCTTCGAAGCCGCCTTCAGCGCGGGGTGGCGGTCGAGCTCGGGCTCGATCTTGGCGCGGTCCCCGATCAGCAGGAATTCGATCTCGCGATGCCTGTGAAGCGAGATGGCGGCGCCTGGGATGACCACCGCGGCGCCGGCGTCGCCCCCCATGGCGTCAAGCGCGATGCGAACCTTGCTTGGCATAAAAGTCCTGGAAACCTGGTCTGGTGCGGTCTTGAACGAGCGGGGCCGCAAATGGGTTCGCCACGAACATGGCGGTCGGTCAAGCGCCACGCCGCACCCGGACCGGGGCGCGACAATAGCGTTTTGTTATCCCGAAACAACCTCTTGCCCCCAGCCTTTTGCATTCGGGACGATCCGGCCGCAGACGGCCGAATTCACAAGAAACACATCAAAATCAAACAGATAATTCGACCTTTCAAACCACGATCGCAAACACCTCGCGCCCCGTAGCAAAGCGGTCCTCTGGGAAAGACGGTAGCTATTGGTCTTTCTTCTTGTCCTGGAGCGCCTTCAGGACCGCAAAGGGATGGTCCTCCGGATCGGGGGCGGTGACCTCGGGCTCAAACACCACCCCCGGCTTCCGCGGATAGGGATCGACCGCCAGAAACAGGGCGTCGGTGGCAAGTCTCCCGAGGTCGATGATGCCATTGACGATCGCCTCCGGCGGGTCGGCGACCTGCTCCTGATCGTCGTGCCCCTCCTCCAGCAGGTCGGCCAAGCGGCGGACCTCGGCCTCGGGGGCGAATATCAGGTCCACCGCCTCGTCGATCTCGCTCTCCATCGGGTCAAGCGTGACCACGCAGGTCTGGCCGATCCGGGCGCGGACGTGCCCCGTGACCTGGATCTGGTTGCCGCTTTTCGGCACAACATCGAAATCAGCCTGGACCGAGACAACCTCGCGCAACCCTGCCGTCTCAGCCATGGCCTGCCGCTCGGCGGCCGAGGCCTCGAGCTTGCGATGCAGGCCGGTGTCCGGGATCTGTGCAACGATGACAGGCACCTGCCAGGGATCGGGCCCGGATGGGGTAATCGGTCGGCTCATGGCGTGACATCCTCAGGGAACGCTGGGGGAAACTTGAAAGACGCGGCCAACAATGCGGCCTCGCCGGTCCGGGCGAGGTCGGCCTCGGCAGCCCTGGCATAGGCCGCGAGCCGCTGCGCCTGGTCCATGCCGGCCCCATTCAAGATATTCTTGCAGATCGCCGATGCCAGCGCCTCGCCGCCGCTTTCCATGGCCTGATCGTAGGCCTGGACCCGGCCGTAAAACGCCTCGCCGAAAGCCCGCATCCGCTTCGGCACGGTCTGGTCGCCAATCCCCATCTCGCGCAGATTGTCGTCCATATCCTCGCAAAAGCGGTCGAACAGCGCCTGCGACAGCTCGGAGGCGCCTTGTCGGGAGGCGCCCTCGACCGTGCGCAGGCGGCGCAGCAGCAGCCAGAGGTGCAGCAGCAACAGATCGAAACGCCCGTTAACGGTATCCGGCACGCCCAAGTCGCGGTAAAATATGGGTTCTCGCGCCTGCGTCACGATCATGCCATAGATGGCTTCAATGGTGCCCGGCGAGGCTAGGCGGGGTTTCCTGAAGTGATTGAACGGCCAAAGCATTGTGGTTTCCGCAAGCGGGCGCGCGCGTGTTGCATTCAGAGCCTCCGCCCGGTACTTCAGCGCCTCGCGCGACGCAAGGGGACGGAATCAGTTCCGCTATGACGATAACGAACCAGACCAGCCTGCGTGCAGACAAGCGGCGCGGCCTTCAAGCACGTTGGCGCGGCTTGCGCCTGTTCGCGGCCGCGGCCCTGGTTGGGGCTGCGCTTGCGGGCTGCACCGGCGAGCAGTTCCAGAAGGGTTACATCCTGCCGCCCAACGCGCTGGAGCAGATCCCGATTGGCGCGAGCCAGGATCAGGTGCTGATCGTGATGGGCACCCCCTCCACGGTCGCAACCCTCGACGGCGAAGTGTTCTATTACATCTCGCAGCGCTCCGAGCGCATGGTCGCCTTCATGAACCAGAGGGTGGTCGATCAGCGCGTCATCGCGGTCTATTTCGACAAGAACCGGCGCGTGCGCCGCCTTGCGAATTACGGGCTCCAGGACGGCAAGATCTTCGACTTCATCAGCCGGACCACGCCCACGTCGGGCCAGGAGATGAGCTACCTCACGCCGATCTTCAAACTGCTCAGCTTTAACTGAGCCTTCAGCCTGCGGCTTCGTGCGGCTTGCCGTTGCGCGTCCTGTTCCATACGCTCCCTGCAAAACAAGATGCAGGGAGTGGATTCGTGCCCAAACAGTTGTTGTCCCGCCGTCGCGTGCTCACCGGTGCTGCCGCCCTCTCGGCCGCAGCGATCCTGCCGCGATCGAGCCTGGCGGACTGGAAGCCCACCGAAAACGTCCGCCTCGTCGTGCCGGCTGCCGCCGGCGGCTCGACCGACGTGATGGGTCGGCTCCTTGCCGCGCATCTGCAAACCGCCTGGGGCCAATCGGCCGTGGTGGAAAACCGTTCCGGTGGCGGCGGCACGATCGGCACGGCCGAGGTGGTCCGCGCCAAGCCGGACGGCCACACCATCCTGATCGGCAATCCCGGTCCGAACGCGATCGCCTACAGCATCTTCAAGAACCTCACCTACAAGCCGGACCAGCTCCAGCCGGTCTCCAACATGATCCGGATCCCGAACATCGTCTCGGCGCATCCCAAGACCGGCATCAAGTCGATCGCCGAGCTGGTCGCCTATCTCAAGGCCAATCCGGACAAGCTCAGCTACGCCTCCTCCGGTGTCGGCCAGAGCCCTCACCTCACCGGCGCCTGGTTCCTGCAGCTCACCGGCCTGAAGATGACACATATCCCGTTCCGCGGCGCCGGTCCCGCGCTCCAGGCGGCGCTCGCCGGCGACATCCAGATCCTGTTCGACAACCTCTATCCGAGCCTGCCGCAGGTGCAGAACGGCACCCTGACCGGCCTCTGCGTCACCACGACCGAGCGCAGCGACCTTGCGCCGAACCTGCCGACCATGCGCGAGAGCGCGCCGGAGCTTGCGGCTTTCGACGTCTCGTCGTGGTTCTCGGTGTTCCTGCCGAAGGGTGTGCAGCCCGCCGTTGTCGAAGCGCTCAACCTCCAAGTGAAGGCGATGCTCGAGCGCGACGACATCAAGAAGAACATCGTGGCCATGGGCGCCCGCGCCGACTACGGCACGCCCGACCAGTTTGCCGCCTTCGTGGACGCCGAGACGAAGAAGTTCGCCGGCATCATCCAGAAGGAAGGGCTGCAGATGGACGTGCAATGACGGGGGCGGTCTGCGGCGCCGGGGCTTTGATCCAGTTGAAAACGAGGAGCACCGCCGCCGCCAGCGCAACCGCCAGGAGGGTGCGCGGCTGAAGCGAGCCTGATCTCCTGGCTCCGGTTTGCGCTTTGCCGCAGCTTGGACAGAGGGTCGTGCCCATCGGCATATCGCTACCGCACTGATTGCACCTGGTCATCTCGAACTTCATGGTGCCCAACTTCTCCAGAAGAATCGCCGCGCCCGGCTGGCAGCCGACAAAAAACCCGCGGCTTGCACCGCGGGTTTGTCGCAGGAAAGTTGCCTCTGGTTCAGTGCGCGAGCACCGCGAGCAGCAGCAGCGCCACGATGTTCGTGATCTTGATCATCGGGTTCACCGCCGGGCCGGCCGTGTCCTTGTAGGGATCGCCGACGGTGTCGCCGGTCACGGCCGCCTTGTGGGCGTCACTGCCCTTGCCGCCGAAATGACCGTCCTCGATGTACTTCTTGGCGTTGTCCCAGGCGCCGCCGCCCGAAGTCATGGAGATCGCGACGAACAGGCCTGTCACGATCACGCCGAGCAGCATCGCGCCCACGGCCGAGAACGCCGCCGACTTGCCGGCCGCCCCGCCTCCCGCGATCGCATAGATCACGAAGTAGACGAAGATCGGTGACAGCACCGGAAGCAGCGAGGGGATGATCATTTCCTTGATCGCCGCCTTGGTCAAAAGGTCGACCGCCTTGCCGTAATCCGGCTTGTCGGTGCCTTGCATGATGCCCGGCTTCTCGCGGAATTGTCGGCGGACCTCCTCGACGATCGCGCTCGCCGCGCGGCCCACGGCGGTCATGCCCATCGCGCCGAACAGATACGGCAACAGACCGCCGAACAACAGGCCCACCACGACGTAGGGGTTGTTGAGCGAGAAGTCCGGTTTGACGCCGGCGAAGTAGGCGTGGTGCGCGGAGTCCGCAATGAAGAACTTGAGATCCTCGTTGTAGGCCGCGAACAGCACCAGGGCGCCGAGACCGGCGGAGCCGATCGCGTAGCCCTTGGTCACCGCCTTGGTGGTGTTGCCGACCGCATCGAGCGCGTCGGTCGACTTGCGAACCTCCTTCGGCAGGCCCGCCATCTCGGCAATGCCGCCGGCGTTGTCTGTGACCGGACCGAACGCGTCGAGCGCGACGACCATGCCGGCGAGCGCGAGCATCGTGGCGGTCGCGATCGCGATGCCGAACAGGCCGGCGAGGCTGTAGGTGACGAGGATACCGGCGATGATGACGAGCGCGGGCAGCGCGGTCGATTCCATCGAGACGGCGAGGCCCTGGATCACGTTGGTGCCGTGGCCGGTCACCGAGGCCTGGGCGATCGACTTCACCGGACGATAGTCGGTGCCGGTGTAGTATTCGGTGATCCAGATGATCAGCGCAGTGACGGCGAGGCCGACCACGCCGCACTCGAACAGCGCCATGCCGGTGTAATCGACGCCGGCGAGCTTGCCGAAGCCGATCAGGTAATAGATCACGCCGGCAATGCCGACCAGCGACAGGACGCCGGTTGCGATCAGTCCCTTGTAAAGCGCGCCCATGATCGACTGGCTCGGCCCGAGCTTCACGAAGAAGGTGCCGATAATCGAGGTGATGATGCAGATGCCGCCGATGGCGAGCGGCAACGTCATCATATCGGCGAGGATCGGCGTCTTGGCGAAGAAGATCGCCGCCAGGACCATGGTGGCGACCGCGGTCACCGCATAGGTTTCGAACAGGTCGGCGGCCATGCCGGCGCAGTCGCCGACATTGTCGCCGACGTTGTCGGCGATGGTGGCCGGGTTGCGCGGATCGTCTTCGGGGATGCCGGCCTCGACCTTGCCGACGAGGTCGCCGCCGACGTCCGCACCCTTGGTGAAGATGCCGCCGCCGAGACGGGCGAAGATCGAGATCAGCGAGGCGCCGAAGCCGAGCGCCACCATGGCGTCGATGACGACGCGGCTGTCAGGCGCAAGCTTCAGCGAATGGACCAGGAAGCCGAAATAGAGGGTCACGCCAAGCAGCGCGAGACCCGCCACCAGCATGCCGGTGATGGCGCCCGCCTTGAAGGCAAGCTCAAGACCACCCGCGAGCGACGTCGTCGCCGCCTGCGCGGTGCGCACATTGGCGCGGACCGAGACGTTCATGCCGATGAAGCCGGCCGCCCCCGACAGGATCGCGCCGATGGCAAAACCGATCGCGACATAGAGCCCCAGGAAATAGGCAAGCAGCACGAAGATGACGATGCCGACCATGCCGATCGTGGTGTACTGACGCCGCAGGTACGCCTGTGCGCCTTCGCGCACCGCTGCCGCGATTTCCTGCATGCGCGGAGACCCCGCATCCGCGCTCAAAACCGAAGACGTCGCCCAGATCGCGTAGACGACGGAAAGCACTCCGCAGAGCACAATCAACCATAATGCTGTCATGTGATTTTTTGCCTCAGATCCTTGATGAACGTACCCCCGGCGCCTTTTGTTTTTCCGTCGTGCGGTGCGGCGCCTTGATTTTGAACAAGGCCGCTCCTTGCCCGAAGGCGCGGCCCTAGTCGGTCACGACCTTGCCAAAATCAAATTGAGGGTGCAACGCCAGATAAGGCCGAAAAGCCGATCTCGGCAGGTATTTAGCCGGTCGTGGGAGCCTGGACGCCGGTTTGGAGCAATTCCTAGAAGTGGCTGTAGGACAGCCGCTTCAACACCAGCTCCTGGCCCTGCCCGTCCAGGAAGCGCGGCCCCTCATGGCCCGCGACGATCGTGCCGATGGCCGTGACGGCAAGGCCGGCCGCCCGCCCCAAGGCAATCAGCGCGTCGCCTTGCGCCGGCGGAACGGTGCACAGCACCTCGTAATCGTCCCCCCCGGCCAGCAGCGTCTCAACGGAAACGACGTTGCTCGCGATCAGGCCGGCGGCAGCGGCCGAGAGCGGCACGCTGGTCACGTCGATCGTGGCCGAGACGCCTGACGCCGCACAGAGCTTGATCAGGTCTCCGGCAAGCCCGTCGGAGACATCCATCGCAGCCGTTGCATGGTCGCGCACGCCGTGCGCGAGAGCATTGCGCGGCTGCGGCACGCGATAGCGCGAGATCAGCGTCTCGCGCGCGTGCGGATCGGAGGCCAGCGCATTCGCCACCGCGCCGCCCTTGAGCACATCGAGGCCAAGCGCGGCGTCGCCGATTGTCCCCGTGACCAGGATACGATCGCCCGGCTTGGCGCCCGTGCGGCCGACCATCCGGCCCTGCGGCACGCGGCCAAAGGCGGTGATCGAGATCATCTGCGGCCCCGGCGTAGACACCGTGTCGCCGCCGAGCAGCGGACAGGCGAAGGTTTTCGCATCCTCGCCGAGCGCGTCCGCGAACGGCCTGAGCCAGCCGTCTTCCCTGCTGCGCAGCGCCAGTGTCAGCACGAAGCCGGCGGGCACGGCGCCCTTGGCAGCGAGATCGGACAGGTTCACCCGCAGCGCCTTGCGCGCGATGGTATCGGGCGGATCGGTGGCAAGATAATGCACACCCTCCACCACCGCGTCGGTGGTGACGACGATGTCGCTGCCGAGAGGCTGCAGGATGGCGGCATCGTCCACCAGCCCGAACGCGCCGGGATCAGTCGCCAGCGGCTTGAAATAGCGCGCAATGAGGGAGTCTTCGGCGGAGGGATTGTGCGGGCTGGTCATGAGCTCGATCCGTCATCTCCCCGTCATTGCGAGCAAAGCGAAGCAATCCAGACTGCTTCCGAAGAAACAGTGTGGATTGCTTCGTCGCTACGCTCCTCGCAATGACGACCCCATATCTACCCCCGCCCGAACTCGTCACCGCGAAACTGGCGGCCGATCTGGTCGAGCACCGCGTTGACCATGCCGGTCTCCTCGCGGTCGACGAAGGCATTGGCGACGTCGACATATTCGGAGACGACGACGCGGCCCGGCACGTCCTTGCGGTGTTCCAATTCATAGGCCCCTGCCCGCAGCACCGCGCGCAGGATCGCTTCGATGCGCTTCAAAGGCCAGCCCTTCGACAGCGCCTCGTCGATCAGCGGATCGAGCTTCTTCTGGTCGCGCACGACGCCGGAGACGACGTCGCGGAAGAACGCCGCTTCCGCCGGGAGATATGTGTCGCCCTCGACCTCGTTGCCGAGCCAGTGGCTCTCGAACTCCGCAAAAATGTCGTTGATGCCGGCGCCGCCGATATCCATCTGGTACAGCGCCTGCACGGCTGCGAGCCGCGCCGCACCGCGCCGGTTCGCCTTCTTCTCCGTGCCAGACGGCGGCTTCTTGTTGTTGTCGGCCATGATCAAGCCCGCGCCAGCCGGCGCTTTATGCGCAGCATCGCAATCGCGGCCCGCGCGGCATCGCCGCCCTTGTTCAACTCGCTGGCGCGCGCCCTCGCCCAGGCCTGCGCCTCGGTGTTGACGGTGAGAATGCCGTTGCCGAGCGGCAGCTTGCGCGCCACTGCGAGGTCCATCAGCGCGCGGGAAGATTCCTGCGAGACGATCTCGAAATGGATGGTGTCGCCACGGATCACGCATCCGAGCGCGATCGCGGCGTCGTAGGGCTTGCCATTGGCAGCCGCGGAATCGACCGCGATGGCGATCGCCGCAGGAATCTCCAGTGCGCCCGGAACCGTGATGACGTCGTGGGTCAGACCGGCCGCCTTCAGCTCGGCCACCGCGCCTTCGAGCATGGCATCTTGGAGATCGTCATAGAACCGCGCCTCGACAATCAGCGCGCGTGCGCCGGAAATGTCGGTCTGGTCCTTCAGGGGTGCGCGCCGCGCGTCTGCCATCGTCAAATCCGTTCCACAGGGGTTGGCGCTATGTAGTCGCCACCAGCGGGTAAGCCAAGTTGAAAGACGCCGTCACTTCATTTCCGTCAGCCGCGCCGCGTAGCGGGCCATCAGATCGACCTCGATATTGACCTCATCCCCCGCCTTCCAGCCGCCGATCGTCGTGACCGTCAGGGTGTGCGGGATGATCAGCGCCGAAAAGGTCACGTCCTTCACCGTATTAACCGTCAGCGAGACGCCGTCGAGCGTGATCGAGCCCTTGGTCGCGATGAACCGCGCCAGCTCCCGCGTCGTGGAGAGCTCGAACCGCGCCATCTCGGGCAGGTCTTCGCGGCTGACGAGGGTCGCGATGCCATCGGCATGGCCGGCGACGATATGCCCGCCGAGTTCGTCACCGATCTTGAGCGCTCGCTCGAGATTGAGCCTGGTGCCGGCCCTCCAGTGCTTTGCGGTCGTCAGCGCCAACGTCTCGGCTGCGGCATCGACGTCGAACCAGGTCCTTTGAGCAGAGTCTTTGCCGCCTTCGACACCGGAAGCAACCACCGTCAGGCAGACGCCGTTGCAGGCGATCGAGGCGCCGTCGGCAATGGTGGTCTGGTCGTAGCGGCAGGCGATGCGCAGCCGGTGCAGCTGGCCCTGCGCCGTCGGCGTGAAGCCGACGATCTCGCCGATATCGGTGACAATGCCGGTGAACATTACGCGCGCTCGTAGATGGTGAGAGTATCTTTGTCGAAGGTCTCGCTAGCATGAACCTTGTAGGCCTGCGACTGCGTGATTTTCGACAGCGGCAATGCAGCGAGCGCATCCACCCCGTCGGCGCCCACAGCCTCCGCGCCGCGGAACAGCCAGATCTCGTCAACGAGGTCGGCGGAGACGAAGGACGCGGCGACGCGGCTGCCGCCCTCGACCATCAGCCGCGTGATGCCCTTGCCGGCCAATGCATGCAGCACCGCCGCAAGATCGAGTCCCGCAGCGTTGCCGGGCGGCACGCGGATCACCTGCGCGCCGGCCGCACCGAGCCGCGTGGCGGCCGCGGCCTCCGCGAGTTCGGAACCCACCACCCACAGCGGAATCTCGCGCGCGGAGCCCACGAGCTTGCTCGCTCCGGGAATGCGCAGGCTCTGATCGAGCACCACGCGCACCGGTGAGCGTGCTGCCATGCCCGGCAGGCGGCAGTCGAGCTGCGGATCGTCCGCCAGCACCGTGCCGATGCCAACCAGGATGGCGTCGCTTTGCGCGCGCAGGAGATGCACCCGGTTGCGCGCCGCCTCGCCGGTGATCGCGACCGGCTTGCCCCCGACCGCGCCGATCTTGCCGTCGGGCGAGACCGCGAGCTTCAGGATCACATGCGGGCGGTGATCGCTGATGCGACGGAAATGCCCGGCATGATCAAAGGCGGCTTCGCGCGCGCACAGACCCACATCCACCGTGATGCCGGCGGCGCGCAGGCGCGCATGGCCCTGACCGGCGACTTCCGGGTTGGGATCCTCGATCGCGGCCACCACACGCTTGATGCCGGCGGCGATCACGGCGTCGGCGCACGGTGGCGACTTGCCGACATGCGAGCACGGCTCCAGCGTGACGTAGAGCGTGGCGCCGCGCGCGGACTCGCCTGCGCGCCGCAGCGCTTCAGGCTCGCCATGCGGCCGTCCGCCAGGTTGGGTCCAGCCGCGGCCGACGATCACGCCGTCCTTGACGATGACGGCGCCGACGGCGGGATTGGGCCAGGTACGTCCCTGCCCGCGCCTGCCGAGCGCCAGCGCAAGCTCCATGAAGCGCCGGTCGGCATCCCTGGACTCGCGCGCCTTCTGCGCGAATTGATCCTCCAGTATCCGGAAGATCATTTGCGGATCGCGGCGAGCCGCGCTTCCTCCTCACCGGAGAGCTCACCGAGCACGTCCGCGAAATCCTTGGCCTCGCGGAAGTTGCGGTAGACCGAGGCGAAGCGGACATAGGCCACGTCGTCGAGCGTGCGCAGATGCTCCATCACGGTCTCGCCGATCACCTCGGAGGAGATCTCGGCTTCGCCCCCGGTCTCGAGCTCGCGCACGATGGTGGAGACCATCTTCTCCACCCTTTCAGGCTCGACCTGCCGCTTGCGCAAGCTGATCGAGACCGAGCGCATCAGCTTGTCGCGGTCGAACGGCACGCGGCGGCCGTTGCGCTTGATGACCGTGAGCTCGCGCAGCTGCACGCGCTCGAAGGTGGTGAAGCGGAAATTGCAGGCGACGCACACGCGCCGCCTGCGGATCACGGAAGAGTCCTCGGTCGGACGCGAGTCCTTCACCTGCGTATCGAGACTGTTGCAGTTCGGGCAGCGCATCCGTTGACCTTGACCGGTTGTCTTGGACCTTACTGATAGATCGGGAAACGGTCGGTGAGCGCCTTGACCCGTTCCTTGATCGCGGCTTCCACCAGCGGCGCCTTGCCGTCGGAGGATTGCGCGATCGCGTTGAGGACTTCGGCGATCATGCCGGCGACCTGCTGGAATTCAGCGACGCCGAAGCCGCGGGTGGTTGCCGCAGGCGTGCCCAGCCGGATACCGGAGGTGACGAACGGCGACTCGGGGTCGAACGGAATGCCGTTCTTGTTGCAGGTGATGGCAGCGCGAACCAGCGCCTTCTCCGAGGCGTTGCCCTTCAAGCCCTTCGGCCTGAGGTCGACGAGCATCAGATGGTTGTCGGTGCCGCCGGAGACAATGTCGAAGCCGTGGCCCTTCATTGCCTCGGCCAGCGCCTTGGCGTTCTCGACGACGTTCTTGGCATAGACCTTGAAGTCCGGCCGCAGCGCCTCGGCAAAGGCGACTGCCTTCGCCGCGATCACATGCATCAGGGGGCCGCCCTGCAGGCCCGGGAAGATCGCCGAGTTGAATTTCTTGGTCAGCGCCTCGTCATTCCACAGCATCAGGCCGCCGCGCGGACCGCGCAGCGACTTGTGCGTCGTGGTGGTGGTGATGTGGGCATAGGGCACCGGAGAGGCATGCACGCCGCCGGCGACGAGGCCGGCGAAGTGCGCCATGTCGACCAGGAGATACGCGCCGACGCTGTCCGCGATCTCGCGGAAGCGCTTGAAGTCCCAGGCGCGCGAATAAGCGGAGCCGCCGGCCACGATCAGCTTCGGCTTGACCTCCTCGGCCTGCTTGGCGACCGCGTCCATGTCGATGATCTGGTCCTCGCGGCGCACGGTGTAGTGCGCGGCCTTGAACCACTTGCCGCTCATGTTGACGGGGGAGCCGTGGGTGAGATGGCCGCCGGCCGCGAGATCGAGGCCCATGAAGGTGTCGCCGGGCTGAAGCAGCGCCAGAAACACCGCCTGGTTCATCTGGCTGCCGGAGTTCGGCTGCACGTTGGCGAAGTTGGCGCCGAACAGCTTCTTGGCACGATCGATCGCGAGGTTCTCGGCGACGTCGACCCACTCACAACCGCCGTAGTAGCGCGCGCCCGGATAGCCTTCCGCATATTTGTTGGTCATCACCGAACCCTGCGCTTCCAGCACGGCACGGCTGACGATGTTCTCGGAGGCGATCAGCTCGACCTCATGACGCTGGCGGCCGAGCTCGCCCTTGATGGCGGCTGCGATTTCCGGGTCAGCCTGCTCGAGCGAGGCGGTGAAAAACGAATCGGGCGCGGAGGCGGTTTTGGCGAAGGTCATCTTGCGAATATCTCCACCGCCGCAGCCTTTTGGCGGGCTACGGGCGGGTCTGGTGTGGCGATCGGAAGCGGCGTGCGCGATCTACCACATCGCCCGCAACAGGCCAAGTAGTTGCGGGTCGGACCTGAGATTTATGCAAGATATGGTGGGATTGGAGGATTTGGACGACGGGGCGGTATCCGGTCGTCCATGTCCTGAAAGGCCCGCTTTGGGCTCGAAAGGCCGCGTGGATGCGAGCGGCCAGCTTCTACAGCCCGGTATACCCCGCCTTCACGGGATCCACGCTGCCGTCGAGCTGCCGCAGATAGGTGAGGCCGCAAACCGTCAACCTGTGGGTGTCTTTCTCGCCGGCTTCCATCAACGTATTGAGGTAGTTAGTCACCTTTTCCCGCGCCTCCGCGCTCGCCGCCGACGTGCGGTTGGCGAGCAAATCGTAGGTATGCATGATCCGGTCGATGGCAGCTTCCATGGCACCCTCTGGTTCTTGCCGCGTTTGGGAGTTGAGATCAGGCAACCGCTTTGGCCTCGGACTGCGCCTCGAACCTGACGATGGCCTTGTTGGCCAACCTGATCTTGTTGAATTCGCCGTGCTGGAGCAGCTTGATGACGATCTCGAGCAGGCTTTCGTCGGTAACGAGGGTGTCGCGGATCGCGCCGGAGCGGCGAAGATAGTTCGCGGCGATGGCATAGGCCTCGCTCACGAGTTCCACGTTCATCACCCCCACGCCACGCTCGACCAGCATCGTCCGCCCTCCGATCGAAGGGGATAAGCACCGAACCGGGAACTCGTTCCCTCCGGTTGGGGATTTTTTTCGCAACCGCGAAATGGAAGAAACGCACCGGTCCGGACACAGCCGGGCCGGCGCGCTTGGGGAAGCTCAGGCAAGTTCGGGAGGCTTGCCGGTCTTGTTGCGGGCCGGCTTGGCCTTGTCCCGTCGAAAAGAACTCAGAGACGATACAGGATCTGGTCGGTCCAGAACCGCTCGAGGCGGTGCAGCGACTTGTTCAGAGTCGAGAACTCCTCGCCCGAGATGCCACCGACCTGCTCGACCGTCTTGACGTGCTTCTGGTAGAGCGAGTCGACGATGCGGCGGACTTCCTGGCCCTGCGGCGTCAGGCGGATGCGCACCGAGCGGCGATCGACGCGCGAGCGCTGATGGTCGAGGAAGCCGAGCTCGACGAGCTTCTTCAGATTGTAGGAGACGTTGGAGCCGAGGTAATAGCCGCGCGTGCGCAGTTCGCCCGCGGTCAGCTCCTTGTCGCCGATGTTGTAGAGCAGCAGCGCCTGCACCGAATTGATGTCCGCACGGCCGCGGCGATCAAACTCGTCCTTGATCACGTCGAGCAGCCGGCGATGCAGCCGCTCCACCAGAGTCAAGGCTTCCAGATAGAGCGTCTGCACCGAACCCTGCTGGCCGGAGACGCGCTCTGCGGTATCTGCCGCAGTGGCGACGGCTTTCATCATGACACTTCCCCTGTTGTCGTTTTTATCGACACTCATTCGACGAAACTTGTGTCCCGTCTGATAGGTGCAACTTAAGGGGCTCGTTTGAAGATCGGCTTAAATAAGAGAATAAAGAGATCATGAATTTAAGACAGTGAATTGCGGATTAAGCCTGTGCCAGAAGCACTTTTCGCAACTCTCTGTTGACTCTCGCAAGGTCCTGTTCACCCTCCGTCCGCCGCGATTGTCGCATTCCAGAACAGCCCCGCCCCGTTTCGAAACGGCCGCGTAACAGCTGTGGCGGAACACGCTGGTTAGCGAAAACTTACGTCGAATTTTACGCAACCAACCGTCAACCAAGCGCGACAATCTGGTGTCCCGGACCAGCACAGCGAAGCCGGGTGCAGAGCCGGGGCACGAGAGTTTGCTATGGCGGCCGTTCGCGTGCGGCCATCCAGGCGAGTGCAAGATAGGCCGCCAGCATGAAGGCTTCGACCCCGACCACGACCAGGCTGCCGCCGTAGATGCCCGGGAACATCAGCTCGATTACCGCCATCGACACCACGGTCGTCAGCCACACCACCGCGCCCCAGGGCGTCGCCAGCCACAGCCCGACCGCGGCAACGAGTTCGATCACGGCGAAGTAGATGGTGGAGGCCTGCCAGGCCATCGACTGGTTCTCGAAAGCCTCGTCCTCGCCGCCGACGAAGCCCGTCACCTGCGCCCAATGATAGAGGCCCTTGAGGATCGAGAGCAGCGCCATCACCCGCAGGAACAGCACGAGCCGGCGCGTCCAGACATTGTCGTCGGACTCAGCCCGCTCCGACGAGATCGCCGCCACCGACATTGCGCTGTCTCTGGCATTGTCTCGGACGGCATCCCTGGCGCTGTCGCGGGCCGCATCGCGGGTGGAGATCTCGGACATGCCCCCTTCTGGCTGCTTTGCCCCGCAAAATCAATCGGCTGCCATCTTTTGCGGCAGGTCAACCCGCGGTGACGGGAACCATGCGAGCTGGTATAAGAATAATTCCAGCCGGAGGAAGAGTGATGGCGATCAAATACGGGCGTCCGATCGAATTGCGCGAGGTCTCGCGCCGGGACGGCACTGGGGCCTCCCCTGCCCTCGATCTGACCGTCCGCCCGCGCCGCAACCGCAAGGCCGAATGGGCCCGGCGCATGGTGCGCGAGAACGTGCTCACCACCGACGATCTGATCTGGCCGCTGTTCCTGATCGACGGCAACAACAAGCGCGAGCAGATTGCCTCAATGCCGGGCGTCGAGCGCCTCAGCGTCGACCAGGCCGTGCGCGACGCCGAGCGCGCGATGAAGCTCACCATCCCCTGCCTCGCGCTGTTTCCCTACACCGACCCGTCCCTGCGCGACGAGGAGGGCTCGGAAGCCACCAACCCGAACAATCTGGTCTGCCAGGCGGTGCGCGCGATCAAGAAGGAGTTTCCGGAGATCGGCATTCTCTGTGACGTCGCGCTCGATCCCTTCACCAGCCACGGCCATGACGGCTTGATCTCCGACGGCAAGATCCTGAACGACGAGACGGTCGCCGTGCTGGTGCGTCAGGCGCTGGTGCAAGCCGAAGCCGGCTGCGACATCATCGCGCCGTCCGACATGATGGACGGCCGCGTCGCCGCGATCCGCGAGGGCCTGGATCGCACCGGGCTGCTTGACGTGCAGATCATGGCCTATGCCGCAAAATACGCCTCCGCCTTCTACGGTCCGTTCCGCGACGCCATCGGCTCGGCCAAGACGCTCACCGGCGACAAGCGCACCTACCAGATGGACAGCGCCAACACCGACGAGGCGTTGCGCGAGGTCGAGCTCGACATTGCCGAGGGCGCCGACATGGTGATGGTCAAGCCCGGCATGCCCTATCTCGACGTCGTCCGCCGCGTGAAGGACACGTTCGCAATGCCGACCTTCGCCTACCAGGTCTCCGGCGAATACGCGATGATCGCGGCCGCTGCCAACAACGGCTGGCTCGACGGCGACCGCGCCATGATGGAGAGCCTGCTCGCCTTCAAGCGCGCCGGCGCCGACGGTGTGCTGAGCTACTTTGCACCGAAGGTGGCGGAGAAGCTGCGCGCGCAGGGGTAGCCCCAATGTCGTCCCGGCGCAGGCCGGGCACATCTGTCTCTCTATCGTCGTCCTGGCGAAAGCCAGGACCCATACCGCGTGATCTAGCGAGAGCACGCGGTATCGATACCGGCGAACGTACCAACTTCCAGTCTTCGCCAAACTGCTTTGCGTGGTTATGGGTCCCGGCCTTCGCCGGGACGACTATTGGTGTGGCGCCGCGCCCTTTCCTCCCACCTCCGCCGCCCCCGAATCGCCGGAATATTTCGGCTTGTTAATCTCGGCACCCTTGGCACGCGGACGGCCTGTTCCCATGTCCCTCCACGGGAGTCCTGCCACGGGAGTTTCCCTCGGGAGAACGGTCATGTCGTATTCGGACTCGGGCAATACCTGGCGCAATGACGGTGGGGCGCAGCCGCATGCCTACGATCCCTATCTGCACCCGGAACTGTTCCGCGGCGTTGCGACGCGGCGGGTGTTCGCCTTCCTGATCGACATGGTCGTGATCTCGGTACCGGTGATCCTCGGCTATCTCTTCATCGCGGTGTTCGGCGTGGTCACCCTCGGCATCGGCTGGGCGCTGTTCTGGCTGGCCTGGCCGGCCTCCGTGATCTGGGCCATCGTCTATTACGGCGCCTGCATCGGCGGTCCGTCGTCCGCGACCATCGGCATGCGCGTGATGGATCTGGAGCTGCGCACCTGGTACGGCGCGCCCGGCTATTTCGTGCTGGGCGCCACCCACGCGGTGCTGTTCTGGGTGACTGTTTCGTTCCTGTCGCCTTTCGTCGTCCTGGTCGGCCTGTTCAACGGCCGCAGGCGCTTGCTGCAGGATTTCGTGCTGGGAACGGTCGTGATCAACAATTCCGTTCGTGCGCCGGTGCCTCAAGGCGCCAGGACCTACTGATCAGCGATCTTTCGATCAAGGACCCGCTGATCAAGAACCTATCAACCTGGACCCGCTATGCTGTCCGATCTGACCTGCCGAGTAGACCGATTGACCAGGAGCTTTCGTAGCGCGATGCTGACGCACATTTTGGAGGCCCACGACGTCCCTTGACCCAGCACTCGCGCGACACCCCACAATTTTACCTCACGGCGCCCTCCCCCTGCCCCTATCTGCCGGGCCGGCACGAGCGCAAGGTGTTTACGCACCTCGTAGGTGAGCGCGCCGGTGACCTCAACGACCTCCTGACCCATGGCGGCTTCCGTCGCAGCCAATCGATCGCCTACCGTCCCGCCTGTGACCAGTGTCGCGCCTGCGTCTCGGTCCGGGTGATCGCCAACGAGTTCCGCCCCTCCCGCAACTTCCGCAAGGTGATCGCGCGCAACGCCGACATCATCGGCGAGCAGCGCAGCGCGGTGCCGACCTCCGAGCAATATTCGGTGTTCCGCGCCTATCTCGATTCCCGTCACCGCCATGGCGGCATGGCGGACATGACCGTGCTCGACTATGCCATGATGGTCGAGGACAGCCATGTCGAGACCCGCATCATCGAGTACCGCAAGCGCGGTCCCGACAGCGGCATCACCGGCCGCGGCGAGGAGCTGATCGCGGTCGCGCTGACCGACGTGCTCAGCGACGGCCTGTCGATGGTCTATTCGTTCTTCGAGCCCGGCGAGGTGAGCCGCTCGATGGGCACCTTCATGATCCTCGACCACATCGCCCGCGCTCGCCGGCAAGGACTACCTTACGTCTATCTCGGCTATTGGATCGAAGGCTCGAAGAAGATGGACTACAAGGCCCGCTTCCTGCCGCAGCAGCGCCTCGCACCCTCAGGCTGGCTGCGCATCGACGCGCAAGGCGACGCGGCGTCCGAGCCGCAGGATTGATCGGCATAGCCGTTCGCCCGCGGGCGACCAATATGCAAGGGCCGTAAGCAGGAGTGACTACGGAGGTATCCTTGTCGCAGACTTACGATCTGATCGCCCGGGCCATTATCGAACGACTTCAGGTGCACTGCTCGTATCAGGGTCACCCGCGCGCCATTTGTCCCGCGTTGCTGGGCCATACGAACGGCGAGGAATACACACTTGCCTTCCAATTCTCTGGCGGCTCCAGCAAAGGACTTCCTCGCGCAGGCGACTGGAAGTGCCTAAAGATCGCCGAGATGAGGAAGGTCGAGCTTCGTTCAGGCAAGTGGCACGCCGGCTCGAGTCATCGCGAAAGTTAGCAATGCGTGAAAGAGGTCGACCACGACGTCAATCCGCTCAGCCCATACAAGCCGAAACGCCGCCACGGCCCTGATTGATCACCCGAACAGCGTATCCGCGAGCAGCTTCAGGTTCAAAACCACGATGATGCCGGCGACGATCCACGCGATCGCGGCGACCCACGTTGGAATCGCGAACTTGCCCATCTTGCGGCGGTCGGACACGAAGCGGACCAGCGGGATCACGGCGAAAGGCAGCTGCATCGACAGCACGACCTGGCTGAACACCAGCAAATCCGCCGTGCCGCGTTCGCCGTAGATCGCGGTGACGATAATGACGGGGATGATGGCGATGCCGCGGGTCAGCAGCCGGCGCGCCCAGCTCGGCAGGCGCAGGTCGAGAAAACCCTCCATCACGATCTGGCCGGCGAGCGTCGCGGTCACGGTCGAGTTGAGGCCCGAGGCAAGCAGCGCTACCGCAAACAGCGTCGAGGCGATGCCGAGGCCGAGCAGTGGAGACAGCAGCTCGAAGGCCTGGCCGATCTCGGCGACGTCGGAATGACCGCTCTTGTGAAAGGTTGCGGCAGCCACGACCAGGATCGCGGCATTGATGAACAGCGCCAGCATCAGGGCGACGGTCGAATCCGTCGTCGCCCATTTGATCGCCTCGCGCCGGCCGGTGTCGTTGCGCTCATAAGCGCGTGTCTGCACGATCGAGGAGTGCAGATAGAGATTATGCGGCATCACGGTCGCACCGATGATGCCGATCGCGATGTAGAGCATCTCGGGGTTAGTGAAGATCTCGGTCTTCGGCACAAATCCCCTCAGCATCTCGGCCACCGGTGGTGCTGCCGCGGCAAGCTGGACGGTGAAGCAGACTGCGATCACAACGAGCAGCGCGATGACGAAGGCCTCGAGGAAACGGAAGCCACGGTTCATCAGGATGAGCAGCAAAAAGGCATCCAGTGCGGCGATCAGCGCGCCGCCGATCAGGGGGATGCCGAACAAGAGTTTGAGCGCAATCGCCGTGCCGATGACCTCGGCGAGATCGCAGGCGATGATCGCCGCCTCGCAGGCAAGCCAGAGCAGAAAGTTCACGGCCGGCGAATAGGTCGCGCGGCAGGCCTGCGCGAGGTCGCGATCGGTGACGATGCCGAGCCGTGCCGCCAGCGATTGCAGCAGGATCGCCATCAAATTCGAGAGCAGGATGACGGAGAGCAGCGTGTAGCCGAACTTGGAGCCGCCGGCGAGGTCGGTCGCCCAGTTGCCGGGGTCCATGTAGCCGACCGAGACCAGATAGCCCGGGCCGACAAAGGCGAGCAGGCGCCGCCACCACACCCCCGCGATGGGGAGGGCGACCGAGGCATTCACCTCGGCCAGGCTCTTGGTGGCAGGCGCATCATTGCGCCAGCCGGCGGCGTCTCGGGTCAGATCGGGAGAGCGAGCATCCATGGGTCGAGAATACCGAAGTCGAGCCTTATTGCAACTCATTTGCAACTGCATCTAGCCGGGTGCGTTCCGGTGGCGGTCGCTATGTGCCGCCCTGTCGGGAAGCGGGTGGGTTTGGCCGTGTCGGAGGGGGATAGTGGCGCCAACCCGACTTTGCAGGAAATGAGCCATGTCAATTCCCCCGCGCCTCCCCGAGACATTCAACCGCCTCGCCTGGTCGAACCTGGCGGCACAGTCGGCCGAACAGATCGCGCTGGCCGCGGCCCCCATCGTCGCGGTGCTGACGCTCGGCGTCGCCGAGGGCCAGACCGGCCTGCTCCAGACCGCGCTGACCCTGCCCTTCGTCCTCTTCGCCATCCCGGCCGGTTTGCTGGCCGACCGCATCTCCCGCCGGTCTCTGATGGCGGGCGCCGAGGCGCTGCGGGCCGCGGCCCTTGCAGCGATCGTGCTGCTGCTCGCACTCGGCGCGCTCAACCTGCCGCTGCTGGCGCTGCTCGGCTTTGCCGCCGTGTGCGGCACCGTCGTCTACAGCGTGGCCGCGCCGGCACTGGTGCCCTCGCTGGTGAGTTCGGACCTGTTACCGGCGGCCAATGCGCGGATCGAGCTCGCACGCACCGTCGCCTTCGCCAGCGGCCCTGCGCTCGGCGGCGTGCTGGTCGGGTGGTGGGGCGCGAGCCCGGCCTTCGGCTTTGCGGCCGCGCTATCGGCGATCGCCGTCGTGCTGCTCTCCGGCATCTACGAGCCCGACCGCACGCTGGCGCCACGGCGGCATCCGTTCCAGGACATCCGCGAGGGCGCGGCCTTCGTGTTTCACCATCCGCTGCTGGGGCCGGTGTTCATCACCCAGTTCATCTTCAACACCGGATGGTTCCTGCAGATCGCGGTGTTCGTGCCTTATGCCGTACGTCACCTCGGCCTGACCGCCGCCGGCATCGGCATCGTGCTGACGATGTACGGCATCGGCATGGTGATCGGCGCGCTGTTCGCCACGCGCGTGATGAAGCGCATCGCGTTCGGCACGGTCGTCGGCCTTGGCCCCGTCACCGGCTTCGTCGCCGCAATGGTGATGGCCCTGACGGTGCTGGTCCCCTCGCCCTGGCTTGCGGCCTTGAGCTTCTTCCTGCTCGGCGTCGGACCGATCCTGTGGGTGATCTCGACCACGACGCTGCGCCAGTCGGTGACGCCGCCTCGCCTGCTCGGCCGCGTCTCCGCCATCAACATCATGAGCTACGGCGCCCGCCCGGTCGGCTCGGCGCTGGGTGCGATCGTCGGCGGCCTCTGGAGCGCGGAAGCCTGCCTGTATCTCGCCGCCGCCGTGTTCGGCGTGCAGGCGCTGGTCATTTGGCTCTCGCCCGCGGTGGCGTTGGACCGGCAGCCGGACATGGTGGGCGATGAGGCGGTGGCGCGGTGTTAGGCAATTTCTCCGGCGTCGTCCTGGCGAAAGCCAGGACCCATTACCCCAGGGAGCAGTTTGGCAAAAATCGCCAACTACGAGTCTTCGCAAAACTAGCGTCGGTGGTTATGGGTCCTGGCTTTCGCCAGGACGACATTGGGGGTGCAGCTAGCCTAGCCCGCCAGATACCGCTCGTAGCTGCCCGTCACCGGCTCGCTCGCGTCCACCTCCGGATCGAGCGTGTAGAGATCCTGCGCGCGGCCGATGCCGCGCAACGCGTAGCGGCCGGTGGAGACGAGATAGCGCCGGCCGGCGGCGTCGAGGCCCTTGTAGAACTCCGCCGAGGCCAGCAGCTCGCGATCGACCGAACGGCTCATCGAGGCGATGCGACTGACCTCATTCACGGTCGGACCGACCACGGTGAAATCGAGCCGGTCCTCGCTGCCGATATTGCCGTAGAAGACCTCGCCGACATGCAGGCCGATATAGGCGGACGTGGTGGGACGGCCCTCGGCGCCCCGCCGCAGGTTCAGCGCAGCGACGTTCTTGCGGAACAAATGCTCGGCGCGCAGGGCCGCGCGCCGGGCATGCGCCATGTCCTCGCCGGTGAACATCGCGAGCACGCCGTCGCCGATCAGCTTCAAGACGTCGCCGCCGGCGTCGTGGATCGCATCGATCACGGCCTGCGCATAGTCGTTGAGGAACGGGATGATCTCGTCGGGGCCGATGCTCTCGCTGATGCCGGTCGAACCGCGCAGATCCGAATACCACAGCACGGCGTTGATGCGCTCGGTGACGCCGCGCGAGATACGTCCGCTCAAGACCTGCTCTGAGGCATCGCGTCCGAGATAGACGCGGCCGAGCGTGCGCGCGATGTCGACCTGCTGCGCCGACTTGATCGCGAGCCCCAGCACCGGCACGAGATCGCGCAGCGCCGTGAGCTCGGCGTCGGTAAAGCCAACCTCGCGTCGCGTTGTCCACGAGGAGTAGAGGCAGTCCATCTGCCCGAGCGCTCCGGTCTCCCCGAAGCGGTGCACGAAGGCCAGGAAATGGCGGTGACCGGTTTCGGCGAGCTCGCCGATCTGCGAAAAATCGAGCGAGGGCGCGTCGGCGAGGTCGATCACCATCTCGTCGTGACCATGCTCGAGCAAATGATAGAACACCGACCGGCGCCAATTGTTGGCCGCGTCGCCCTCGGCCGTCGAGCCGTATTCGACGACGTCGCTCTCGTTGGTCGGTGTATCGCTCCAACGGAAGGCGCGCCCCTCGTAGATCGGGTGCAGCGTGTCGATGACGACAAGCCCACGCGAGAGTTCCAGCCCCTCGGCGCGGCAGCGCTCGCAGAAGCCGCGCAGCAGTTCGGGTTCGGGCAGGCCGGTGAGCCCCTGGCCGGCCAACCAGTTCATCAGCGCAAGGCGCGAGGTCAATTGCATGCGCCATTATGCCGTGCATTCGTGACGAGCGAAAGGCGGCGCGCCGAGCTTGCGTCAAGGCTCCCACCCGCGGCAGGTCGCATATGTCGCGGACGCTGTTGACGCGCTCCCGCCTCGAGCGGCAAATGCGAACGATGACACCGCCGATCAGAAATACGGGGATATGAGCCAGCGCCAGCTTCCGATCATCCTGGCGCTCGGTACCACGCAGACCCTGGCCTGGGCCTCCAGCTACTATCTGCCGGCGCTGCTCGCCGATCCCATGGCGCGCGATCTCGGCATCTCCTCCAACTGGGTCTTTGGCGCGTTCTCGGCCTCGCTGGTGATCTCAGCGCTGCTCGGCCCGCGCATCGGGCGACAGATCGATCTGGTCGGCGGCCGGCAGGTCCTCTCGGTGTCGAACCTGACGATCGCCGCCGGCCTCATTCTGCTCGGCCTCTCGCAATCGGTGGCGGTGATGGCGATGGCTTGGCTCGTGCTCGGCATCGGCATGGCGATGGGGCTTTACGATGCCGCCTTCGCCGCGCTCGGCCGCATCTACGGCACCGAGGCGCGCAGGCCGATCACCGGCATCACGCTGATGGCGGGCTTTGCATCGACCGTCGGCTGGCCGCTCACCGCCTGGGGCCTCGCCCATATCGGCTGGCGCGAGACGTGCTTTGCCTGGGCGGCCGCCAATATCCTGATCGGCCTGCCCCTGAATTTCTTCGTGCTGCCGACGATCAAGGGCGCCAGGCAGGCCGCAGCGACAGCGGCGAAGCCGCATCTGCCGCTCGACCGCACCATGGTGCTGCTCGCCTTCATCTTTGCGGCGGTCTGGACCGTCACCGGCGCGATGGCCGCGCATTTCCCGCGCATCCTGGAGACCACAGGCGCGACGCCGGTCGAGGCGATCGCGGCCGGTGCGCTGATCGGCCCCGCGCAAGTGGCCGCGCGGGTTCTGGAAGCGGGCTTCCTCAGCCGCTTTCATCCGCTGTGGTCGACGCGGCTCGCCTGCCTCACCCACCCGATCGGCGCGGTGGTCGTGGCGATCTTCGGCGGCGCCGCGGCCAGTGCGTTTGCGCTGTTCCACGGCTCCGGCAACGGCATCCTGACCATCGCGCGCGGCACGCTGCCGCTGTCGATCTTCGGCCCCAAGGATTTCGGCTATCGGCTCGGCATCATTGGCGCGCCGGCACGGATGGCGCAGGCCGTCGCGCCGCTGGCCTTCGGCCTCCTCATCGACGTCATGGGCGCCAAGGTGCTGATCGTCTCCTCCGCGCTCAGCCTCTCGGCCCTGGCCGCGCTGTTCATGATCCGCGCGCAACCGCGGCCGGATTGACCGGGCGGGAGCTTTCGCGCACAAGCGCAGCATGACCGAAGACACGCGCCCGCCCCGCACATTCAAAGGCCTCCTGCGCTGGGCGACCACGCCGCCGCAGGCCTGGGGTGTCTATCTCCTCGCCATCATCCTGGTCTGGCTGATCTCCTTCTACGCCGGCTCGCTGAAGCCGAGGAAGACGCCGGACGCGAGCCCGCCCGCCGTGACTGCACCGCGCAGCTAGGCCGGCTTCGTTTCGCCGGTCGCGATCCAGATGCCGGCGAACACGGCGACCAGCCCGATCAGGAGATTTGGCGTGATCGGCTCGCCGATCAGCAGCGCGGCGAGCAAGGTGGCTGCAATCGGGTTGACCGTCATCGTATTGGCGACGCGCGTCGGCGTCGCGCGCGCCAGCGCCATGACCCAGAGGATGAAGGCGAGCGCACCGCCGCCGATGCCCAGATAAATTCCGGCAATCCACTGCGCCGTCGTGAAGTGCCCGAGCGCTGCGAAACTGCCTTTCACCAGACCCGCCAGCACCAGAACGGCGGCGCCCGCGCCCATGCCGACCGTGAGAAAGCCGACTGGGCTGGAGCGCTGCATCAGCGGACGCGACAGGACGTTGTAGAACGCCATGCAGAACACGGCACCGGTCATGATCAGCTCGCCGCGCCAAGCCCCGGGCGGGCTTTGCGCCAGACCCGCGGCCAGCGCCGCCGCCACGCCGAACACCGCGATCCCGACACCGATGATCTTGCGCGCCGTCAGCCGCTCGACGCCGAGAATCGCGCCGACCACCATGGTGTGGAGCGGCAGCGTCGCCAGCGCGAGACTGGCGCGCGCGGCGGTCGTGTAGGAGACCGCGATGTTGTAGAGGATGAAGAACAGGCCGAAAAAACAGATGCCGAGCAGCGCCACGGCCGGCCAGTCGGACCGCTGCGGCCAGCGCACGCCGAGCAGAACCGCGCACGGCAGCAGGCAGAGAAAGCCGATCCCCCAGCGCAGGATCGCGAGCAGGATCGGATCGGCGCCGCCGACCAGATAGCGGGTGATCGCCGCGGCTGTGCCGCCAAGGCTGCTCGACGCCAGCGCGATCGCAACCCCGGCCCACTCACCCACAATCGTCTCCCGTTGCGGAGCTTGGCGAGGGCGCTAGCAGGCCCCTGCTGCCACCGTAGTGGCAACAGGGGCCTCGCGGGAAGCTAATCGTAAAACTCGGGCGACATCTTCTGGCTGTCGCGCTGGGACTTGTCGTGGTTGATCCAGAGCTGTGCCTTCTCCTTGCCGAGCGTGTCGGCGATCTTCTGCATCGAGGCCGCGCTCTGGTCCTTGTTGGCGTTCATGCTGGGCACACGGCGGTTGTCCCAATTGTCTTTGAAGTGCACCGCATCGCCCGACAGCACGACGGCGCCGGTCTTCGGCAGCTTCACCAGCAGCGATTGGTGTCCCGGTGTATGGCCGGGCGTCGACAGGATGGTCACGCTGCCGTCGCCGAACACGTCCTTGTCGCCCGCAAGCAGCTCGACCGGATGCGACGGCTTGAATCGCGGCTCGTTGTTGGCGCCGGGCCAGTCATACTCGGCCTTCTGCACGTAGAGCGTGGCTTGCGGGAACAGCTCGACATTGCCGGTGTGGTCGGGATGGGTGTGCGAGACGGCCATCATCTTGACGTCATCCGGCTTGAGGCCGAGCTGTTCGAGCTGGGCGGCAAGCGTCTTGGGCCGGCGCCAGGTCACCGCCTTGGGATCGGCGGGCGTAAGTCCATTGGGCATCGCGGCGACTGCGTCGGTGATGCCGGTATCCCACAGGAACCAGCCCTTGGCGTGCTTGACGAGATAGCAGCTGTCGACGAAGTCCATCGTCTTGCCCTCGTTGAGGCCGGGCGTCCAGCGCGAGATGTCGCCGGCGGTGCCCTCCCCGCAATTGAGCACGTAGAGCTTTTCGACACCGGTCTTTTCCGATTGCGCGAGCGCCGCATGGCCGGACAGAGCGAGCGCGGCGACGGCGAGAGCGAGCGTGATCTTTGGCGTCATTCGTTCCTCCCTTGCAGCCATTGTCGGCTGTGACCGAGGATCAACCCCGGTCCGTTCGCAGAATTCCCGCAGACCGCTTCAATGCGGGCAGGTCTCGACCTCGACGGTGACGTGGCTCAGCCCCTTCAGCCCGGCGAGCCGCTTCTTGTAGACCGCCGGCTTCTTCGGCTGGTCCGACACCACCGAGACCAGCACGGCGCAATGGCCAGGGCCGACCTGCCACAGATGCAGATCGGTGACGCGGTCGTCACCGATCTCCATGCGCGCCCGGATCACGCGCTCCAGCTTCTCATCGGCGCGTACGTCGAGCAGCACCGCGCCTGATGTCCTGATCAGACCGAACGCCCAGCTTGCGATCACGGCACTGCCGATCAGGCCGACCGCCGGATCGGCCCAGGCCCATCCCGAATACATGGCGATCACGAGCGCGGCGATCGCCAGCACCGAGGTCGCCGCGTCCGCCATGACGTGGACATAGGCCGCGCGGAGATTGTTGTCGTGATGATGGCGGTGATGATCATGGTCATGATCATCGTGATCATCATGCGCATGGCCGTGATGGTGATGACCATGGTTATCGCGGAGCAGCCAGGCACTGGCGAGATTGACGCACAGGCCGAGGGCAGCGACCACGATCGCCTCGCCATAGACGATCGGCACCGGATTGATCAGCCGCAGCACGCTCTCATAGGCGATCTCGACCGCGATCAGGCCGAGGATGATCGCGCTGGCGAAGGCGGCGAGGTCGCCAAATTTGCCGGTGCCGAAGCTGAAATGCGAGCTCCCCAGGTGCCGCCGCGCAAAGCGATAGGCGAACGCGGCAATCCCCAGCGCCGCCGCATGCGTGCCCATGTGCCAGCCGTCGGCGAGCAGCGCCATCGAGCCGAACAGCGAGCCGGCGATGATCTCGCCGACCATCATGACCAGCGTCAGGATGACGACGAGCCAGGTGCGCCGCTCGTTCTCGTCGTGCTTCTCGCCCAGAAAGGCGTGGTCATGGGTCCATTGTTCGATGGAATGGGAATGCATCGCAAAGTCTCCGAAAGGCCCGGGCCGTTGCCCCCTAATATAGACCTGCGAGTCTTCTGGGCAAAATCGCCGGAATGAGCCGATTGACAGGTAGGTGCCGTTTCGGTGTAATGAAGGCCATGGGGATTTGAGCGATCTCCCCACGAGGCGACATGCCCAAGTATCGCGTCCCGTTGTTTTTCACGAGGGCGCATCATGTCTTCCTACACCACGATATCATCTGACAAACTGGCACGGTTGATCGGCACGGCGAACGCCCCTGCCCTGATCGACGTGCGCACCGACGAGGATTTTGCCGCCGACCGGCGGTTGATCCCGGGTTCGATCAAGCTCAGCCACGACAATGTTCCCGACTGGGGCGCCAACTTCGCGGGCCGTTCCGCGATCGTCTCGTGCCTGCGCGGCGAAAAGCTCGCACAGGGCACGGCGGCCTGGCTCAGGCAGCTCGGCGTGCAAGCCGAGACGCTGGAGGGCGGTTTCGAGGGCTGGAAGGCGGCAAAACTGCCGCTGCTCGACACCCGCAAGCTGCCGCCGCGCGACGCCAAGGGACGCACCGTCTGGGTGACGCGGGCGCGGCCCAAGGTCGACCGCATCGCCTGCCCCTGGCTGATCCGCCGCTTCGTCGATCCAAACGCGGTGTTCCTATTCGTGGCTCCGTCCGAAGTGGTTGCCGTCGGCGAACGCTTCAAGGCAGCCCCGTTCGATATCGAGAACGTGTTCTGGAGCCACCGTGGCGAGCTCTGCACCTTCGATGTGATGATCGAGGAGTTCGGGATTGCAGCGCCGGCGCTGCTCCGGCTCGCAACGCTGGTGCGCGGCGCCGACACCGGGCGGCCCGACCTTGCGCCGGAGGCGCCCGGCCTGCTCGCAGCTTCGCTCGGGCTGTCGCGGATGTATGATGACGACCTCGAACAGCTCGAGGCCGGCATGCTGCTCTACGACGCCTTCTATCGCTGGTGCCGTGACGCCACCTCCGAGACCCACAATTGGCCGACCAACAAGGCGAAGGCTTGATGGATACTCGTACGATCGAAACAGGAGCTGATGCCGGTCACGGCGTCAGCTTCAGTGAAGCCTTTCGCGTCTGGCTCCGTGTCGCCTGCCTGAGTTTCGGCGGGCCCGCGGGCCAGATCGCGGTCATGCATCGCATCCTGGTCGAGGAGAAGAACTGGATCTCGGAAGCCCGTTTCCTCCACGCGCTCAATTACTGCATGCTGCTGCCGGGCCCGGAAGCACAGCAGCTTGCGACCTATGTCGGCTGGCTGATGCATCGCACCGCCGGCGGGCTGATGGCTGGCGGGCTGTTCATCCTGCCCGGCATCATCGCCATCATGGGACTGAGCTACGTCTACGCCGCCTACGGCAATGTCAGCTTCGTCGAGGCTCTGTTCCTCGGCTTGAAGGCCGCCGTGCTCGCCATCGTCGTCGAGGCGGTGGTGCGCGTCGGCAAGCGCGCGCTGAAGAACCGCATCATGATCGCGCTTGCCGCGATAGCCTTCGTCGCGATCTTCTTCTTCGCGATCCCCTTCCCGGTCATCATCATCGCCGCCGGAATCATCGGATATATCGGTGCCAAACAGGGCCATCCGGAATTCGCGCCGGCCGGTCACGGCCCTGCCGGCAGCAGCGCCGTGATCGACAGCATGCTCGGCGACGCCGTGCCCGAGCATGTACGCCCCAACACCGCGCGCACGATTCGCGTCGGCGCGTTGTGGCTGGCGCTCTGGCTGGTGCCGGTGATCGCGCTGTTGCTCGCTATTGGACAAGACAATGTCTTCAGCCACATCGCGCTGTTCTTCTCGAAAATGGCGCTGGTCACCTTCGGCGGCGCCTATGCGGTGCTGGCCTATGTCGCCCAGCAAGCAGTCGAACATTATCATTGGCTCAAGCCGCACGAGATGCTCGACGGTCTCGGCATGGCCGAGACCACACCGGGCCCCTTGATCATGGTGCTCCAGTTCGTGGGCTTCATGGCCGCCTACCGCGACGCCAGCGGTCTGTCACCGATGCTCGCGGCGACGCTCGGCGGGCTGCTCGCGACCTGGGTCACCTTCACGCCCTGCTTCCTCTGGATTTTCGTCGGCGCCCCCTACGTCGAACGGCTGCGCGGCAACAAGGGCCTCGGTGGCGCGCTCAGTGCGATCACGGCTGCCGTCGTCGGCGTGATCCTCAACCTCTCGATCTGGTTCGCGCTGCACACCCTGTTCCGCGAGACCGTGCCGGTGCACAGCTTCCCGTTTGCCTTCGACATGCCGGTGCTGACGAGCGTCGATGTGCCGGCGCTCGTGCTGTCGGTCGCGGCCGCGACCGCGATCTTTCGCTTCAAGCTGGGGATGCTGACGGTGCTGGCGGGCAGCTGCGCGGCGGGCTTGGCGCTGCGGCTGGCGGGGCTGATTTAGCCTCCAAGCATCGGCTTAAAGGCTGCCTCCATGAGGTCGCAAAATGGGCCAAGCCGAGTTCGGCTGCGTCAACCGGAACGTGAGCTAGGACCGGCAATGAATTTGAAAAAGGCTTTCTTGCCTCCGGGAGAAGGAATCCCAAAAAGTACGAAATATCCAGCCGGAACGAAGAACAGGGTCAGGAGCGAGGCGACAGCAAGCCCGGACATCATGAGCACCGCCATGGGTTGCCACAACGCGCCGCCGGAGACGGCCATGGGTGCGAGCCCAAGGACGGTGGTGGCCGACGTCAGGAGGATCGGACGAAGACGCTTTCCCGACGCAGCTACGATGGCTTCCCGCAGCGGAAGCGTCTCTCGCTCGATATCGATCTGATCGATCAGAACGATGGCGTTGTTGATGATGATGCCCGACAGGCTGATGATGCCGAGGGTGCCGAAGAACGAGAGCGGTTGTCCGGCCGCCAGCAGGCCGAACGGAATCCCAATCAGGATGAGCGGTATGCTCATGAACGTCAGAAGCGTGCGCCGGAAGGAGTTGAACTGCAGGATGATCGCCAGCACCATCACTGCAAGTGCGATCGGAAAGCCCGCAGCGAGCTTCTGGTTCGTCTCCGCGCTTTTCTGGATCTCGCCGCCGACGGTCACGTGATATCCCCCCGTCATGTCCATCTCGTTGAGCCTGGGCTGAATCGTTTCCAATAGCTGCCCGGCCGTCAGGGAGGTGCTGCGGGCGGTCACGGTGATCGTCCGTTCCTGGTTCTTGCGGCGGATCCGCGCGAAGTCGAACCCCGGCTTCAGCCTCGCGACCTGCGCCAGCGAGATGAGGCCGCCGCTCTTTGCGAAGGTGGCGCTGGTGAGGCCTTCCAAGCTCTGCGAGGTGTACGCGCCGGCGCGCAGCACGATCGGGATCGAGTTATCGCCTTCCCGGTAGATCGACACCGCGGTGCCGGTGAAATACGTGTTCAGGAGCCGAGTGACTTCCTCAGAGGTGACTCCAAGCTGGCGCGCACGGTCCTGGTCGATCTCGACGACCACCTTGACGATCTTGTTGCCCCAGTCGTCATCGTTCTCACGGACGTTCGGCGCCGCCTGCAATAGGGATCGAACCCGTTCGCTGAAGGCGAGCAGCCGATCACCGTCCGGGCCCGATATCTCCAGCTCCACGACGCCCGATTCGACGGCTCCCATCGCCAGCCGCTTGATCTTGAAGCTTGCTTCCGGGTGATTGGCATAAAGATATTTCCAGGCACGATCGGCCGCACGCACCGCAGCCTGGTAGTCCGTCGTGTTGACAAGGAAGAACGCGGACGCCGGATCTGGCGGGACTGGGGTCAGAGTGAGATAGAATCTCGGCCCGCCGTCACCCACGTACAGGATTTCGCTGGAGATCTCCGGATTGGCCCTTCTGTCCCCGAGCCACCGTTCGATCTCGCGCGCGCGATCTTCCGTTTGCGAGATGTCGGTCCCGTCAGGCATATTCATGTAGATCAGGAATTGGCTACGTTCGCTGAGCGGAAACATCTCCTTCGGGATGCGCGGGAATTGAGTAAGCGCAATTACGACGAGCGCAATGCAACCGGCCAGGACGATAGGAGAGAAGCGCAAGGCCGAGCCGAGCGCGGAGGCATAGAGCCGCTGCAGGCGAGACGGCGCCGCATCCTCCTCAGCAGATCCAGCCCCCCGGCCGATCAGCCACACGGTCAGGGCGGGAAGAATGTACATCGCCGTGATCCAGGAGCCGCCAAGCGTGAGCGCCACCACGGCCGCCAGCGAAAACGCATACTCGCCAGACGCGCCCGATAGCAGCATGAGCGGCAAGAACGCTGCGATGGTGGTGATCGAGGAGATCAGGAGCGGCAGCGCATACTGCTCTCCGGAGGCTAGGCCGGCCTCCTCGGAAGGCACTCCGCGGCCGATCCGGCTGACGATGTCCTCGACGATGACGACGCCATTGTCGACCAGGAGACCGAGCGCGATGATGATCGCCGCGATCGAGACCTGCTCCAGCGCGATCCCCAGCGCCCGCATGCCGATCAACGAAAACATCACGGCGAAGGGAACGATCATCGCCGCGATAGTGCCCGCCCGCAGGCCCAGAAAAACGATCACCAGCACTGCCACGACGACGAAAGTCTGGGCCACACTCGAGAGGGCGGAATTGACGGAGGCGCTGACCTGATCGGCCTGGTAGGTCGCGAAAGAGACGGCGTAGCCGATCGGAAGGCGCTCCTCATAGTCGCCTGCGGCCGCACGGAGCTTGACTCCAAGCTGCGTGACGTCCTGGTCCGGCTGCATAATGACGCTGAGGACCACGGCGGGACGACCATTGAAATAGATCGGCTTGACCTTCGGGGAGACGTAGTCTCGGCGGACCGTGACGATATCGGCAAGCCTAACCAGGCTGTCGGTGGTCCCGACCCGCGTGAGCATGGTCTCGATCGCCCGCACGTTTGGAAAATCGCCGGAGGTCTCGAGCAGAAGGCGCGTGCCGTCGGCGTTGATGTTGCCGGACGGCAGCACGACATTCTGTCCCTGGAGATCCTTGATCAACGCGTTGACCTGAACGCCGATGGCGGCCATCTTCCGGGTATCGAGTTCGAGCCATACCCGCTCGTCCTGCACGCCGTGAAGCTCCACTTTTGAGATGCCACCGATCTGATAGAGCTTCTTCCGAAAGTCCTCGGCCGCGTCCTTCAGTTCGCGGGGGGAAAAGCCTTCCCCTGTGATGGCGATGGTCGCGATTGCGACATCGCCGAAGTCGCTGTTGACGAACGGTCCGACCACCCCATCGGGCAGCTCGATCTTGGCGTCGGCCATCTTGTCGCGCAGTCGCTGCCAGGTGGCGTTGACGTTCGCGATTTCGTCCTTCAGGTCGACATAGATGGTCAGGGATCCTTCGCCGGCAAGCGTTCGGATGTCCTTGACCTCAGCGAGCTCGCGTACTTTTCGCTCGACGGGAACGGCGACCAGATTCTCCATTCGCTCGGGCGCCATGCCCGGAAAAAGGGCCGACACAACCGCCGTCCGGATGACGATGACCGGGTCTTCGCGTTTAGGGAAGTTCGGATAGAGCCCGATGCCGGCAATCAGCAGACCGATCATGGCCATGATCGTGAATCGGGACCCCGCCAGCCCGAACCGGGTGAGAAGATTCACGGTCCCGCCTCCTCGAACGGAAGCAGCTTCACCTTTTGTCCGTCCGAGAGGTAGGACACCCCTGCCGAGGCGAGGACGTCCCCAGGCTTGACGCCCTCCACCACGACGAGACGATTGTCCCGGATTCCGCCAACGGTGACGGTGCTCTTCTTCACCGTCGAACTTGCCTCGTCGTAGCGAAACACCGTACCGGTGTTCTGCAGGATCTTTCCGCCTTCGGGCACCAGCACGGTGAGCGGAACGAGAAACCCGCTGCGGCCCACGACCAACGGTTCTTCGATCGCGACCTCGACCGACATACCGGCGTTCAGACCAGGGGCATCGTTGTCCAGCCTGACCACAACCGGGAACGCCGATACCTGCTCGGCTTTGGACCCGAGCTCCCTGATCTCGCCCTTGAGCGGAAGATCGGGCTTATCGGCGACCTTGATGGCCACCTTCTGCCCGACCTTCAGGCTCTGGAAGGTCGCGGCCGGCACCAGAAAGGACATTTCGAAGCTGTCGTCGCTGTAGAGGGTAGCGACCGGCTGCCCCGCAGCGACCTGCGCGAAGGATTTGACCTCCACGCGAGCGATGGTCCCGGCGAAGGGAGCCAGCAGCTTGCTGCGATCAAGGTTTTGATCGGCCAATTCGAGCTGGCGGCGCGCCTGGTCGAGCTGGGCTCTCGAGCTGAGCAAGGTGGCGTTAGACTGCTCGAAAGCCGCCTGGGTCGCGACGCCGCGCTTGAGGAGTTCTTCCTTGCGCTGGAAATCGGACTGGGCGTTGTCGAGCTGCGCCTGCGCCTGCTGCACGCCCGCGCTGGCCTGGTCCACCTGGCTCTGCAGCGATCTCGGATCGATTTCGGCAAGAACGTCGCCGAGTTGCACCTTCTGGCCGACGGTGAGGCCGACGGCCTTCAGCTGGCCCCCGATCTCGAAGGAGAGGCTGCTGACGTCGGCCGGCTGCAGAACGCTCGGGAAGCGCCGAACGCGGCTTTCCGCCGTCGCGGCCACCTTGTAGGCGCGCAGACCGCGGACCGGCTGTTCGCTCGCCTCCTTCTTCTTTTCCCCGCAGCCCTGCAAGCCGACGACAAGGAGCGTCAAGATGCCAAATCGCGTAAGATGTCGGATCATCGAGCGCTCCTCGAATCCTATTGAATTTGATCCTTCGGCCTGGCGGCGTCGTTCCGCGAGCTCACGGCACTACCGCGAAAAACAGAAACGCGGCGAAGATGACCAGATGCACGACGCCCTGCAGCACCGTGGTCCGCCCGGTGCCGAGTGTGATGACACTCAACAGCAGCGTGAGCATGAGCAGCCCCAAATCCTTTATGTCCAACCCGAGTTCGAGCCGATATCCCATGACGATCGAGACAGCCGCGACGGCGGGAATGGTCAGGCCGATGGTCGCGAGCGCCGAGCCGAGGGCGAGGTTGAGACTGGTCTGAAGCCGGTCGCTTTGGGCCGCCTTGACGGCCGCCACTGCCTCCGGAAGAAGAACGAGTGCGGCGATGATCGTGCCGACGACTGCCTTAGGGACCTGGAGATAATCGATGGCGCGCTCCACGCTGGGGGTAAGGACTTTCGCAAGCCCCACGACGGCCACAAGGGAGACGACGAGGAGAGCGGCGCTCAGGCTGGTCGTTCCGTTGGCCGGAGGAGGCGAATGCTCGTCGGCCGCGGCACCTTTCGCGGCCAGGAAATAGTCACGGTGTCTGACCGTCTGAACGAAGACGAACGCGAGGTACAGAATCAAGGACGCAAGCGCGGCAAAGATGAGCTGCGAGGTGTTGTACAGCGGACCGAGCTCTTGGGCTGCAAGGTTCGGAAGCACCATCGTGAGGCTGGTGAGAGCCACCAGCACGGCGAGAGCGGCACTGGCGCCTTGCGCCTGGAAGCCCTGTTCATGGTGGCGCACGCCGCCCCACAGCAGACAAGCACCTACGATGCCGTTACAGACGATCATGACTGCCGCGAAAACCGTGTCGCGGGCCAGCCCGGCCTTCTCGGCAGGCGCGCCGATCATCACCGAGACGATGAGCGCCGTCTCGATCACCGTCACGGCCAACGCCAGGATCAGCGTGCCGAACGGCTCGCCGACGCGGTGAGCGACCACCTCGGCGTGATACACGGCGGCGAAGACCGTGCCGAACAGAGCCGCTCCGGCGGCGGCGTCGATGACCCCGCCTTTGCCGAGAACGAAACTGATCAACAGGACGCCCCACGCCAGCCCTGGCCAAATCCACGTCCACCGAGCTGTCCCTGCTACAGCCATGGCGACTCTCCCTGAACGTGTCCCCGCTAGGTGTGGGACTCTTCAGTTGCATCATACTCACGAAATGGCATGGCCAAAAGACATCGCATCACAATTTCGGAACAATGTTGCTTCTGGCGGATAGCTCCAGACGCCTCCCTGGAGCGCGGTGCGCCAAAGGGCGAAACACTGCGTGAAAGTGTGCCGCCTTGGCCGGTCAAGTGCACCCGGCAAAAATATTCCACTTTACCGAAATTCGGATTTGACGTACAAGCGACACACCCTGGCCCGAGACAAGGGGCGGATCGCGATCGTCACGAACCGCGGGCTGGGTAGCGATGGACGCGACGGCGTCGGGCGCGATTGCATTGCAGGGCGGCTTCGGCTGTGAGCAATGGCATTCGTGCCTACGACACGGCGCCGACAACGTCTTCGCATGGCTTCGGGTGCGAGCACACGCCAGCTCCCGAAGCGACATGCGAGGACGTGCGCGGACGAACAAGTCGTGTGGTCCTGACGCCCGGGGTCTGTGCGTCAAGTCCTGCGGTGATGTGG